>DASSRO010000047.1:0-3136 GCA_035701745.1 Candidatus Sulfotelmatobacter sp. | reverse complement strand
ATGGAGAAGGAGGTCGGGTCGCTGGAGGCGGGGAAGAAGGCGGATCTGGTGCTGATTAGTTTGCAGGAGCCGAATGCGGTGCCGATGTATGACGTTTACGCGCAGATCGCGTACTCATTGAAGGGGAGTGCTGTGCAGACCGTAGTCATTGGTGGGCGCGTGGTGATGCAGGATCGAAAACTGCTGACTATCGATGAGCCGCGGGTGTTGGAGAAGGCGCGGGAGTATGGGGCGTCGGTGAAGAAGTCGTTGGGGATGGAGTAGGGAGAGGCAGGTTTCAAGGTTTCAGAGTTTCAAGGTTTCAAGGCATAAGCCCCACTCTTTCTGATTTTCAGGAATGGTTCAGGTTCGTCTGTTAGTGGTGTTTTAGTGCTTGGGGGAACGCCTGTCGACGCGCCAAAGAAGCAGATGGCATCTCTGGGTGTACGTGCTCTTATTGGGAGCAGGTTGCGCACAACCCAGTCTTGCGCAAAACAAGGTGCCGGGAGCGATTGAGCAAAGCGTTCGGTCGGCTCGGGCGATAAGGGTGGAGCGCGCGCCCAAGATCGACGGGACTCTCAACGATCCGATCTGGCAACAAGCTTTGCCAATTGCGGACTTCCGGCAGCGTGAGCCATTCGAGGGACAACCCGCGACTGAAAATACAGAGGTAAGAATTCTGTATACGCATGATCATGTGTATTTCGGAATCGTGTGCCACGACTCGGCATCGCACGGTGTGGTGGCTTCGCAATTGCGGCGAGATGTGAGCCAGGAATTTGACGATTACTTCGAAATCGTCATTGATTCAAGACGAGACCGCCGGAATGCCTACCTGTTTCAGATCAATCCCCTGGGCACGCAACGCGACGGTTTGCTCACGGATCAGCCACAAATGGATGAGACACAGGACGGAGATTCGGGCTGGGATGGCGTGTGGACTTCGGAGGCACGGATCACGGAAGACGGATGGACGGCGACGGTTGAGATTCCATTTTCGACGCTGAACTTCATGCGCAGCCGCGATGTGGTGTGGGGCGTCAACTTCAAGCGCTTCATTCGCCGTAAGAACGAGGAAGACCTTTGGAGCGGCTGGCGGCGAACATTTGGGGTCAGCAAGATCAGCGAAGCCGGAGAATTGCGCGGGATCACGGACATCGGGAGCGGGCGGCTGTTCGTCGTGAAGCCTTACGGGCTGGGAGGTTTCAGCCATCTTCCGGCGAGCGCGCAGAGCAGTGGCTTGACGCCTGGAACCAGCGCGCTGCACACCGGCGGCATCGATATCAAGTACGGGATTCGCTCAGATCTGGTGGCAAACCTGACGGGCAACACCGACTTTGCCGACAGCGACGTGGATGTGCAAGCGTTTAACCTGACGCCTTACAAGCTGTTCTTTCCAGAAAAGCGGCAGTTCTTTCTGGAGAATGCGAGCGTGTTCTCCTTTCCGATGAGTATCGAGACCGGAGATCAGCTGTTCTTCAGCCGGCAGATTGGCATTGATCCGCTGACGGGGCAGGAGGTGCCGATCAATGGCGGAGGTCGGTTGACAGGTTCGCTGGGTGGATTCGAACTCGGCGTGATGGATGTGGATACCAGATCTTCCGGGCCGAATCCGTATGCGAATTATGCAGTTGTGCGGGTGAAGCGTTCTTTGGGCAGCAACGGGTCGTATATCGGGGCGATGGGAATCGATAAGCGGTCGGGGAATCCTGCGGGGAATTTCAACCAGACGGAGGGGGTGGACGGACACCTGGTGCTATTGAAAGACCTCACGCTGGTTGGGTTCGCGGCCCAGACGCGGAGTCCCGGATACGTGCTGTGCGCATTGAATCCGAGCGATTGCAAGGGCGGACAAACGATGCTGGGGGCGGGGCTGATTTACAAATCGAACTGGCTCGACCTTTATGCGGAACATCGGAAGATTGGGCCGAACTTTAATCCCGAGGTGGGATTTGTGGAGAGGACCGACTGCGTTTGTGACTTTGCAGATGCGAATTTCAAGGCGCGCCCACAAGTGGGAGGCGTGCGCGAACTAAACTTTGAGGGCTTTCTGGCGCACGATCCGGACACCCATGGAGAAGTGCAGACGCAGGAGTGGCAGGCGACCTTTCGAGCGGACTTCAATAATGGGTCGTACACCGATGATGACATCGTGGACGTGTTCGCCCAGCGGCTGACGACGCCGTTCAATATTTACCAGAATCTCTTTATTCCGGTCGGAGTCTATAACTGGGCGCGCCACCAATTCACGTACGGATCGCCGAAGGATCGGAAGACGACGGTGAGTTTCTACGAAAGGTTTGGCGGATATTACAACGGAACGTTGAATGAAGCGCGGATTCGCGCTTCGTACCGGGCGAGTCCGCGGCTGTCGTTTAGTTTCGCCGAACAGTGGAACCGATTTCATTTGCAGACAACGGATGGAACGACTGGCGCAATACAACAAGCGCGCGATTTCTCGGTGGTGTTTGGGACGCTCGAGACCGATTATGCATTCTCGCGCTTTTTGTCGCTCTCAACGATTCTGCAGATGGACACGGCCAATGCGCAGGCAGCGAGCGCGAACATCCGATTGCGGTGGAATTATCGTCCGGATAGCGACCTGTATGTGATTTACACGGCGGGGCAGAAATTTGCGAGCCTGGCGGCGGCGAATCCGGCGCAGTTTTATGAGCAGCGCTTTGTCGTGAAGTACACGTACTCGTTCCGGCCTTGAGGCATTTGTTCCTCGAGACGCCTGGCGAAGCGGCGAGGGCGGCGGCTTTCCTTTCCCGTATAATCGAAAGATTCTCCTGCCCTGCGAGTCCTGTTGGAGCTATGGCTGCTTTTCTGGATCAGATTGTGAGTGCGACGCGGCGCCGAGTGGCGGAAGCCAAGCGGGAAGCTGACTTGCGCGAGTTTGAGCGCCTGGTGGAACGGCACGTGCCGCGCGGGTTTCGACGGGCGTTGAAGTCGAAGAGCCTCGAGGGAGTGGCGGTGATTGCGGAGTTGAAGAAAGCGTCGCCTTCGAAGGGGTTGATCCGAGCTGAATTCCATCCGGCGGAGTTGGCGCTGGAATTGGCGGAAGCGGGGGCGGCAGCGCTGTCGGTGCTGACCGACGAAGAATTTTTTCAGGGGTCTCTGAGGAACCTGCGCGAGGCTTCGGCGGCGGTGCAAG
>DASSRO010000046.1:0-5212 GCA_035701745.1 Candidatus Sulfotelmatobacter sp. | reverse complement strand
ATCACCGGTCGACTGCTCACTGAGGTGCCACAGTCGCTCGCCGCAACGGGGTCCGTCACCCTCGGTCTGAAGCTCCTTGCCACCTTTGCAAGGGCGACATCATTGTTCACCAGACCTGCTGATGGGGGAGGGCGGATCGGTGATGCGGGCGATCGATTTGAGGGGGTAGTGCAGCGGTGGTCGCTTAAGCCCTCGGGGATCACCTCAAAACCGGCCAGTCGTGATCACCTGAAAACCGGCCAGTTGTAGGCCAGCAAACCAGGACATTGACCCGGACGGAACGATATCTTCCGTCCTTGTGAGCAATGTCTTGAAAGAAGAGCAAAAACAGCAAGTTATCGCCCTTGGCCGTCTCGGCTGGTCATTGCGGCGGATCGAGCGGATGACCGGATTCCGTCGAGAGACGATTTCCGCCTACTTAAAGGAAGCCGGCGTGGATCTGAGACGACCCCGCGGCCGCTTGTTACCGTCAAAACCGGCCAGTTGCTGCGCGGAGGTGATCACCGACTCGGAGCCCGAAAACAAAGCCGATCCCGGCATTCACACCCCTTCGCCAGACGCAAAACCGGCCAGTGGGACCGAGCAGGTGATCACCGACTCTGATTCAGCCGCCGCCACCGAGACCATGGACCCCGGGCCGCCGGCGAATCCGAGTCGCTGCCCGTCTGCCAGCGCCTGCGAAATCTATCACGAGGTAATCGAAGCAGATCTGTCGCGAGGTCGCAACGCAAAAGCCATTTGGCAGGATCTGGTCGACGTCTACCACTTCGCTGCCAGTTATCAAAGCGTTCGCCGCTTCGTGCACAAGATCCGCGGCAGCCGCGCACCGGAAGCGTGCGTGATCATTGAATCCGCCCCAGGTGAAGAGGCGCAGGTTGATTACGGCTCTGGCCCGATGATCCGTGACCCGCAGACCGGTAAATATCGTCGTTCCCGGCTGTTCGTTCTGACTCTTGGCTACAGCCGCAAATGCGTCCGGCTCCTGGTCTTCCGTTCGACTTCACAGATCTGGGCGGAATTGCATGAGAAAGCTTTCCGCCGGCTCGGCGGCGTCACGCGCACCATCGTGCTCGACAACCTCCGCGAAGGCGTGCTTTCACCCGATATCTACGACCCAACCATCAATCATCTCTACCGCGATGTGTTGAACCACTACGGCGCCGTCCCGCTACCCTGTCGCGTGAACGATCCCGATCGTAAGGCTTACGCTTCATACTGCACCTCGTGCAAACCGCAAACGATGTTCTCCATTAGGTGGCGCCGTTTTTCGAGTTTGACACCCTGCGCCTTCCGCGGTGGATTGGGCCCGGGGTCCTCGTACAGCCAGTCGTCTCTGTCATTCGACGGGTAACCGCGAAGCAGACCGTGGTTCCGCCACGTGATGACGGTATGCGGATCGATTTCCAGTCGCACCGACATTTCTTCGAGCGTCAGCAAACCCTTCTCCCGCAGCCGATCATACCGCGGCTTGAGGTTGTATTCGCGGCGGAGACGCGCGACGATGCGACTGTTGAACCGCTGCCCACAACCAGAAAGCGCGCCGCGTTGATTCAGGATCTCCACGATTTGCTTGTCGGTATGATCATTCGTCAGTCGATCGATCTCAGCAACAATCTCCGCCGGTGTTGTCCTGAGTTCCCAGGCGGTCAAGGGCCTTGGTAATTCTAGCGTCTTGGTGCCGCCGCCGTTGAACCGAACATGAACTGTAATGCCGGTGCCGCGGATAAGCGTCACGTCCGCCAGCAGCAGGCGCACCATGCGTTTCCTCTCCCGGTCAGGCGTCTTCGGATCTTGCCACAGGCGTGGAAAGTCGCTGGCCAGTGCGGCGATTCGAGCGCGCTGCTGTTCGTCAACCGCTACACGGTCTCGCCGCCGTTGCTGCTCATACTGCTCCTGCGCTTCTGTCAAGGCACGCAGCTTTTCGTTCCAATCCGCTTCGAGTGAGTCCGCGACCAAACGGTTCGCAGGATCGACGTGAAGATAACGGCGCTGCGCCAAGTCGGCTTCATAACGGGCTCGCTCCACCTGCTTCTTGCGTAGCTGATCCACTTCTTCGATTCTGGCCTGAAGTTCCTGCTGGACTGACAGCGTGACCTCGAGTGCCAACGGTGCGACGCTTTCCACCAGAAGTTGGCCGACGGCCTTATCGATTTGGTCCCCGATAACTCGCTGACATATCGAGATGGCGTGTTCGACGCCGTCGCGCTGGCAGACGTACTCGGGCACAAGGTGCGTCTGGCGCGCGTGGTATCGAATCGTCATCCGGCTCCCGCAGATGCCACAGACCACCAGGCCTTGCAGCAAGGCGGGACCCTCACGTGGAGGACTCTTACGACGGTCGGCTCCAATCGCTTGGGCGTTTTCTCGAAGACGTCGGAGGTTCTCCTCATACTGCTCCCAGGAGATGTAACCCGGATGAGCATTCTTGAGCAGCATCCACTGCTCACGCGGCAGCCGCGTGTAGGACGTGCCGCCATTGGGATGATTGCGGGTGCGGCTGCGGCCATATACGAATGCGCCGGCATAACGAGGGTTGTGCAGAAGGTGTAGCGTGCGACTGTGTGGGAGCTCCGCCCAAACCAGATCACCTTTGTTCGGCCCCTTCTTCAGCCGCCGCGGAAACAAGAGTGCTTTCTGACGAAAAGCCTTCACCACAGCGCATGCCGATCCGGTGCGCCGGAATGTTTCGAAGAAGAATCGAATGCTTTCCTGCACCTGCTTGTCCGGGTCCAGGACAGGCTCGTGGCTGGCATTGTAGACGAAGCCGACTGGCAAGGGACACTGCAACTCGCCACGACGCGCTTTGTTCAAGATGCCACCTTGCAGGCGGGCCCTCAACACGTGCAACTCAGCCTCACTCATGGTTCCTTTCAGACCCAGCAGGAGACGATCATTGAAGTGCGATGGATCATAGACACCGTCTTCATCGAGGATGAGCGTGTCCGTGAGAGCGCAGATTTCTAACAGCCTGTGCCAGTCCGTGGAGTTTCGCGCCAGCCGAGAGACTTCCAGGCCGAGCACGATGCCGGCTTTGCCCAAGCTGACTTCTGTAACCAGCTTTTGAAAACCCTCCCGATCGACAGCCGATGCGCCGGACTGCCCCAGGTCGCTGTCGATGACGATGATGCGCTCGACGGGCCAGCCCAGGGCAACCGCATGCTGGCGAAGTCCGTACTGCCGCTTGGTGCTTTCGGTATTTTCGAACACTTGGCGAAGCGTGGATTGGCGAACGTAAAGATAGGCGTTTCGCTTCAAGTGCCCGGCGTTCACTTTTTGGTGTGTGACGTCTGTCATGGGGTTGCCTCCAGTTGTAGAGAAAGAATCATGCCTGCCAGCAGCGTGGTGAGTTGCGAGCGCATCTCCACGGGGATGGTTTCCTGGCCGTCGGAGGGAGAGCACGGCTCGGTCTCGACGTCGGCGCATTCCGAGCAAGCCTGCATCCAGGCCGTCATGCCACGGCGCAGGAAAAGAGTAAGGCCCAAGCTTCCACCGCCAGACCGGCGCATGGCATCTCGGCGCAGTTGCTCGTAATGGGCGGCCAGATGATTCTGCCGCCGCGCGGCGGAAGGATCGACGGCCCCGTTCAGCGGCGTTTTTTTTGGTGGCGAAGCAGGCTGCGCTCGATGCTTCGTGGATGAACCTTGATGGCGAACTGTTCCGCGATCCGGTTCACCAGGTCCGGCAATCGAATCGAGGGTTCTTTCTGGCGCACCTCGCCAATGAAGGTGATGACCTCCTCGGTGAGCTTGTGTGCCTGCTTGGGACCGCGTTTGTGTGGGACCAAGCCGGCAAGACCGTTTTGCTCGAAGGCCGATTGTGTCTGATAAAAAGAGGGCCGCGAAAAACCAAAGTTCGACGCCGCATCGGTAACAGACTGCCCTTCGGTCCGCACCCGGCGCAACATCTCGTACTTGACCTGAACCAGATCGCGAGGATCGAAGAACTCGTCCTGTAGAAACACCTCGTCGCGGACGGCTTTGGGGCGTGGGTTTAGCGTTCCCTGTTGCTGGAGCGTCCGGAGTTTGGTGTCTCGGTCGGCCATCGTCAGCTCGCGAGCCGTGAACGTCTGTAAATACAATTATGCTCCATGCCGGTATACTGTCAAGCTCTTTTTGCGATCCGTGCTCAATATCTATTGAATATATTACGCATAAAAATGCCTGCTGGCGCAGGAGGTCAGGTGGCATCTCCGGCATGATTCTCTTTACATATACGGCGTTATTGTCTTTACACTCCCGACGCGCCAGAATCATCGGGCCTTCTCCACCAAATCGGCGAGCCTCAACAGATCCTCGTATCGGAACAGGCACCGTCCAGCGGCCAACAACACAAACGGGTCTCCGGGCAGCACAGTCGTCCAGCACGCTGGAATTGAGCGCAGCAGGCCGCTGCTGTCGTGGAAATAAACTCGATCCTCGCCCCAATTGTGGCGGTAGGTGACCAGCTTGAAACGCTGGCCTCTCAGAGGATGGTATGGATGAACAACCTCAAAGGTTTCGGCGGCAACGTTCGAATGCGCTGTAGTTGACCACGCAGGCCAAAGGCAAGGTCGAAAGGGGCGTTGGCCATGCCAAGTCCACGCCGCTGAAAGGTCAACGCTTCGAATCCTTGGAGCAGGCTCAGAGATACCTCGACCACTGGGAAGAGCGTTGGGCCGACACTCGCATCCATGGCACAACCAAGCGCCAGGTCGCAGCCATGTTTGCAGAGGAGCGGCCTACTCTGCTGCCTTTGCCGGTTGAACCCTTCCGCTACTACCACTACGGCGAACGTTCCGTTCACCTGGACGGCTGCGTGGAAGTCGACGCGGCCTACTATGGAGCCCCTCCGGGCTGGATTGGGCGCCGCGTCCGCGTCCAATGGGACAACCAACGCGTGCGCCTAATGAACCCCATGAATGGGGAACTGTTGCGTGAACACTTACGACAGCCGCGAGGCGGCCGGCTAGTCCAAGAACAAGACCGACCGAGGCAGACTCCGCCGACCACACTGCACCTGCTGCTGCGCGTCGGCAAGGCGGGCAAACATGTCGACATCCTCTGTCGCGGCATGCACGAGCGGTATGGGGAAGCCGCCGTCCGCCGACTCTTCGGCATGTTGACGCTGACCAGGCACTATGGCGCGGCCCGTGTTGACGACGCATGCGCGGCCATTCTGGAACTCGGGCTATTTGACTACCATCAGGTCCGCAAGTATCTCGAACGTCAGCCTC
>DASSRO010000045.1:0-40069 GCA_035701745.1 Candidatus Sulfotelmatobacter sp. | reverse complement strand
GTTGCAGTGCGGCTTATTCCGATCAAATTTCTCTTTCGCCATATTCCAGCCTCTAGCTCCTAGCTTCCAAGCTGTCAGCTCTCAGCTGTCAGCTCTCAGTTAAATCCTTGTCATCCTCAGCGGCGCTTTGCCGCGAAGGATCCCTATCAGTAGTACTGATACAGCTTCTTAAACTTGTGCCGCAGCGCCACGTCGACGCCCTCAAGCTTCGACAGGTAAAACTCCCGCATCTGCGCCTGGTCCGAAACCGGCAGCGCCTCATACAACTGCCGCGCGCCCAGCCCCGACTCTCCAACCGATTCCAGCACCCGCTGCGCCAGCACCGCGTCAAAATCCCGCACGCGAATTCCCTTGCGGTCCAGTTGCTTCAGGAAACTCTCCGCCTTCTCCGGCAAGAACGCCTGCGCGACCGCCGCTTGCAGCCCGGCGAATTCCTGCGCCTTCTCTACCTTGATGGCCGCCTGCTGAAAACTCCCTGTCATCTCTTTGACTCTTGTCACCCCGAGGCGGCGTCTTCTGTCGCCGAAGGATCCCTACCGCCACACGACTCTCGCGCTATGCGCGTTTCCAACTTCTGGAGCGGGAGACGGGAATCGAACCCGCGACCAACAGCTTGGAAGGCTGTGACTCTACCACTGAGTTACTCCCGCGAAACCCAGCTGTCAGCTATCCGCCGTCAGCTAAAACCTCAGCGGCTAAAGCCGCGATCTATTCCGACTCCTGACGGCACGGCTGAAGCCGTGCCCTTCCACAAACCCAACTTCCGATTCTGGAGCCGATGACCAGGATTGAACTGGTGACCTCTCCCTTACCAAGGGAGTGCTCTACCAACTGAGCTACATCGGCCCTGAAACTCAGCTGTCAGCTATCCGCCTTCAGCTCTTGATATCCCTCGCGAAAAACGCTTCGGGATTTCGGCTGCGGGCGCCCGCTTCGCTCACGCCCGCAAATCGCCTCAACTACTCCGCGTCCTTGTCCGGGCGGAGCACCTCATTGCGGCGCAACACCGACTTCACCGCGAACAGCGCCAAAATCACCAGCGTTCCCGCCCGAATCTTCGGGTCGGTAATCGTCGCCCACGTCAGCGCTCCCAGCGCCACATAACAGACCAACGCAATGGACAAGCGATTCACGTGAATCATGGTGCACAGGGAAGGATTCGAACCTTCGTACCTCGCTAGGAGGGACAGATTTACAGTCTGTTGGCTTTAACCACTCACCCACCTGTGCAAAATCTTCGGGCGATGCGGCTGTCGCGCTCGTCCGGCAAACCACACGCCGAACCGCTGCTCCCGGCCCATCCCGCACACTCAGGCGCAGCTCGAATCACACTTCATTTTCGCAACACAGGGAAACCAAGGCTCAAGCCTGAACACGGCGATGAACGTTGATCACTGCTCTTGATCACTGCACGCCGGAAAAGTACGAATGGAGTGCGTTGGAAAAACCTGTTGCGCCGCTACCGAATCCGCCTGCCGGAACTGCGTTTCCTGGAGCTGGCGAAGGGATTTGAACCCCTGACCCTCTGATTACAAATCAGATGCTCTACCGACTGAGCTACGCCAGCAATCCCGGGTAAGCCGCACCTTCGCGCGAACTTATCCCTCTGATCCCTTCCAGATGTCCGGGACAATTATTTAAGGTATCACAAGGAGAATTCCCCACGCAAGCATTCCGCACTCTGAATTGGAACTCAGATCCAAATGGGGTGGTGCATACGTTCTGGATTTTTTGGGCTTTCCTCCGTGAACCTTCGTGCCCTCCGTGGTGAATGCTTTAGTTTTCTAACCGCAGTGCTATCATTTCATCCCTGACCGCATTTCATGCGAATTAGACGCGCTTTCCCCATCTCTCTGGCGCTCGTGATCGTCGCTGCCGCGGTGATCCTCGCCGTCCAGCTCCGCAAACAGGCTCCCCCGGAGCCCGCCCGCCTTCTCCCGGGCGCCGACGCCTTCGTTTACGCCAACCTCGGCTGGGCCCGCAAAGCCAACGGAGGCAAGCTTCTTCTGCCCGTCGCGCACGATCCTGAATACGACCACTTCATCCAGGAAACCGGATTCGACTTCGAGCGCGATCTCGATGCCGTCGCCTTCGCCATCCATTACCCCGAAAAATGGCCCGGCGGCGGTACCGGCGGCGCTGCGACGGAGCCTCGCTATTCCGAAGTCTTCACCGCAAAATTCGATCGCACCAAATCCCTGGCCTACCTGAAGCAGATCGCCCAGTCGGTCGAGAACTACAACTCCATCGACATCTTCACCATCCCGCTCTACGGACGCACCTTCCGCATCGCCATTCTCTCCGTCGATACCGTCGCCGCCTCCAATCACGACGACGCTGCCGTCATCCGCGGCATCGTCGATCGTTCCCGCCGCCTTGCCTCCCCGTTTGGCGGCCCAGCTCTGCTGCGCCGCTATTACCGGCACGTCCAGTTCGCCAGCCCGTTCTGGATGGTCGCCCGCACCGAACCCCTCGCCCGCCAATTCGACACCTGGGCTGCGCTCTTTCCCAAACCCGCCGACCTCGTCATCTCCGCCAGCTACAACCCGCTGCATTTCCCCCTGCGCGTCGACGCCTTGCACCTCCGCGCCGAAGCCTGGGCGGCCAGCGACGACGATGCCCGCGCCATCGCCGACAAGGCCAACACTTACCTCTCCATGTTTCGCTCCGCCGAAATATCGGTCGGATCCGCCGGCACCGACGCAGATGTCAAAGCTCTTTTCGAAAGCCTGCAAGTTCGCCAGGAGGGCAGCCGCGCCGTACTCGCCGCCATTCTCCCCGGAGGATTTCTGCGCAAGCTCGGCGAATCCCCCGAACAAACGTCCGCACCAGCAGCGTCCTCGCCCCAACCCGCAAAGCGTCCCTGACCCAGCGGATCTTCGGCCACGGATCTCACGGATTTTCACGGATGAAGATTTCATTGCCTTATCCGTGCGAATCCGTGTAGATCCGTGGCCAGGTTTGTATGGTTCGGAATCTTGCAACTAAAACCCGCCCCGCGCGTCTTATCGAATGAAAGAGCATTCAACAGATACAATAAAGAAGAATGAAGAGCCTGCCACTTCCCATTGCCGCGTTCTTCGCCGGCCTGATTTCTTTTCTCTCGCCGTGCGTGCTCCCGCTGGTGCCGGGCTACGTTTCGCTCATCTCGGGCGCGGGCGTCGAAGAACTGAAGGCGCCGCAGGGCCAACTCATGCGGCGCGTGATGATCAATTCCATCGGCTTCATTCTCGGCTTTAGCGTAGTCTTCATCACCCTGGGCGCGATCTCCACCGAAATCGGCCAGATGGCCGCCCGCTATAAACACACGCTCTCCATCGTTGCCGGTGTCGTCATCATCATCTTCGGATTGCACCTGACCGGAATTTTCAAAATCAAAGCCCTCTACACCGACGCGCGCCTGCACAGCGTGAAGGGTAGCAGCACTCCCATCGGCGCCTTCGTCATCGGATTCGCCTTTGCCTTCGGCTGGACTCCCTGCCTCGGCCCCATCCTCACTGCCATCCTCACCCTCGCCAGCGAGGAGGACACAGTCACGAAGGGCATCCTTTTACTTGCGGTCTATTCTCTCGGACTGGCCGTGCCGTTTCTGCTTACGTCTTTGCTCATGGAGCGCTTCCTCAAGTTTTACAGCCGCTTCCGCTCGAAGATGCACGTGCTCGAAGTCGCCAGCGGCGGCCTGTTGATCGCCCTCGGAGTTTTGCTGGTGATTGGCCGCTTCACTCTCATTTCAAGCTGGCTGTCGTTTCTGAATCGTTTTGCGTTGTAAGTTGGAGGAGTTGAGTTATGTCGGAACAGCAAATACCGGACCAGGCGCCGCAGAACAAATCTCACTGGCGCTGTCCCAAGTGTTGGGTCACGCATGAGAAGGCAGCACTTCGTGAAGAGAGCGCCGTTCCCGCCACTGTAACCTGCAACTCATGTGGCACACCGTATCCCAGCGCAGAGGTCTACGGCGGAAAATATGACGCCGACGCACCGCCTCCCGCGACTCCGGGGAAGCGCAATCCCATGGCTCTCGTCGTGGTGGCACTCGTCGCCGCCGCCATGCTCTATTTCGGCTTCCACATGGCGCGCCGCTCCGGGCCGTCGCCCGCGGCCAGAGCCAAGTCCGGCCCCGCGCCCGACTTCACCCTCGAATCGCTCGACGGCAAAAGCATGCGCCTCTCCGACCTCCGCGGCAAAGCCGTCCTGCTGAATTTCTGGGCCACCTGGTGCGGCCCCTGCAAAATCGAAATGCCCTGGTTTGTCGACCTGCAGAATCAGTACGGCGCGCAAGGCCTGCAAATCGTCGGCGTCGCCATGGACGATTCGAGCAAAGAAGACATCGCCAAGTTCGCCAAGGAAATGGGCGTGAACTATCCCGTGCTCCTCGGCAAAGAAGCCGTCGGCGACGCCTACGGCGGCGTTCCCGCCTTGCCGGAAACCTTCTTCATCGGCCGCGACGGCAAGATCGTCGACAAGATCATCGGTTTGAGAGGCAAGGCCGAAATCGAGGACTCGATCAAGAAGGCCCTCGACACGCAAGCGGCAAACTCCCAGGCCTCTGCCGCGCAGCCTCAGAAGTGACAATAGGAACGTCGCGCCAATCGATCTACTATTGGATGTACCGGAAGTGAAGTCGCAAGTGCACAACTCGAAGCTGATCAGTTTGCTGATTCTGCTGACCACAGCCGCATCGACGCAATCGGTAAAGGCGCCCTCGGTCTCGTTCGCTCCCATCGCGCTTGTCACCGCCCGGCGCGCCGCTCAAACCATGGTCGATCTCGATTTCCGAGTCGCTTCCGGATTTCACATCAACTCCAACACGCCCAAGTCCGAATTCCTGATTCCCACAAATCTGAAAATGGACTTGCCCACCGACATCATCCTGGGAAAAATCGAATATCCCCCTGGCAAAGACTTGAGCTTCCCCTTCTCCCCCGACGAAAAACTGAACGTCTACAGCGGCGATTTCTCCATCAAAGTCGCAGTCCATCCCCTGCATGCCGTCCAGCCCGGAAAGTACGTGATGCACGGGGTGCTCCGCTATCAAGCCTGCGACAACGCCCAATGCTTCCCCCCAAAAACTCTCCCGGTAAGTTTTGAGGTCAAAGTTGTAAAGGAACCACCCGGCCCCCATCGCAATCCAGCCCAAAGCCCCCGCATTCACAACTAGCCGCAGCCCTCAAGCCGTCAGCTTTCAGCCGTCAGCTGTCAGCGGTCAGCCTTCAGCGGTCAGCTGTCGGCGGTCAGCTGTCAGCTGTCAGCTTCTTTTGGCACTGTCATCCCGAGCGAAGTCGAGGGACCTTGTGTTTGACGTGCTAGCTCTCCACCATTGACTTGCTCCCCGCCACAAACTACCATTCCCGCCGTAAGCCTCGGCGACCATGTCTTTGAAGATTGATTCCCGCGAAGTGTCGCACGTCACCATCCTCGACATTCATGGCCGCCTCATTCTCGGCCCTGAAATCGGCGAACTCCGCGCCGCCGTGCGCAACCTGATCGCCGACGGAAAAAAGAAAATCATCCTCAACCTCGCCGGCGTCGATTACCTCGACAGCTCCGGCGTCGGAGAACTGGTCAGCTCCTTCACCGCCGCCCGCAACGCCGGTGGCGAACTCAAACTCCTCCACCTTACCCAGAAAGTTCGCGACGTCCTCCACGTTACCAAGCTCTACACCGTCTTCGACATCAAAGACGACGAATTCACCGCCGTAAAATCCTTCGACTACTTCTTCGCCAAGTAGAATCTGCCTTTGCCTGTGTGGCTCCAGCTTTTGCCTTTGCTTGTGTGGGTCCGGGTCCTCTGAACCGGACAGGCCGAGCGCAAGCTCGGCTTCCTCCCTACCCCAGTCCCCGCCGCATTTCTCCGCGTCCTCAGCGAACCTTCCGCGATCTCAGCGGTCAAAAGCTTTTCCATACAAACTAAGGACCAGAATCCACCTGCACACGCCCCACTCCCCCACTTCCAGAGTAAAATCCAGAAAAGAATTCATGGGCCCTCGCAAGCGGCGGGACGGGAGTCGCCCAGTTGATGGATCGCGGCGCAGATACTCAACCCAAAACCACCAGAGAACTAGTCTGGACTTCCAGCCACTCTTTCCGCGGATGGACCTGCTCCCAGTGCGAATGGAACAGCCCTGTGCCCACGCTGCTGAACGATCCCGAAGCCAAGACCGCTTTCGACCGCCTCGCCTCCGCGAAGTTTAAGGATCACCGCTGCGCCGACCACCTCGCCCGCCTCGGTTCCGCTGACGACGCCGATAGCTTCACCCCGCGCATTCGCAAGCTCGTCACCCAAGGCTTCAAGCCCAAAGACGCCGTCGAACTCTTCCTCCAGGAAATCGCCCTCGAGTACCGCAACCAGCCCAAAGTCCTGGCCCAGGCCAAAGCCGACGGCGAAGACTTCCTCCGCCGCGTCCGCGCCGGCCTGATCTAGCTGTGGTTGCCATTGGTGAGCGTCGATTTGTCACCCCAGCGCACCGAGGGAATCGGCGAGGCTGTGAATCAGCACAGCTGATCAGCTGCGCGAAAAGCAGCCGCGAAGCGGCGCAAGAATGCAGCCCACGGCGCAAGCCGTGGGTGCTGAGAAGAATCAGAACAGGCCCCGAAGGGGCGAAAGAAGTTCTAAAAAAAGACCGCCGGGTGCCCCACCCTTGTCGCGCCCTTTGCGACAGGGTGGGGATTTTGACATCAAGATTTTGACCGCTACGAAACCGTCAACAAACCCCTACTCCTCAATCCCCATCTCCCGCAAAATATACGCGTAATCAAACGCCGACTCATGCAGCCGGTCATATCTCCCCGACGCCCCGCCGTGCCCCGCTGGACTTAAATTCGTTTTCAAAATCAAAGTATTATGATCCGTCCGCGTGGCCCGCATCTTCGCCACATACTTCGCCGGCTCCCAATACATCACCTGGCTGTCATTGAATGACGTCTTCACCAGCATGTCCGGATAATTCTTCGCCTCCACGTTGTCGTAAGGCGAATAAGTAATCATGTAATCGAACGCCGCCTTCTGCTTCGGATTCCCCCACTCCTCAAACTCGCCCACCGTGAGCGGCAAAGTCTCATCCAGCATCGTATTCATCACATCCACAAACGGCACGCCCACCACCGCCGCCTTGAACAGATCCGGACGCATGTTCAGCACCGCTCCCATCAACAATCCGCCCGCGCTCCGTCCCTCGATCACCAGCCTGTCCTTTGATCCATACCCATGCCCCACCAGATACTCCGCGCACGCAATAAAATCCGTGAACGTATTTTTCTTGTTCATCATCCGTCCCGCATCGTGCCACGCCTTGCCCATCTCGCCGCCGCCGCGTATGTGCGCCACCGCCACCGTCACTCCCCGATCGACCAGGCTGAACCAGTTCGAATTGAACGACGCATCGATCGGAAATCCATACGACCCGTACGCGTACAAATACAGCCCCTCGTTCCCGTCCAGCTTCGCATCCTTGCGATGCACCACCGAAATCGGAACCTTCACTCCATCCGCCGCCGGCGCATAAATCTGCTCCACCACATATTTCGTCCGGTCATATCCGCCCGGCACTTCCTTCTGCTTCAGCAGCGTCGACGTCCCCTTCTCCATGTCATACGCAAACACCGACGCCGGCGTAATCGGCGACTCGTACGCATACCGGAATTCCGCCGTGTCATAAACGCGATTCACATACCCGCGGCTCATGTACGCCGGCTCCGGAAATTCAATTCGATGCGACGCCCCGCTCCTCAAATCCGTCACCTGAATCTGCGGCAGCCCATGTTCCCGTTCCATCAGCACATAAAAATTCTTGAACATCTCCACATTGTTCAACATCACGTTCGGATCCTGCGCCACCACTTCCATCCAGTTCTTTTTTTCCGGATCACTCACCGGCGCCTTCACCAGCCGGAAATTCCTCCCCGTATCGTTCACCCGAATATAAAAAGACTCCCCATTGTGGTCGGGATAGTACTGCACATCCTGCTTCCGCGGCTCCATCATCTTGAACTCCGCCATCGGCTGGTCCGCGTGAATGTACCGCGCCTCGCTTGTCGTATGGCTGGCGCAATACAAGAAGATATAAGCGTCGCTCCGCGTCTTCCCCGCGTACACATCGAAGCGCTCATCTTTCTCCTCATACACCAGCGCATCCTCGCCCGTCGTTCCCACCGTATGCCGGTACAACCGGTACTGCCGCTTCGACACCGCATCTTCCTGCGTATAAAAAATCGTCTTGTTATCGTTGGCCCACACCACCGATCCCACCCGCTCCGCGTGATCCACCAGAACCTTTCCCGTCCGCAGATCCTTCACCGCCAGCCGGTACTGCCGGAACCCCGTGTTGTCGTACGAATACGCCAGCAGATTCCCGTCGGGACTCACTGCATATTCATTCACCGACATGAATGGCAGCCCCGTGGCCATCTCATTCACGTCCAGCACAACTTCCTCCGCCGCCTCCATGCTCCCTTTCCGCCGGCAGCGGATCCCGTACTGCTTCCCCGCCTCCGTCCGCGTGTAATAAAAATATTCCCCCTCGCGGTACGGCACCTCTACATCCGTTTCCTTGATCCTCCCCAGCATCTCCCCATACAGCTTTTTCTGAAACGCTTCCGTCGGCTTCATCACCGCATCCGTATACGCGTTCTCCGCCTCCAGATACGCCCGCACCTCCGGATTCGGCTTATCCCGCAGCCAGAAATAGTTGTCCTCCATCCGGTGCCCGTTCACTTCCGTCACATGCGCAACTTTCTTCGCCACCGGCGGCGCCGGCAAAGTTCCCGCATCCGCCCCGGTCAGCCCGATCACCGATCCCACCACCAGCCCACCCACCTGTACTTGTCGCATAATTCTCAGATTCATATTTCCCCCAACCAGTGCGAATTAATATTTAGCTCGCCAAGAATACCCTTTTCCAAAGCCTGGGTGCCCCATTTCTCGCCGAGCGTCGAATGCGGGGTGCCCGGGTGCCCCATCTCTCGCGTCTTTGGCGCGAAGTGGGGCCTTTCAATCCAACTCTACGGAAGGCCCTTCGCTGCGTCATTCGTGATATCTCTGAAGCCGACACCGTCCCATTCCCAAACTCTCTCGACCCACCAATCTTCAACAAGCGGCTGTTTGTTTGCCCGATTTATATTCCGCCTAACTCGTGACCCAATGCCGAAGCGCTTAGCTGCTAGGCGCGATTTGACGATGGTCCGAAAGTCGTAACACGTGTCTTTCTCCGGGTTGAACCGAGGCGGGTAAACGGTGTAGTTGATGGTTTTGCGCTTGATCGCCATCGTCAAACTGATTGTCTCACCATAACTGGCGAAACCAGCCCTTACCACTCAAAACCCCTCGCGGATCCCATCCAACCTGCGCCCTCTGCGGCTAGGTTGGAGACTTCGATTCCCAAGCGATCTCGCGAACGTCTCGCAAAATCCGTTATATTCCCCCTGACATGTCCCCCGACCGCCGCACTTTCCTGAAAACCGCCGGAGCCGCAGCCGCCTCTCTCCTCGCCCCTCCGCGTTTCCTGGCCCAAGCTCCAGCCGATTACACGCTAACCATCGCCACCAAGCCCCTCGAGATCGCGCCCAGGCGAATTCTATCCGTCACCACTTACAACGGCCAGTTTCCCGGCCCGCTGCTTCGCTTCAAAGAAGGACAGCCCGTCACCATCGACGTCCACAACGACACCGACATCCCCGAGCAACTCCACTGGCACGGACAGCTCGTCTCCCCCGACGTCGACGGCGCCGCCGAAGAAGGCACTCCCTTCATCCCGCCCCACGGCTCACGCAGAATTTCTTTCACCCCCAAACCCGCCGGATTCCGTTTCTATCACACCCACGTCCACGCCGGAGCCAATCTCGATCTCGGCCAATACGGCGGCCTCGTCGGCCCGGTTTACATCGAGCCCAAAGAACATCCCGGCAATTACGATCGCGAAGTCTTCCTCACGCTGAAAGAATTTCAGCCCACCCTCAGCCGCGGCGGCGACATGCCGCAGCACTTCCTCTCCCCCGCGCAGCCCGTCCCCGAGCTAAAAGATTCCGGCGAGAGCAAAATGAAAGCCTCCTTGGCCCGCGGCCTGCCTCACGGATTCGAAGTCGGCTACGATTCCTTCAGCATCAACGGACGCATGCTCGGCCACGGCGAACCTGTCCGCGTGAAATCCGGCGAGCGCGTTCTCTTCCACGTTCTCAACGCCAGCGCCACCGAGATTCGCAGCCTCGCCCTTCCCGGTCACACCTTCACCGTCGTTGCCATGGACGGCAATCCGCTTCCCAAGCCCGTTCGCGTTCCGGTCCTTTGGCTGGGAACCGCAGAACGCATCTCCGCCATCGTCGAAATGAATCATCCCGGCGTCTGGATCATGGGAGATCTCGACGACGACGATCGCCACCACGGCATGGGCATCGTCGTCGAATACGCCGGAAGCAAAGCCAAGCCCCAATGGCTCGCTCCCCCGCCCTTCAAATGGAACTACACCCACTTCGGAAATTCCGCCGCCAGTGCCGCCGCGCCCGACGAAACTTTCACCATGCTCTTCGAAAAACAAAACGCCGCCCTCGAAGGCTTCAATCAGTGGACCATCAACGGCGCCGCCTATCCCCAGAATCAAATGATGGCCGACCCCGCCTTCCATCTCCGTGAAGGCAAGCGCTATCGCCTCCGCATGCGCAACGCCAGCGACGACATCCACCCCATCCACCTTCACCGCCACACCTTCGAGCTGACAAAATACGCCGGCCACCCCACGTCAGGAATCATGAAAGATGTAGTGATGGTAGGCGGCTACCAGGAAGTAGAAATCGATTTCGTAGCCAACAACCCCGGCCTGACCCTATTCCACTGCCACCAGCAACTCCACATGGACTTCGGCTTCATGACCCTCTTCACCTACGCCTAACCGCCTTGCAATCATCCCCGCCCTCCCAGCTCTGTCATCCTGAGCGAAGTGGATGCGGCGCGAAGCGGCGCACCCACGCAGTCGAAGGATCCCTACCCCGATGAACGCGCCCGAGGCCGCATATCACCCAGCCGCGAAGCGGCGCAAGAATGCAGCCCACGGCGCAAGCCGTGGGAAAGCGCACCTAACGATGACCAGCCCCGGAGGGGCGAAAGAATGCTGTTTGCCATCCCCGGCCGTCTGTCATCCTGAGCGAAGTCGAAGGATCCCTACCCACGGCTGCGCCCCAAGGGCATGGTCGGCCACATAGGGGTGGATCATCAACACTCTCCCACTCACTGCCCAAATGTGCCCGAATATCGGGCCACCATACGTGAAAATCCGCTCCACACTCCACCGGATAACGATCCTGATTCCCCCAAAAACGACAACGGCGGCCCATGGGGCCGCCGGAATGCGCCACGTTCCTACTTCTTTCCCCTCAACATCTCCACCACCCGGTCATAATCATCCACCGTGGAATACTCGATCACAATCTTCCCTTTCCCCTTGCGGTCGCGGATCCGCACCCGCACTCCCAACATGCGCTCCAAATCCAACTGCGCCGCCCGCACATTCGGATCCACCCACCGCGCCCCGCTGCTTTTCCTCGGCTCCTGTCCCGGCATCCCCGGAATCGGATCGAGCAGCCCGTTCATCCGCAGCACCAGCATCTCCACCTGTTCCAGCGTGAGCCCTTTCTTCACCGCATACAGCGCGGCCTCCGCGATCTTGTCATCGCCATTCAGCTTCAGCAGTTCCTTGGCCTGCGCGAAGTTGATCTTTTTTTCGGCGAGCAACTGCATCACGTCGCGCGGCAGCTTCAGAAGTCGCATGTAATTCGTCACCGACGCTCGCGACAGCCCCACCCGCTCCCCAATCTGCTGCTGCGTCAAGGAAAATTTGGTGCTCAACACGCGGAACGCTTCCGCCTGTTCCAGCGCGCTCAAATCCTCGCGCTGCAGGTTCTCGATGATGGTCATCTCCGCCGCCTGCTGCAGCGACACTCGCCGCACCATCGCCGGAATGTGCGTCTTGCCCGCTTTCTTCGAAGCATGCAACCGCCGCTCGCCCAGTATTAAGACGTAACGCCCTTCGTCTTCGTCCGAAGGGCGCACCATGATCGGTTGCACCACTCCATTCGCCTTGATCGAGTCCGACAGTTCTTCCAGCTTCTCGTCGTCCTCCACATACCGCGTCTGAAACGGATTCTTGTCGATGTCCGCAATCGCCAGGTTCACCACCAGATTCGCCGGCATCCGCGACTCCGCCTGCGCATGAATCGTGATAGTCTCGTCGCCCGTCGGTGTGGTGAATGTAGGAACGCCAGCAGCAGCCGTATTGAATGTGGGGACAGCCGCCCCCGGCTGTCCAGCCGAGCGCAGCTCGGCTTCTACCTGTGAAGCATCGTGTGGCGCAGCAACGTGTGGCGCGGGCACTCCTGCCCGCGACTCTTCCTCCTCCACCACCGCCCGAATGGTACCCGGCACAACCTCTCCGCGAACTGGGCCGTCGCCCGCCGCTGCATTGTGAACAGAAGCCGCCCCCGAAGAAGCCGTGTCATTCCGAACGAAGTGAGGAACCTGGGGTTCACCGGCAGCGCCACTCTGCCCGCCAGTCACCGCCCGTGGCCCCGGCAGCAACGACGCCAGCCCCCGCCCCAACGCCCGCCGCTTCTCCACCTTTTCTTTGTCCTTATCTCCCGCCCGCCCCGCCAAATTCTCCGCCGCCGAAGTAGTCATCTGAATGTTCCCCTAAATTTTCCTTTTGTAAAACAATGCCCTGTCATCCTGAGCGCAGTCGAAGGATCCCTACCACCTCCCGCGAGCGACGCCGCCCGCAGCGCCAAACATATATCGATACGCATCAATATATAAATCGATGCACATCAATATACCATCAAGCCGTCTTATCCATCTCCGCAGCCGCCCCCGGCATCTCCTCCACCGCCTGGGACTCCGCGCCCACAGCCTGCTCCGCCGCGGCCGCCGGCGGCTCCGCGCTCACGGCCGAAGGCTCAGAGACGAAAGCCTGCCGCTCAATAATCTCCTTCGCCAACCGTATGTAGCTCTCCGCACCCTTCGATCGCGGATCGTACACCAGCGCGGCCTTCCCATGGCTCGGCGCCTCTGCCAGCCGTATGTTCCGCGGCACTGTCGTCTGGCATAGCTTCTCGCCGAAATAGTTCTTGAGTTCACTCATGACCTGCTGCGCCAGGTTGGTGCGGTCATCGAACATGGTCAGCACCACGCCCTCGATGGCCAGCTCAGGATTCAACCCCGCGCGGATGCGCTCGATGGTGTCGAGCAGCTCGCTCACGCCTTCCAAGGCAAAGTACTCGCCCTGCATCGGAATGAGCACCGCGTCGGCCGCGACCAGGGCGTTCAGCGTGAGCAGATCGAGCGCAGGAGGACAGTCGAGCACCACAAACTGAAACCGGTCGCGCAGTGGCGCGAGCGCTTCGCGCATGCGAAACTCACGCCCCTCTGCATCGACCAGTTCAAGGTTGGCGCCGATCAGGTTCTTGTGCGCAGGAATCAGCCACAGCTGCTCGAGCTCAGTCGTGAGCAGCGCCTCCTCAGCCGAGGCGTCCTTCATCAGAAGGTGATAGGAGCTGATGCGGTCAGGATCCTTGGCGAACCCCAGGCCACTAGTCGCATTCGATTGCGGATCGCAATCGACAAGCAATGTGTTTACTTCAGCGGCTGCAAACGACGCAGCCAGGTTGATGGCGGTCGTAGTCTTTCCGACGCCACCCTTCTGGTTGGCAACAGCGATTACGCGTCCCATTCGATTGTAAGGAGAAGCAGAGCTATCCGGCAGCATAATCCGCTTTGCATTTACATGCAATGAGATTAGCTGTGCACGATGACGATTTTGTGTGCAAAACGAGTCGAATGTTCCTGCGAGAACACTAAAGCGATCATATTTAATGTTCTTGAAGGAACATACGGCTGACCGCATACTTCAAAGTGTTTTTATGTTCCTGCAGGAACACAGAGCGATCGGATTCGCGGACTGCTCTTTAAGACAGGCTGATGCGCCAACGGGAATCGTCACGAGTTAGCAAGGCTGTCTCGGATCCGAGTGTTCCTTAAGGAGCATTCGTGAGACGCATAACAAAAAATACGTGAAGGTTCCCTCAGCAACATTTTCTGATGGAGCGAGAAGAGAGGCGATGCTGGAGAAATGTTCCTGAAGGAACACTGTGGAAAACTCTGATCGGGCGGAAATTAGTCGGCTACTCGTGATACGGATTTTCGATGTTCATACTCCACTTACGCTGATGAGCGTGCGATAATTAGGGATTAGGTATACGATTTAGGCTATTAATCACCAAAAGTTTCCCACAATTACTTATTTGATTCCCCAGGACGAATCATCTTCAGTCGCCTCCTGGCGACTTTCCATACCTTACTCGTTAGTCGTGAAGGAATATGGATAAAAACAAGCGCTGTGTTCCACTTTTGTTTATTTAGTCGATCATAACGGCTGCGAATCCTGCAAAGAATAGGTTTGTTGACCACTTGTTGTAATGCTTGGTTCATGGCCGACGGGCGCGGAGGAGGATTCTTGAGCTGGAACTTGGGATCGGAACAGGTTCCTGCCAAGCAAAATGCGGGAGAATTTGGCGAGCGAGGGGCTCCTGGCCTGCACCGACCAGGAGGGCGAGGTGGCCAGAGGATCCTACAAGGGAGGCAGCTACTGGCAGGACAGATTCGAAGCGCTCGACGGCGCGGAGGGTGACGACCTGAAAGTGGCTTCCGGCGAGGGTTTGGGCGCGCATGTTTTGTATATTGACGTCCGTCAATATAAGCGCGCGGGTGACTTCGCGGAGGAAGGTCGCCTTTTTGTGGTTGGATTCGATCAGGGTGAGGGAGATATGGGGCGCCCAGAGCTTGATGGGGAGGCCGGGGAAGCCGGCACCGGAACCGAGATCGGCCAACGTGCCAGGAACGGGTGAACTTCCCTTGGCGGGAGAGTCTTCGGCGGCTGTCCCTGCCGGAAACAAGACACGGGCGGCGAAGAGGCTTTCGCCGAAGTGGCGGGTGACGATCTCCTCCGGGTGGCGGATCGCGGTCAGGTTGACGCGGGAATTCCAGCGAAGCAGTATATCGATATACGTCGATATATTATCGAGTTGCAGGAATGACAGCCGGGCAGAGGCATCTGAGGATTCGATGGGGGCTGTGAGGAAGGGCTCGAGGAGTTCGGCGATGCGGTCGCGATTCATGATGCGGAGTCACGATTGTAGGAGGGGTTGTTCTTTTTAGATCAAGTTTTTTGTTACAGCGACTTGAAACCCTGGCGGACGGGCCGCTACGTGTGGCTACTGATTTGCTAAAGCAGATTGGCGGGCCGATAATGGTGTTACAACTGTAATCGAAGCTGCAAATCAGGAAACGCGAGCTGGGGAATCGGCATCAGAAAAGATATGAAAGTCCCGAAGGGCGCAATCTTCGAAGAGAAGTACCGGGTGGTGTCGGTGGAGAGCCAGCGCCTGACGATTCGGGGGGTGAATAGCGGCAAGGTGCTGACGATTGTGAATCCTGATCCGAACACGCCGCTGACGCCTGCGGATTATCCGCCGGGAAAGCTGATTGCGTTAAGCGACCCTTCGGCTGCGCCGGGGAACTAGGGGCGAATCTTCCGGGCACGCGGCCAGCGTCAGCAAGTTTCAGAGCGTAACCAACCTGATTGGGTCTTCCCGTCTGTGCCCTTTTTTTCCGCGACGAAATCTCACGAAGTCGGCAGGGTCGTACTTGCCCTTGCAAAGCAAGGGCGGGGCAGCCCAGTTGCCGATGGCGGCGAGATCGAAAGGCTGGGTTATCCGGCTGATTGGGGGAAAACAAAGTCAAAACCTTGGCGGACGAATGCGTCCGCCGCTACGTGGATCAGAACCTTGGCGGACGATTGCGTCCGCCGCTACGTGGAGTATTTGGAGTTTTAGGTATTGGTGGGGGCGGGCAGTTAGGTCGGCTCCCACTTTTTTGTGCAGCTTGCATTGGGAAGCGAGATTGACTTGTTGGGGGATGTCTGTATATTCAGTTTGTACTGAAATAAACGATATGGCGGAACTTACTGGAGTGCAGAAGCAGTACATCCTTCACTGGGGGGAGATGGGGACGCGGTGGGGGATCAACCGGACGGTGGCGCAGATTCATGCGCTGCTGTACTTATCGCCCAAGGCGCTGCCGGCGGAAGAAATTGCGGACACGCTGAGCGTGGCGCGGTCGAACGTAAGCACGTCGATCCGGGAACTGGAGACTTGGGGGATCGTGCGGGCGGTGCATGTGCTGGGGGACCGGCGGGAACATTATGAGTCGATGAAGGACGTGTGGGAGATGTTCCGGCTGGTGATCGAGCAAAGGAAGCGGCGGGAGATCGATCCGACGCGGGAGATGCTGCGGCGGTGCCTGGCGGATGTGGACTCGAAAGAAGCGGGGGCGGAGTATACGAGGGAGCGACTGGGGGCGATGGCGGGATTCTTTGAAGCGGTGACGGAATTGCACGACCAGATGAAGCAGTTGCCCACGGGGACGGTGCGGAAATTGTTGCGCATGGGGACGAAGATGCGGAAGAAGGCAAGGTGAGTTGGTTCTCGGTTCTCAGTTCTCGGCTTTCGTTTTCAATTTTCGTCGGGAGTGCATTCGTTTTTTGGGGATCGAGCAGCTAAACTTTTAAAACCTTGAACCACAGAGGACACGGAGTATCACGGAGGAAGAGGGACAGAAGATGATGGGCGAAGTGCAGGATCGCGGTGGGGCTGAGAAGATCTGGGTGACGCAGCGGGGATTGCCGCTGACGATCCGGCTGGAGTGGCCGTTTCACCAGTCGACGTCGGGCGCGGATTTCTGGGTGCTGCATGGGGATATCCGGCTGGAAGGATCAGGAGGGCTGCACGCGCCGGTAGCGGTGAATCTTTCGCAAACGGTGCGGGAGGTGATGCCGTCGCTGGAAGCGAAGGACGCGGAGACGCCGGTAATCAACGCACTGCGGAAGGAAGTGGACCGGCGGCAGATCGAGTTTTTGAAATCGGGGAAATTGCTGCCAGTGGCGTTTTCGAGCCGACACTACGATTTCAGGCGGCAGCAGTGGATTTTTGGCAAGGCCAGCGACGACGTGATGGCGGAATTTATTGAGCGGAAGGTGTACTGGGAGACGACGCTGGCGCCGGAAGCGGGTTCGAAATCGGAAACACCGAGGCGAGTGTGGATTGGCGATCCGGCGGAGGCGCAGTATTTGCAGACGACTCCGGCACATTTGATCGAGATTGCGGCGCGGCTGGTGGCGGCGCAAGGATTGCTGCGCATCGAGGGGGAATGGGCGGTAGCGACGCAGGGACTTATGGGGCAGGCGCAGCGATTCGAGAGCGCGCGGCGCGAGGCTGTGGAGGAGTTGGAGAAGAAGCATGCGTTCGAGAGAGGGTAGTGGCGCGGCAACGAATATTAACTGGTTACTCAATCGATGGGATATCTATACTCATCGACATCGGTATTGGCCTGCCGTCGCATGTGCCGGGTTTGAATGCCATCTGTCGTAATATGTTGAGAGCATTTTCTTGCGATCCTTTTCCGCCGGGGCGCACCGGTCTCACGTCTTTTAGCTTGCCTTTATCGTTAATCACGAACCAAAGTCTCACCCACACGATGCGGCTCGGAGCGGAATGAGGAAAAGTGATGTCGCGTCCGGAGAAAGCGGGAGGAAGGGTTTTTCCGTGGCATCGGCCCAGCTCGATCGCTCCCGGCGGCGGTGCGTAGAGCGCTGGTTCTGAGGCAGGCTCGAAGGAGAGCTCGTCAACATTTGCCGAAAGAGTTCGGTGGCGGTCCTCAAGACAGACCATTTCGCGTGGAAAAAAATAATCGCCGAATTTTTTGAATGTGCCGTATTGGCAAGAAAAGCTGACGATGTTTCGCGGACGCCGTTCAGGGTAGACCATTCCCACCATAACCCCGCTCTTCTTATCGAAACAGAATGCGATTCGCTGGTCGTCAGAAGCCGATCTGCTAAGCGCACAATCGGCGGCGGGTCCGCCGCCGGGTTGGGTTTCGGTGATTGAATCGAAACTGAGATTCGACGAGGGCGAGGGTAGAAATTCCATCAAGGGCGGTACTTTGATGGCCTGTGATGGGAATCCCTCCGGATAGACGAGCCACTTTTTGTCGGCAGCTTCAACCTCGACGTAATGTGACTCCCCAATGACAGTTTCGCGCCGCCATTGCGAGTCCGAGTTCCAAACTTCGGTGTACGCTCCTTGAACCGTCTCAAGCCCCTCTACAAAGGAGAATGTCGCATGGAGCCGGAAAGCGGGAGCTCCCGGCGAGCGAATGCCCGACAACTGACGAGCCCGGCGCAACATTGCCTGGACTTGAGTCTGCGTGTCCTCTGCCGGGCACGGGCAGCAGAGGGAGGAAAAGGCGAGTAGTAAGACTACGGCGCGATTCATCGCGGATCACTATGATACAGCCAAGCCCAAGAAGTCGAGGGCTTGATTTCCCTCGTCGTCTGCCTCGCGTGAGAGGAATCCGCAGCGGCCCTGAGGGCGGCCAGAGGTTAACGGTTTTTCGTGTAACGATATTATTGGCAGGTGGCATCCAATATAGATCTGTGGGTAGCGGGCAAAAGTGTCGAGGCTCGCCAGAACCAGTTGCGCGAATATTTGGCAGGGGAGGCATTCTTGCGCGTTGGCACGGCACGTTACCAGCGGGGGCGGATTATTTTGCTGCTCGGTTGTATGACGATCGCACGCGCATTCGCGCAGAACGAACCGCAGCAGCCGGCATCGCCGCCGGCGTCACCGTCAGGAAATTCTCAACCGCAGCAGTCACCGCAGGATCAGGCGCCAGCGGAGCCGACGCCGTCCAAAGAAGAGAAGAAGGAGGAAGCTCCGAATCCCGCAGAGTATGCGGCGGAAAAGACGGTGCAGGCAGCGGTGGCTACAAGAAAGATAGGAAAAGCGGCGCTGTTTAAGGCGCGAGATTGGGAGAGTGGATGGCTGACCGGCATTTACGTGGGAACGGACCAACCGCGAGTTCCGCTTACTACACAGGAGCGGCGGACGATCTACCTGGATCAGACGCTGGCCACGCCGGGAGCGTATATGAAGCGGATGTTCGCGGCGGGGATTGACCAGGCGCGCGGGACGCCGTCGCAGTGGGACGACGGTTGGGGCGGGTATGCAGAACGGTTCGCGTCGCGCGAAGGGCAGTTCATCACGGCCAACACGCTGGCGTATTTGGGGAATGCGGCGCTGCGGTATGAGCCGCGCTACGACCAGTGCCGGTGCAGCGGTTTCTGGCCGAGGACGCGGCATGCGATCCTGCGGAACTTTGTGACTTACGACGACGGCGAGGAGCATTTGCGTCCGCAATGGGCGCTGTATGGAGGATCGTTTGGGGGAGGATTGGTATCGACCGCGTGGAAACCGGAGCCGCGGAACGCGTTTGCCGAAGGAGGCCGGGCGATGCTGGGGCAGGCTGGGTACGGAGCGCTGCTGAATTTTTTTATCGAATTTTCCAATGACATTAACCGCAAGATTGGGGCGAAGAAGCGGTTGCGGCGCTAGGCAGACATCGGCTTGCGGAGGAACTGTGTTAGTACGGCTGCCAGAGTGAGCAGCGACATGAGAGAGATGATGCCCAGCGAAATGACGCAGTAGACGCACCAGACGCCGAGGATGTTTTTTTCGATGTTGGCGAGGTACAGCGAGAAGGCGAGTCCAGCGAACGTGGGGACGAGCAGCAAGCGGTAGGAGCGAAGGGACGCGAGGGCGGCCATGAGGATGTATCCGGCGATGCCGATTGCGGCTACGGGAATCCCGGCGAGCATGGCATAAGGGCTGTGATTGACGACGCCGCAGTCCCATCGCTCATTGATGCTGCAGGGAGAATCGCCGACGGTGCGGTAGTGTTCGCGCAGGGCGAGGGATGAAACTACTATCCCGAGAATCGCTAGAATTACGAGCAGAGATTTCATGGGGCTTCCTCTTGCTGGGTTGAGGGCGTCATCTTGTGCGCTGTTTACGAATATAAAAGCTTTTCACCACAGAGGGCGCTGAGGGACACTGAGTAAGTCTTTCCTATTACCTATTTCTCGTGATTCCGGTTGTCTGCTCGGCGCTGTTTGCGAATATAAAAGCTTTTCACCACAGAGGGCGCTGAGGGACACTGAGTAAATCTTTCCTATCACCTATTTCTCGTGATTCCGGTTGTCTGCTCGGCGCTGCTTGCGAATATAAAAGCTTTTGACCACAGAGGGCGCTGAGGGACGCTGAGAAAACCTTTTGCACTACCCTTTTATTTCCTTTCCCTTTTCTCCCTTTAAATCGGTCACGTCTTTTATTAAATCCGACGGCTGCCAATCGCTGCCGTGATACCACTTCACGATTTTGCCGTCGGGACCGATGACGGCGGTGCTCAGGTTATGGGTGATGGTGCCGCCTTCGGGTTTTATGGTGAGCGCAAAGAAATCGGCGAGGCGCGGCAAGTCGGCGGAACTGGGAGCGGCGAATTCCCAATGATTGAAGAGCGCGGGCTCGCGGGTGTGGGCGACGGAAAATCCGTAGTCGCGCAGAACTTTGGGCGTGTCGTGTTTGGGATCGAAGCTGATGCTTAAGAGATGAGTGCTTGCAAGGTCTGGATTTGTGCCGATCTGCTTATAGATTTCCGAGAAGTTACTGCTCACACGCGGACAGAAGTCGGGGAATGGACAACGTGTGTAGATAAAGGTGACGAGAAGAACATTGCCACGATACTGCTTGAGCGTGACGTGCTTGCCGCTCTGATTGGTGAAGGAAAAATCGGGAACGTCTTCTCCGGGTGCGGGCATATGGAGCGAATTCGCGCCGGTGGCGTGGGACGGGTCGATATGCGCGGTGACTTTGACGTTTTCGAGCCAGTAGTCGGGAGGAGCGTCCTCATTTTTGGATTGCACGACGACAACGTCGGCGGAGATGGAATCGCCGGGAAGCAGGTGGCTCAAGGTCGAGGCAGGCTTGAATTTGTAGGGCATGGGCATGGCGTCCATGAAACCGGGGATGGCGTCGCCGTCGATGATGGCAGACTGAGACTGAGTGTCGACGGATACGACGCGGCCGGTGAAGGGATAGCGCTTAGCTGCCGGAGTTTTGGAGCACGCAGAAAAGAAGAAAGCGCTCGAAAGAAGCAGAGCGAACAGGGCGCGGGGAGTATGGTTTTTCACGTTGTGAATACTTTAACGCGGGGAAGCAGGTGGGTGCCAGGCGGGGGTAGGAGTGGGCCCGCGGGGCGACAGAAAAATCTGGATGTTTCTGGATTTGGACGGCGGGTGGAATGGTTTACGCGGGGCGCGGGCGGGAGCGCCCGCGCCACACGGTTAGATGGAGAGCAGGCGCTGGAAGAAAGAACGATAGCGTTGCAGGGCGATGCGCAAGTCCTCGGTGGAGACGTTGTCGCCGCTATCCCATTGCCGTTCGAGGTTTGAGCGTTCCTCGGCGAAAACTTCGGCGAGGCGTTTCATGGCGGATGCGACTAGCCCATCGGCCTGTTCGACGGCGCGACGAGGCTCGTCGACGAAGGCGGCTTGCACGGTAGTCCAACGATTCCGGAGTTCGTCGAGTTCCTGGTTGGGGAACAGCGGGGCGGCGTCGGAGGCATTGCGTGCGTCTGAAATTGCGGATTGTGCGCTCTGGCCAGGACGACTGGCGAGAACAGGTTTGGGGCTATCGGAGCCAGAGCGATTTTCCTGGTCGGGGCGAAGCTCCTGAGGTCGATTTTCGTCCGCCCGATTGGCGAGTGTAGGACGCTTGCCCTGGGCTAAGTCAGCAGTCGTTAAATTTTCCTCGGGTTCGGGTTGGTCTTTTCGCAAGGGGAGGCTCATGCTCGTCGTTCCTCTTTTCTCTCGGCGGGCTCGCCGAGCAACTCTTCAAATAAGGTGCGGTAATGGACCATGGCTTTGCGGAGGTCTTCGGTATTGGCCTGACGGCTCTCGTGGCGGAGGGCAATGGCGTGGGCGGCGCGATAGTTCTCGACGACCATGGGGTGATCAACGGAAATGTCGGCGGCCTGCTGCTCGAAGTCGGACATGGGATAGCCGCGTGCGGCCATCAACTCGTTCACGAGGGCGTCGGCTTGGGAAACAGAGCCTGCCGGCTCGTCAACGAACTGTGCCTGCACGGCTCGCCAACGCTCAGCGAAATCCAGGCGGCTGGCCTCGGGCAGCGGACGCAGCGTAAATTTTTCGCGGCGTTTGGCGCGCATCTCGAGGACGCCTTCGGCGCGGCGCACCTCGCCCTCTTTTTTCACGACGCGGTCATATTCGGGGCCAAACCGCTGGCGGAGTTGCTGGCTGCGGCGCTTGCGAGACAGGATGAAGACGATAACGGCAACGGCCACCACGACTACGACCACAGCGACCAGGAGCGTGAGTTGACGTTGATCCATGCGGCCTCCGCTGAACTTTGCGATTTCCGTGTTTAAGTGCCGGATTGGATTCGAGGATGGGTCTTGGGGTTGGTGGGAAGTTGGCGCGGACGATTTTGCAAAAATCGCAGACGGTATTAAGACCGGGCATGGCGAATCGAGGCGCCTCGCTGCGCTTCGGTCGACAGCCGAGGCGGCTGTCGCTACGTGGGTCTAGTAGTGGAAGCGGTAGCGGAGTTCTACGTAGATTTCGCGGGGGTTGTTCCAGTGGAATCCGCCGAAGGTGACGCTGTTGTCGAGTTCGACGCGGCGGTTGGCGACGTTCATGGCGTTGACGGAGGCGGAGAAGCGGTCGCCGAAATCTTTGCCCAGCGTGAGATCGAAGGTGGTGTGCTGCGGTAAATAATTTCCGGGATAGGGCTGGCCGGGAAATGCGTTGGTGAAGCCGGAGCCGTAATAGACGTTGGTCGAGGCATAGGCGTGACGCGGCAGGGTGAGATCGCCACCAACGTTGAGAGTGTTGCGCTGGTCGTGATCGAGAGGACCCCAGGGAAGATAAGAAAAATCCGTGAGACCGCCGTTGATGAAACCTCCAGCCCACGCAACTTGATTGGAGTAGGCGAGGTGGAGTTGGGCGCGATGGGCGAGGCGGGGAGAGCGCAGCGTGAGTTCCCATCCGCGGACGATTGCGTTTTGAATGGTGAGGGGGAAAAAGAGATTGGACTCGCCGATGTTGTTGTGGTCGAAGAAATTGGATGCGTTGGTGCGAAAGGTGTCCGCGTCGAGCACCCAGCCGCGCCAGGGAATGTTCACGCCGAATTCTGTTTCTTCGTCGCGCTCGCCGTGGAGTGGAATGAATCCGAGATTGTTGCTGCTGGCGAACTGCAGAAGCGGGCCGGAAGCGGTGATGAGCGGAGGCGCCTGGTAGTAGTGGCCGTAGGAGGCGCGGAAGGTCCAATTGAGACGGGGCACGCTGAGAGCAATGCCGAAGCGCGGGCTGATGGCGCTCTCGCTGACGCCGCCGGAGAAATGAGTGGGGCGAAGTCCGGCGGAAAGCGTAAGCCAAGAGAGCGGCTTGAATTTGTCATCGAGAAAAAATGCGGCCAGGCTGCCGGCGGGGTGCTCGGTTTGCGTAAAGGGCGAAGCGCCGCTGCCGTCATTGAATACTGCGCCAAGCAGTTCCGCGTTGGTCTGATAGAAACTGTAGACGCCTGCCTGAAAATCATTTTTGTTCTGGTTGACGCTGAAGCTCGCCTGGCCGCCGCCGTAGGTGGAGGATAGATGCTGGGTGGCCGCGATGGGATCGGTGGGGGCACTGTCAAAATCCGCGCGGTTGTAGTGGTAGAAGGGCGAAACGGTGAGCAACATTTGCGAGTTAAAGGTGTGAACCCAGGAGAAATTAGTGACGACGTCAGCTTCGCGGTCCGTGTCGCGCAGCGTGAGGCTGGGATATTGCGCATTGAAGTTGTTGGCGGGGATGGGGGCGTTTTCAATGTCGTTGGGAAAAGGATCGTAGGGAATTTGGTAAGAGTCGTGGCGGGCGGAAGCGACCAGGCGCAGCTGGTTCGCGGGATCGACATTGAAGACGAGTGTGCCGAAGCCGCCGAAGCCGTTAGCGGCATCGTGCACAACCTTGGGGACGGGCGTTTGAATGCCGAGATTGCTGCGGTTGCCGTTGACGCTGGCGTAGTAGGCGAGGCGCTGGGTGTGGCTGCCGAGACTGAACTGGTCGTTGGTCTGGTAAAAATTGCCCGCGCTCAAAACCAGTTCGGCCTCGCGGTTGCGCTCGAATCCGGTGCGGGGCACGACGTTGAAGACACCGTAGGTGCGGTCACCCATGTCAGCGCCATAGCCGCCGCGGCTGACTTCCAGGTAATCGATGTCTTTGGGATCGAACTGCGGTCCAAGGTTGCTGGCGATGTTGGTGTTGGGAACGGGGACGCCATCGACGAGCCAACTGGTTTGATGGCCTCCGCGGATGTGAAGCTGATCGTGAGTGATGTAGGCGCCGGGAACGAAGTCGGTGATCATGGCGAGGCTGTTGGAGCGATCGGCACCAGGAGTGAGGGCAATGGCGCGACGATCGACGATGGTGGTTGGGGTGGAGGAATCGGTGGGAGCGCCGTCGGGCGTGCCGGAGACATTGATGCTCTCTTTCGCGCCTGCAATGTTGAGGGCGAAATGCAGCACGGGTTCGGATGCGGAGATGACTGCGACGTTCTGCTGCGCTTGCTCAAAGCCGACTCCGACAACCGTGACGAGGTATTGACCGAGCGGGACTGCGGTGAAGGCGAAGTTGCCACTGGCGTCGGAGTTGGCGGTGGCCGACCAGTCGGAGGTCTTGGCCTTGATCATGACCATGGCGTTCTGCACGGGGCGGTGCTGGGGATCGTGAATGATGCCGCGGACAGAGCCGACGGTGGCGGCGAAGGATGAGATCGCCGCGAGGCAGGCGACGCAGATCGCGAGGCGTGGCAAATGCATGAAATCTCCCAAACGGTTAGGGTAGTCGGCCGCAAAAGACGGGCTTGAGCGGCTGTCCCTACATTGAAAGCGCTAAGACCTGGGATGTATCAGGCGATGGAGATTTGAGGCGGGGCGCGCGACGATTGCGCCGTCAGCGAAGGCGTGGTGACCGGTTGTGCTTGCGGTTGGGCGAGGCGGATATCGGTTTTCAGCGCGATTGATGGAGATGGCTGGTCCGGATGAGCCGATTGAGAAATGTGCACTCCGCGGCAGCAATCGTGGTTGCAGCAACTGGTGCTGCGGACGGCGGGCGCGTCCGATACTCCGAAGGAGCCGTGGCATTGATGGGCGGCTCTGCGGAGGCAGCAGGCGTGGGGCGGGGCAGCGGTGGCCGAGAGCGCCAACGGAAGAAACGTTCCGACTAGCGTAAACAACAACAGAAATCTTGCGGTCAGGCGCTGCATGCTCTTCGTGGAGTTGAACCCCAGGTGGGGCAAGGATAGAACAGAGGTGCGAGTGGGCGCAAGCAGGGCGGGCGAGAGCGCCCGCACCACACAGCACTAATACAGGGCAGCCCCCACACCTTACGCTTTGCCGTTGATTTTGGCCCACCACCAGCGGACGCCGACGAAGAGGAATCGCCAGTCGCTGAGGAATTCGGGGGGCTTGCCTTCAAAGGCGTGGCCGACGAACTGGAGAATCCATCCGATTACGAACAATGCGAGGGCGTAGAGCCAGAGGCGGTGGAAGAAGAATCCTGCGACGGCGATGGCGACGGAGAGAAGGATCGTGGGGATGCCGAAGGTGTGGCAGAGACGATTGACCGGGTGCTGATGGCTCGTGGAGTATTGTGCGATCCACTGCTGGCTGGTGCGGTTGCCTAGCATGCGTGAAGATGATACTACGAATCGAGAATCAAAACCCCCACCCTGTCGCACAAACCGCGACAAGGGTGGGGCACCCCCAAACTGCGAAAAGAAGGGTGGGGCAGCCCTGCTCCTCCGGTTGAGGCTTCCGGTAGCCGCGTGGTAGCATCCATAGTTTTGGCAGGGATGCCGGGTTGGCCTGATCCGTCCTCATCCTCTTTATGGGCCGTTTCCTGCTTCTGTCACACGCCTGCCGAAGGAGCTCAACTTGAAAGTCTATTCGGGAGCAAACATCAGGAATGTAGCGATGGTGGGGCACGGTCACGCGGGCAAAACCACGCTGGTGTCGGCCATGCTGTATACGGCGGGGGCAACTCCGCGACTGGGGCGGGTGGACGACGGGTCGGCGACGACCGACTACGACGAGGAGGAGATCGCGCGGAAGATGTCGGTTTCGACCGGGGCCGCCGTGGTGGAGTGGGCCACTTCGTCGGGAAGCACCAAAATCAATGTTCTCGACACGCCTGGGTTCAACATGTTCGTGCACGAAGCCAAGATGGCGCTGCCGGTGGTGGACGCGGCGATTGTGGTGGTCGACGGCGTGGCCGGTGTGGAGGTCGTGACCCAGCGTGTGTGGAATTACTGCGAGGAATATAAGACGCCGCGGCTGATCGTGGTGAACCGCATGGACCGCGACCGGGCTAATGCGGAGCGCGTGCTGGAATCGCTGACTAACGCGTTTGGGCGGGACGTGATTCCGATCGAGCTGCCGATCGGCAGCGAAAAGAGTTTGAGCGGAGTGGTCGACCTGGTGCGCATGAAGGCGTACACGTACGAGTTGGGCGGGAACGGCAAGGGGAAAGAGACGGAGATTCCAGCTAACATGCGGGCGCAAGTGCAGGAAGCGCACGAGATGCTGGTGGAACTGGTGGCCGAGGGCGACGACAAACTGATGGAGAAGTTCTTCGAGGCGGGGACGCTGGGCGAAGAAGACCTGGTTCCGGCGCTGCACAATGCGATCCGCGAAGACAAGATTTTCCCGGTCATTTTCAGTTCGGGGCTGGGGAACATTGGCGCGGACCGGGTGATGGATTTTATTGTCGACTACACGCCGGCGCCGTCGGAGCACGAATGGGTGCAGGGCGAGGCGTCGGGCAACGGGGACGCGCCGAAGCGGCATGAGTCGGATGAAGAGCCGGTGTCGCTCTATGTTTTCCGCACGGTGTCGGATGCATTTGCGGGGCGGATTTCGTATTTCAAAGTTTTTTCCGGGGTGCTGAAGAACGACGCGACGCTGCAGAACTTCAGCCGCGGGGGGCAGGAAAAATTCGCGCACATTCAGGCCATGCAGGGAAAGACGGGGATTCCGGTGCCGGAGCTGCATGCCGGCGACATTGGAGCGGTCGCGAAATTAAAAGACACGCTGACTGGCGACACACTCGGCGACAAGTCGGCGCCGATTCAGTATCCGCGGGTGAAACTGCCGGAGCCGGCGATCACGTTTGCGATCGAACCGAAGAGCCGCGCCGATGAAGACAAGCTGGGGCCGGGGATTCACAAGCTGATGGAAGAGGATGGAATGCTGCGGTTCTTCCGCGATCCGCAGACCAAGGAATTTCTGATTGCGGGGACGGGGCAGCAGCATATTGAGGTGATCGTTTCGAAGCTGAAGAAGCGGTATCACACAGAGGTTGTGCTGAAGGCGCCGAAGGTGCCGTATCGCGAAACGATTCGCGGCAAGGCAGACGTGCAGGGGCGGCACAAAAAGCAGACGGGCGGGCACGGGCAATACGGCGATTGCAAGATTCGGATGGAGCCGCTGCCGCGGGGCGGGGAGTTCGAGTTCGTGAACGATATTTTTGGCGGCGCGATTCCGAAGAACTATATTCCGCCGGTAGAAAAAGGGATTCGCGACGCGGCGGCGCGCGGATATCTCGCGGGATTCCCGGTCGTCGATTTTCGCGTGGTGCTTTATGATGGGTCGTATCACGATGTGGATTCGAACGATCTGTCGTTCCAGATGGCGGGGCGGATCGCGTTCAAGAAGGCGATGGAGGTGGCGAAGCCAACGCTGCTTGAACCCATCATGGCGGTGGAAATCACGGTGCCCGATGATTTTGCGGGATCGATCATGGGCGATCTGAACAGCCGCCGCGGCCGCATCCAGGGCATGGACAATAAGGGCGGCAACACCGTGGTGAAAGCGGAAGTGCCGATGTCGGAGATGCTGACTTACGGCGTGGAACTAACTTCGATGACGCAGGGGCGCGGCAGCTTCAACATGGAAATGCATCACTACGACGTGGTGCCGGGACAGTTGCAAGAGAAAATTATCGAGAAGGCGAAGGCGGAGCGCGGGCTGGTGAAGGAAGAGGAAGAGTAGGCCGGGTGAGCGATTCCCGACGGCTTCAGTCTGAGCCGCTGCACTATTTGCCCAGAGGTCGACCTAGTGCCCTGTTAGGAGACCTTCAGCCCCATCGCCTTCGCCAGTTTGGCCTGACGTTCGTCAAAAGTCCAGAATCGCTCCGCTTTGAGTTCCAGAGCACAGGCGACGTGCAAGCTGTCCAGCGGGCGCATTCCGAATTTCGCGCCGTAGCGGCGGGCAAGGTCGGCGCAGTGATCGAAGGCTTGTTCAGGCATGGTGGTGTCGCGCCATAATCCGGATTCTGCGTCTCGTTCGAACAGAGCGCGCAATTCCCGGGAACGACTTCCGGTGATGGCACCCCGAAAAACGTTCTGACCCGTGGCGTGCACCCATTCGGCGCGATGTAGAGGAGTCAACGGAAAATAAGCGGCTCCCCGTATCATTCGATCCGCGATATGCGAATTACTGTCGGGAAGGTAGAGCGACACCAGAAAACTGGTGTCAGTGTATGCGGTCAATGACGCCCCCGATCCTCCAGGATGATATTCGGGAAAATCCGATCACCGAACATCGCCTTGCGTCGCGCTTCGAAATCCGGCAATTTCGCGGGCTGTTTCTTATCTATCTCGGGGACGATGCGCGCGATCAACTTTTCGCGTTCCCGCAGGTCGACGGTCTTACCGGCACGCAGCCAGGCCTTGAGACGGCGAGTGTCGCGGAGCTGTCGAATATTGACTGCCGGCATGTTTTTATTGTGTCACATTTATGTGGCACAAGCAAGGTCGGTTTACCACTGAGGGCACGAAGGAAAGCAAGGAAATAAGCGTTTGCGATCACGTTCTTTCCTGTCATTTTCAACCCCTTACGCTACCGGCATACTTGCGATGAGTGGGGCGATTGACGCGGTGAGGTTATTTTTGAGATACAAGCATCGCGAGGATGCCATGAAAATCGGACCGATCGCTGTCACGTTTATTTTTAGCCTTCTATTTGCGCTTGCGCCTCAGACGCTCTTAGCCGCCGAGCCGCAGACTTTTCCTACCTCGGCGGGGCCGGTCAAGATTACGCCGCTTAATCATGCCAGCACGCTGATCGAGGCTGGGGGCAAGACGATTTATCTCGATCCGGCGAAGCCGGCGAAATTTGCGGGACTTCCGAAGGCCGACCTCATTTTGATCACCGACATTCACGGGGACCACATGGCGCCCGATTCGATCAAGGAAGTCAGCAAAGCGGACACGGAGATTCTTGCGGCGCCGGCCGTGGTGCAGACCGTCACCACTGCCAAGCCCATCGCCAACGGCGAAACGAAAAGCTGGCAGGGATGGACGATCGAGGCGATTCCTGCGTACAACCTGAAACGCGGACCGGAACCGGGAAAACTTTTTCACGATAAGGGACGGGGGAATGGGTACGTGCTTACCTACGGCGGCAAACGGTTTTATTTCTCGGGCGATACCGAGGGCGTGCCGGAGATGCGGGCGCTCAAGAACATCGACGTGGCCTTCGTGTGCATGAACCTGCCTTACACCATGCCTCCGGAAGAGGCTGCAGACGCGGTGAAAGCGTTTCATCCGAAGATTGTGATTCCGTATCACTACCGGGGGTCTGATTTGACGGTGTTTCAGAAGGCGCTGGAGGGGACGGGGATTGAGGTGCGAGTGCTCGACTGGTATCCGAAATAGAGGGCAATTCTCTGCTTACTTGTAGACTTCGATATCCGTGAGACCGAAATCCGTTCCCTTTGCCAGCAGTGGTTCGCCGGAGAACTTGGCCAGTGCATACGGGAAGCAGTCGCCAAAATTGAGCGCTGCAGGGTGGCGGCCTTTGCCATACTTGCGCCAGGCAGAGCGGGCGATTTCGACTTGCTCGGCGTCCACCGGCACGATTTGAAGACCAGCGCGAATCACGAAAAGATCGAACTCGCGGCCCGCCTCTGGCCCTTGTCGGGCTTCCAGTACCATACCGGTCTCGAGCACGGTTGCCGCGGAAATCAGGCGACTCTGGGTTGCGGTGATGGCCTCGAGGAATTTCAGACGTTCGGGCTCTCCGAAAAAAACGGCGGCGAGGGCTGAGGTGTCAATGACCATTCTCTTAGGTCAACGTGGAAGGCCGTGCTCGTCGTAGCCAAGAATTTCGTCGGGAGTTCGGGAATCCAGAACTGGCAACTGGTCCACGCGTTGAAGAATTTCGTCCAAATGGTTCCGGAGAACTTGACTCCGGCGCTGTTGTTTCAGCCGCGCCAGACGCTCTTCCAAGGCCCTTTGAATAGCGCCGGTCAAGGACTCTCCCGTCTTGGCTGCTACTTCCCGAGCTAATCGCTCTGTTTCTATGCTCTTGATGCTAATAGGCATAACCACTGTATTATACCATTGTGTATCACAGTATGGAAATCAACCCGGAGTTCGAACAGGAAAAGCGTGGGCCGATCCCTAAGGGATCGGCCCGGTGAAACTGCGTCAGAATATCGACTCAATCCTACGGTTTTTGGCCGAACAAGTCTGACATGGCTGCCGTGCTCGCGTCGCATGCGTGGTTCAGGCAGGGGAGGCTGAAGCCGCCTTCCAACGTGCGAAGAAGCGAGAAGTGAGTGTAGAAGTTCGCGCTGGTCTTGCCGCGTGGACCGAAGTTGGTGTCGACGATGGCGGCAACCTGATTCGTGTTGGGCGCAGCCGAATAGTCGTTCTCGTCCCAAACGATGACGATGGCGTTCTGCCCCTGGCTCCATACCGGGGAAGCCTTGATCGCGGTAACGATCCGCTCCACCGCCTGATCGCCCAGGATGATCAACGCCGGATTCAGTCCAGCCTGGCTGCCATTGTCGTTGGGATCAAAGTTGCAGAACGCGGTTCCGTTGCCGCGGCCGTGCTGATCGTTGCACTGGTTGGGCACGATGTAGGAGAAATTCGGAAGCTTGCCGGAAGCGAGATCGCTGTAAAGCCCGGTGGCGCCATCGAAAGGAACCGTCTGACTCAAGCTGAGCATAGGATTCGTGCCTTGCTGAACAGTTTCAAAGTAGGCGAACGGGTTGTGCTTTACGGCGTAAAGCTGCACGATATCACCCTTGCTTAAGGGCGGCGTGAGCTGAGGATTGATCTGGCTGAAATTGGTGTTGTTGGTGAAATTGCCATCGCTGTAGTTCACCCAGTTGGCGCCGCTCAGTGGCAGGCTTTCTTGATAAGTCTTCCAGGATTTTCCGGCGGCGACGAGCTGGTCGGCGATGGTGATGCCTAAGGTGGTCTTGGAAGCCGGGTAGGAGACGGTGCCGTTGACACTGATATCGCAGGGTGGGCCGCTCACTTCGTTGGAGCAATCCACCGCAGGAGTGGCTGCTTCGGTCCCGCTGCCACTAATTGGACAGATGGCGCTGGGAGTTGATTCCAGGTTGGGAGTTCCGGTCGCCAGGTTTGGGAGGCAGGAAGTGCTGTGCCAGCGCGGATTGTTGTCATCGAGGACGCCGAAGTTCGAACCGCCAACGGTTTCCAGGTAGTTCGTCAAGCTAGGATGGGCGACGGCGAAATAGTTGGTGGCCAGGTTCGCCTGTTTGGCGTACCAGTTGATGAACGGAGCATTCGGATTGCCGATGATCTGGCTGTATCCATGATTTTCCATCATGATTACAAACGCATGATCGAGGTGGGGGACGCCGGATGGTATTCCGCCCTGCTGAGCGAACGCTGACGCAGCGAGTGCGACGAACAGGCCAATGGCCAAGATATCTTTTTTCATTGTTTTCTCCTCGTGACTAATCCAGATGGGAACAATTTCCAGGCTTGCAATTTCGAATGCCAAGCGCAGTACACCCACAGCGGTTGTACCCGGCTCGGGTCCAATCGAGACGCTAAGCGGGATTTGTTACAGTCCGGTAACAAAGCGGTGAACATTCCATGAATTCGGGGGAGCCGGCTTAATTCCCGCGAGGAACGGCGTGTTCGAAAGCGATGCAGTTTGTGCGATTGCGCCGTTTCGCATTTCGTTCTAGTATCCGGAGCAGTGGCCGCGAGGAACCATCCCAATCCGGAGCCGAACCGCGAGCGCCTGGTGTCGGCGGCGCCGGTGGAGGACGATTCCTCGTTTGAGCTGAAGCTGCGGCCGCAGCGGCTGGCTGAGTTCATCGGACAGAAGAAAGTTAAAGAGAATCTGGCGGTGGCGATCGAGGCGGCGCGGTCGCGCGGCGAGGCCATGGACCACGTACTGCTCTACGGGCCGCCGGGGCTGGGCAAGACGACGCTGGCCAACATCATTGCCAACGAACTAGGCGTGCACTTTCAGCCGACGGCGGCGCCGTTGCTGCAGATCAAGGGCGACCTGACGGCGATCATCACCAACATGCAGGACAAGCAGGTGCTGTTCATCGATGAGATCCACCGCCTGCAGCCGGTGCTGGAGGAGTTGCTCTATTCCGCGCTGGAAGATTACAAGCTCGACATCATTATTGGACAAGGGCCGTCGGCGCGGACGCACACGCTGGAAGTAAAGCCATTTACTTTTGTGGGAGCGACTACCCGGGCCGGATTGATTTCGGCGCCGCTGCGGTCGCGCTTCGGCATTGTGCTGCGGCTGGAATTTTACGCGCCGGAAGATTTGCAGGTAATCGTGGAGCGATCGGCGGAGATTCTTGGAGTTGAAGTCGATGACGCGGGCGCGAGGGAAATTGCCAGCCGTTCACGCGGCACGCCCAGGATTGCGAACCGGCTGTTGCGGCGGGTGCGCGACTATGCGCAGGTGCGCGGCGGGGGAAAGATTGATCAGCCCACGGCGAAGGCAGCGCTGGAGATGCTGGAGGTCGATCATTATGGATTCGACGAGGTCGACCGGCGGCTGCTGCTGACGATTATCGAGAAATATGACGGCGGTCCGGTGGGGGTGAATACTTTGGCGGCAGTGTTGGCCGAAGAGCCCGACGCGATCGAAGAAATCTACGAGCCGTTTCTGATGCAGATCGGATTCCTGAACCGCACTCCCCGCGGCCGGGTTGCGACGCAGCTGGCCTATGAGTACTTCAAGATTGCGCCTACGCGCCGGCAGAGTTCGCTGTTCTGAAGGGCGCTGCTGGACCTGCAAGGAATGAAAATGCCTTCGGACGAATGCATCCGGGGCTACGTGTTGGTCTCAGTGAAATCAAGAATCCCCACCCTGTCGCGAAAATTGCGACGAGGGTGGGGCAACCCGTGAAAGGCTTCTCACTTCCTCAGGCACGGTCGAAGCGATCAAGGTTCATCACCTTGGTCCACGCGGCCGCGAAGTCTTTCACAAACTTCTCCTTCGAGTCCGCGCAGGCGTAGACTTCCGCGAGAGCACGCAGCTGGGAGTGCGAACCGAAGATGAGGTCGACGCGGGTAGCGGTCCACTTCACCTGGTTCGTCTGCCGGTTGCGCCCTTCGTAGACACCTTCGGAAACGCCTTCGACAGAATTGGAAGGCTGCCATTGGGTCTGCATGTCGAGAAGGTTGACGAAGAAATCGTTGGTCAGCGTCTCGGGCCGGTTAGTGAAGACGCCATGTCTTGACTTGCCGGCATTAGCGCCTAACACACGCAGGCCACCAACCAGGACCGTCATCTCGGGGGCAGTCAGCTTCAGCAGTTGAGCGCGATCCACGAGCATTTCTTCGGCGGAGAGGCGCTGCGGACCGCGGCGATAATTGCGGAACCCATCGGCTCTCGGCTCGAGCGGTGCAAAGGATTCGACGTCGGTGTGCTCTTGCGAGGCATCCATGCGGCCCGGGGTGAAGGGGATTTTCACCTCGTGCCCGGCAGCCTTCGCTGCTTTCTCGATGGCCGCGTCGCCGCCGATAACGATCAAGTCAGCAAGCGAGACTTTCTTGCCCTTGCTGCCGTTTGTCTGGGCGCTGTTGAACTCTTTTTGAATGGCTTCGAGCTTCTGCAGCACCTTCGCCAGTTCAGCGGGTTGGTTAACTTCCCAGTCCTTTTGCGGGGCAAGGCGAATGCGCGCGCCGTTGGCTCCGCCACGCTTGTCGGAGCCGCGGAACGTCGAGGCGGATGCCCAGGCCGTTGAGACCAGCTGCGAAATTGTTAGACCGGATGCAAGGATCTTCGCCTTCAAGGCAGCGATATCCTGGTCCCCGATCAGTGGATGGTCGACGGCAGGGATGGGGTCTTGCCACGGCAGAGTCTCTTTCGGAACGAGTGGACCGAGATAACGCTCGATGGGACCCATATCGCGGTGCGTCAGCTTGAACCAGGCGCGCGCAAAGGCGTCGGCAAACTGATCGGGGTGTTCAAAGAAACGCCGCGAGATTTTTTCGTAAGCGGGGTCGAACCGCAAGGCCAAGTCGGTGGTCAGCATGGATGGCGCGTGACGCTTGGAAGGATCGTGCGCGTCTGGCACGGTGCCGTTGCCTGCACCGTTTTTCGGCGTCCACTGGTGAGCCCCCGCGGGACTCTTGGTCAGTTCCCACTCGAAGCGGAACAGGTTGTCGAAGAAGTTGTTGCTCCACTTGGTCGGGGTAGTAGTCCAAATAACTTCGAGGCCGCTGCCGATGGTGTCGGCACCAAAACCTTTGCCGAATTTATTCTTCCAGCCCAGGCCTTGATCCTGGATGTCGGCACCTTCGGGTTCGGCGCCTACATATTGAGCGGGAACGGCAGCGCCGTGGGTTTTGCCGAAGGTGTGTCCGCCGGCAATGAGGGCAACTGTTTCTTCGTCGTTCATCGCCATGCGGCCGAAGGTTTCGCGAATGTCGCGCGCGGCGGCGATGGGGTCGGGCTTTCCATTGGGCCCTTCCGGATTTACGTAGATCAGGCCCATTTGTACGGCGCCGAGAGGATTCTCGAGGTCGCGATCGCCGGAATAACGCTCGTCCGCGAGCCAAGTGCCCTCAGGCCCCCAATAAATTTCCTCTTCGGGCTCCCAAGTGTCGGCGCGGCCGCCGCCGAAGCCGAAGGTCTTGAAGCCCATCGACTCCAACGCGACGTTGCCGGCGAGGATCATGAGGTCGGCCCAGGAAATTTTCTTGCCATACTTCTGCTTGATGGGCCAGAGCAGGCGGCGAGCCTTGTCGAGGTTCACGTTATCCGGCCAGCTATTGAGCGGGGCGAAACGCTGCTGCCCGGCCCCGGCACCACCGCGGCCGTCGCCGATGCGGTAGGTGCCCGCGCTGTGCCAAGCCATGCGAATGAATAGCGGCCCGTAGTGCCCAAAGTCCGCAGGCCACCACTCCTGAGAGTCCGTCATCAGGGTTTGCAGATCCTTGATCACGGCGTTCAGGTCGAGGGTCTTGAACTCTTGCGCGTAATTGAACTCCTTGCCCATGGGATCCGACAGTGGAGAATGCTGGTGCAGAACCTTCAGGTTCACCTGATTCGGCCACCAATCAACGTTTGTGTGGGAATTGCGAGCGCCGTGAGCAACTGGGCACTTCGATTCGGCTAGCGTGCTTTTATCTTTAGTTTCCGGGGAAACGCTTCCTGATGAAGTCGCGAGTGTATTGTCCATATTTTTTCATCCTTCGAATCTTGATTGCAGACTGCGTGAAAAAGCTATTTTTTGGCGCTGCACCGGCGGCAGAGGCCGAAAACCTCGACCACGGGCTGCGTCAGGTCAAATCCGTCGAGGGCGTGCCTGGACAGCTGTTTGAAATCGATGAAATCACCTTCGATGTCCTGCACCGTTTTGCAGCGCGAGCAGACGAGGTGATGATGGGGTTCGATATTGCCATCCACCCGCAAGGTGGAGGCGTGGGGCGTGACCTCTCGCAGCAGCCCACATTCGATGAAAAGTCGCAGGTTGTTGTAGACGGTAGCGAGAGACACGGATGGAATGCGGCGCCGGACGGCGGCGTAAATGTCTTCGGGAGAATGGTGCCCGTGAGAAGCGATCACGGCCTCATAGACCACCTGGCGCTGATGCGTGACCGCCAAACCGTGCTTCAAAGCCAGTTCACGGAACTGTGCATGAGAGGAGCGCATAGATTATCGAATAAGAATTAGTATAAACCATTAAGAATCCCGTCGAGCGAGACCCTTTTCCCATTACTCCAAGGCCTTCCATGGATGCGGACAAACGAGTTTGGCCAGTGTGTTGGCGGATTCCTGCTTTTAGAACAGAACATTCTTTTTTGTTTCGTTTCGCCGCCGATAGTGTATCGTGCTCAATTCCCTCCGTAGGGGGCGGAGAGGAGCCGGGGGATTTTTGCGTTCGTATCGAGTACTGAGTCAAAGGGGACATTTTCTCGGGAAGCTGGCGCTGCTGGGCCTGATCTTTTTGGGGACTTCAGTTTCTGGCTGGCCGCAAGGTGCAGCGTTGCAGGATCCGGCAAGTTCCGGTTCACCGCAATCGCCTGCGAATCCGGCGGGGTCGCAGTCATCGCCGCAAAATTCTGCCGTACCCAACCCACAACAGCAGAACCCTCCTCCGTCGGCGCAGCTGCCGGAGCTGCCGATCAAGAACCCTGAAGTGCGGCCGGCGCAATTGCCGGGAACAGCGTTGCCGTCGCTGACAATCCCGCGCCTGCCGAGCGCGCCGGCTCTGGAGGACTTCCTTAGCATGCAGCCGCAGGGAGGCGTTTCCCAACAGATGACGAGGGTCACCGGCTTCAGCCAGCGCAATCCGCACGACGGCGAAGGCGTTTCAGAGCCGACCGACGCTTACCTGGGTTATGACGAGAAAAATCTTTATGTCGTGTTTGTGTGCTTCGACGACCCGCGGGAGGTGCGCGCCCGGCTCTCGTCCCGCGAGGACGTTTACGACGACGACGAAGTGGAGGTGATGCTCGACACTTTTCACGACCGGCGCCGCGCGTATGCGTTTCAGACGACGCCGCTGGGAGTGCAATGGGATGCCATCTGGACAGAGGCGTCGCGTGACGAGGAGACCAGCGCGCACTTCGATACGTCGTTCGACACGGTGTGGGATTCGCGCGGCAAGGTCACCGATCGCGGCTTCGTGGTATGGATGGCCATTCCCTTTAAGAGCCTGCGGTTTCCGGCGGGCAAGCGGCAGGAGTGGGGAATCATTCTGTACCGCGGGATTACGCGCAAGACCGAAGATTCGTTCTGGCCGCACATTTCTTACAAAGTGGAAGGACGCCTGGGACAGGCTGCGACCCTCAATGGGCTGGAAGGAATCTCGCCCAGCCGCAACATCGAACTGATTCCCTACGGGCTGATGCGCGGGTACCGAGCGCTCGACACGCGAGATCCCGCGAATCCGTATTTTCAGAAGGCCACGGTCCAGGGCCAACCCGGGATGGACGCGAAGTTCGTGATCCGCGACCACTTCGTGGTGGACATGACGGCGAATCCGGATTTCAGCCAGGTTGAATCGGAAGATCCGCAAATCACGGTGAACCAGCGCTATGCCGTTTACTTTCCGGAGAAGCGGCCGTTTTTTCTGGAGAATGAAGATTTCTTCCGCACGCCGCTGGATCTGTTTTTCACGCGTAGCATCGGGGATCCTTCGGCGGGAATCCGGCTCACAGGGAAAGATGGGCCGTATTCGGTGGGGTTGATGGCAACGGACGATCGCAGTCCGGGGCTAGCCGTGCCCGACTACAGCCAGTACTCCGGTATGCGTTCTTATTTCACCATCGCGCGCGCCAGCCGCGACATCTTCCGCCAGTCGAGCGTGGGCGCGCTTTACACCGACTGGGAGTGCCCGACGACTGGGGAATTCAACCGAATCGGCGGCCTGGACACGCGCGTGAAATTCAATCCCAACTGGACGTTCGACGGGCAGGCGGTGGCCAGTTCGAGCAAGCTGAGCTTGAATTGCGAAGCCAATCTCTATCCTTTCAGCTCCGGCAATCACGGCAATAATAATTACTATGCGGGGCCAGCGGAGAAGTTGGAGTTGCGGCGCGATGGCCTGCACTTTACCTACGATGGGATCTACAGCGACATCAGCCCCGGCTTCGTGTCGATTCCCGGTTTCATCAATCGCGTGGACATTCGGGAGACTCAGCAGAACGCTGACTACCGGTTTCGTCCCAAGCATGGATGGATTGTGGATTGGGGACCGTCGGTGTTAACGCGTCTTGACTTCGACCACGCCGGACTGCGGCTCGACACCGACTACCTTCCCTACTTCGCGATCCAGGGACGCGGACAGACAGTGATTATTCTGCGTCCCTATGAGGAACTGCGCGAGCGGCTGCGTCCGCAGGACTTTTGTTTTTATGGATTTTCAATTTACTGCCCGCCCGCGGCGCTCGGGAATCAGGACTATCACGAACACACCAGCGGCGCCTCGTTTCAAACGGGCTATTTCAAGAAGGCCACGCTGCTGGCGAGCTACTATTGGGGAAATAACATAAATTTCGTGGCGAACCCGTCCAATTCCGAGCCCTATGACCATCCGTTCGTGGCGCGTGAAGACACGGCGCAGGCCAGCCTGACGCTGCGGCCCGTGAATCCGCTGAAGATTGAGAACACGTATTTATTCGAGCGCTTGCGGCCCAACGGCGTCACGTATGCTTTCGAGCAGTCTCAACTTGCAGGGGCGGGGCGCGGAATTTTCAACGATCACATCCTGCGCAGTAAGTGGAACTGGCAGTTCACTCCGCAACTTTCGGCGCGCGTGATTCTGCAATACAACGGATTGCTGGCTGGAACGCCGGGCGTAGGGTCGCCATACACTTATCTTCCAACGCAGAAGCAATTCAACGCCGACTTCCTGGTGACCTACCTGGTGCACCCGGGAACGGCGGTCTATGTCGGCTACAACAGCGACCTGCAGAACCTGAACGTTCAGCAGCACGTAGGAGTCTTCCAAACGCCGAAGGCCTTCCTCAATGACAGCCGGCAGTTTTTCGTGAAGGTGAGCTATTTGTACCGGTTCTAGGAATTCTGAGCTGTCAGCTCTCAGCCTTCAGCTCTCAGCTGAGACGGTTTGATTTCAGATGAAGCTCTTGACGGCAGGTTAAGGGCTTTGTTTGCTGCGGGCTGACAGCTGATGGGTGAGAGCTTGGCCGTTGCTGAATCCTCGCTGATTCCGGTAGAATCTAATGGTTCGAGTCGAGATTGGAACCCATATGAAACCAGCTATTCATCCCGCATACAACGAAGTGCGCGTGCATTGCGCGTGCGGCAATACCTTTATGACCCGCTCCACCCATAAGGGCGATATCGGCGTTGAAATCTGCTCTAACTGCCATCCTTTCTTCACCGGCAAGCAGAAGCTTATGGATACCGCCGGCCGAGTGGAGCGCTTCCGTCGGAAGTACGCCAAGGCCGAAACGGCGAAGAAGTAAGCCGCGGATTTACGCGGATTCTCGCGGATCTGAAATTCAAGCCCTCGCTCCGGCGGGGGCTTCGTTTTGTGCTCGCAGGTAGAATAAGAACGTGAAGAAGTTCTGGGACAATTCGAGCACGTGTGGCGCGGGCACTCCTGCCCGCGAAGCAGCGCCAAACAAGCGTGTCCCGGAGAGCCTCACAATCGGCAGCGTTACCATCTCGCCTGCGACCGTGCTCGCGCCCATGGCCGGAGTGACCGACACAGTGTTCCGCCGCTTCATCCGCAACCTCGGCGGATGCGGCCTGATCATGACCGAGTTCACCTCGGCCGACGGCGTGCTGCGCAAGAAAGACCAGAAGGCCAAGCGCTATCTCCACTTCTACGAAGACGAGCACCCGATTTCGGCTCAGCTTTTCGGCAGCGATCCGCAGGTGATGGCCGAGGCCGCGCGCATGGTCGAGGGCCTGGGCTTCGACCTGGTGGACTTGAATCTGGGGTGCCCCGCCAAGAAAGTGGTCAAGTGCAACGGAGGGTCGGGCTTGCTGCGCGATCTGCCGGCGATCGGCAAGATTTTCGAAGCTGTGCGGGCGGCTGTGAAAATTCCCTTCACCGTGAAATTCCGCGCAGGATGGAATGACGAGGAGATTGTTTGCGTGGAACTGGCGCGCATGGCGGAATCCTGTGGCCTGGCGGCAGTGGCATTGCATGCTCGCACCCGCGAAATGGGCTATAGCGGAAACGCGCGCTGGGAGTGGATCGCCGCCATAAAAGAGGCGGTGAAGATTCCAGTCATCGGCAACGGCGACATCCGCAGCCCCGAGGACGCGTGCGCTATGGTTACACAAACCGGCTGCGACGCGGTC
>DASSRO010000044.1:0-26152 GCA_035701745.1 Candidatus Sulfotelmatobacter sp. | reverse complement strand
CTTCGACACGCAGTATTCCTCCCCGGCGGCTAGGCCGGCAAAAAGTGCAATTTAATCAACGAAATCCGTTAGATGCAGTGTACCGGATGCCCAAGATGTCCCAGTTTACAAAATTTGTGCGGCCGCAGCCGGTTTTGGGGGAACGCAAGTGAATGAAAATTTACCGGATATTCATGGTGCCAAAACCTATCGACTCGCGTCTATCTACTAGCATGCAACCAATAGACATGAATTGGCAAATAAGTGCGCAGCCGGGAATAGAGGCTGCCTTTGAATACCCCAAGGAGTTGAAGTTGAAACTCAGTCTTGAAACCCGTAATTGTGGCGATGTCATCATCGTGCACTGCCAGGGGCGCATCGTGTACCGCGATGAAGCGGCCGCGTTGTCGCAGGTCGTGGCTCAGGTGTTGCCGCGGGCGCGCAAAGTCGTGCTCGACCTGAGCGGAGTGAGCGCGATGGACAGCGCCGGCATCGGCGAACTGGCATTGCTGCAGACCTGGGCGCAAGGGAGCAACGTGAGCTTGAAGTGCGCCGGGCCCAATCCCATGGTGCGGACGCTGCTCGACCTTACCAATCTTGACTCTGTCGTGGAAGTGCATCCCTCGTTGGATGCCGCGCTGGAGTCATTCCGCCACGAGCGGGTCTGCGCCGACTGCTGACGAAGAAGAATACTTTTATCCAAGGGGCAAAGTTCGCTTTGCTCCTTTTTTCTTTTGAGGCAAAAAATCATCACCGCAGACTACGCTGAGGGATCGCGAAATTCGCCGATAAACGACTTCTTCAACTCTCGCGCTGGAATCGGTAGCGCCCCTTGCGCTCCACGGCGACGGCCTCCGCGACTTTCAGAAAAGCCGTAGCCGCGTGCGACAGGTTCGCATCTTTGCGGTAGATCAGGCGCAGCTTGCGTTTCAACTGCAGCTCCCGCACCGGAATTGCCACCAGTTCGCCGCGGGCTAACTCAGTCTCCACACTGATCTCCGGAACCAGCGCCACTCCGTGTCCCATCGCCACAAACTGCTTGATGGCTTGCAGCGTGGGCAGTTCCAGGTCCATGTGCAGAGGAGTTTTATGCGTCTTGAAGAGTTGGATCACTTTCTCGCGATACGGAGACGACACGATGTGCGCTACAAAAGATTCCGCACCCAGCTGGCGAATACTCACCTGCGCCGCCGAAGCCAGCGGATGCGATGGAGGAGCGACGAACACCAGTTCGTCGAGATATACGACCACCGAATGCAGGCTGGCCTCCTGCGGTTCGTACGATAGCACGCCAAATTCCGCGCTGTAGCGGAGCACGTCGTCGGGGATGTGGCTGCCCAGCGCCCGCTCAACCGTAATCTTGATCATCGGATGCAAGCGGCGAAACTCGGCCAGCAAGGCAAGCAGGTAGAGCACCGTGAATTCGTTGGCCGCGATGACCAGCTTGCCTTTTTGCAGTTCGCGCAATTCGGCCAGGGACTCAGTGGCCTCACTGCGCAGGTTGACAAGTTTTTCGGCGTACTCCAGCAGCACCTTGCCGGCGTCAGTGAGCACGCCCTCCCGCGACGAGCGGTCGAACAGGGCTTCTCCAAGCTCGTCCTCCAGCTTGCGAATGGTCTGGCTGACGGCCGACTGGGTGCGGAACAGCTTTTCGGCGGCGCGGGAAAATCGGCGCTCGCGGGCGACTGCGAGAAATACTTCCAGCTGCGACAGTTCCATAGGAACCCGTTAATCAGTTGTCCAAACTATATTAGAATTACTTATTATATCGAATATTCTAATGATTGCTAAAGAATTATAAGTTTTGCTTCTATCCCCCTGCCCCGTACGATAGAACATCTGTATTTCTTAAGAGGAGATTATGGCCGCGGATCGGGCACGCATTACAGTTTTCGACACTACTCTTCGCGACGGCGAACAGTCGCCGGGCTGCAGCATGAACCAGCAGGAAAAGCTGCGCCTGGCTCACCAGCTCGACCGTCTGGGTGTAGACGTGATCGAGGCCGGGTTCCCGATTGCCTCCGATGGTGACTTTGAGTCGGTGAGGGCGATTGCGTCGGTAGTGCGGCGTCCCGTTATCGCAGGCCTGGCGCGCGCCTGCAGGCCCGACATTGAGCGCGCGTGGGAAGCCTTGCGGGTTGCCGAGCGCCCGCGCATCCACGTCTTCCTCGCTACCTCCGACATTCATTTGAAGTACAAGCTCCGCATCACCCGCGATCAATGTATTGAGCAGGCGCGGGAAGCCATTGGCTATGCGAAGTCTCTGTGTGACGACGTGGAGTTTTCCCCGGAAGATGCAACACGCACCGACCCTGAGTTCTTATGCCGGGTGTTGGAAGCGGTCGTCGAAGCTGGTGCTACCACGCTGAACATTCCCGACACGGTGGGCTACACCGTGCCCACGGAATTCGCAGAGTTGATCACTACCATCCGACAACGGGTGAAGGGAATCGAGAAGGTAACCATCTCGGCGCACTGCCACAATGATCTTGGGATGGCGGTGGCCAATGCCTTGGCGGCGGTGTCGGCGGGAGCCCGGCAGGTTGAGTGCACCATTAACGGCATCGGCGAGCGCGCCGGCAATTCGTCGCTCGAAGAAATTGTGATGGCCCTGCGCGTTCGTCCCGACAAGTATCCCTACGAAACCGGTGTGGTGGGCGAGCAGATTTTTGCCGCCAGCCAGATGCTGAGCGAGATCACCGGAGTTCCCGTGCAGCCCAACAAGGCCATCATCGGGCGCAACGCCTTCGCGCACGAGGCCGGCATTCACCAGGACGGCGTTCTGAAGAATCCGCTGACCTACGAAATTATGACGCCGCAATCGGTGGGCGTCCCCGACTCGAAACTCGTATTGGGCAAGCACTCAGGGCGCCACGCTCTCAGCATCCGCTGCGAGCAACTGGGCTATCAATTCGATCGCCGCGGACTCGACGATATTTACCGCCGCTTTGTCCGCTTGGCGGACAAGATCAAACATGTGGAAGATCATCACCTGCTGGAATTGATCCGCGACACTCACAAGCCGTCAGGATCGGCGACGCCTCTGATTGAAAAAATCGTTCCGCCGAAAGCCGCCGTCGTGAACGCCCCGCCTCCCACGTCGGAACCGGAGCCCGAGCCCATGAAGGCGTTTCCGCTGGGCCCGCAGCCCAACGCGTTCGGCGTACCTGCGCCGATTCACGGCGACTCCCACCACGAGCAGACCCAACAGGAAGACTATCTGTGGGGAGTCTAGGGAATTGAGCGATTGAGTCATTGGGTGATTGAGCGATTTGGGGATTTTGTGATTGGGTAATTGGGAAATTTGTAATTTGGTAATTTGGTAATTTTGTAATTTAAAACCCGCTTGCCCACGGCCTTGCGCCCTTTTAAGAACATCCCTAGGGATGTTCTTAAATTACCAAATTACAAAATTACCCAATTACTAAATCGCCAAATCGCTCAATCGCTAAATCACCAAATCGCTCAATCACCCAATCTCCCCATGCTCCTGAAACTCACCATTCTCCCCGGCGACGGCATTGGCCCGGAAGTCACCGAACAGGCTGTGCTGGTTCTGCGGGCCGTAGCTGATGCTTTTGGTCATCAACTCAACGTGCAACAAAAGCTGATCGGCGGAGCCGCGCTCGCGGCGGTGAACGATCCTCTTCCGGCTGACACAGTGCAGGCCTGCCTCGCTTCGACTGCCGTGCTGCTGGGCGCGGTGGGCAGTCCCGCATTCGATCACAATCCCGGCCATCTCCGCCCCGAGGCCGGATTGTTGCGCATCCGGCGCGAGTTGGGCGCGTATGCCAACCTGCGGCCCGCCGTGTTTTTCCCCGCGCTCGAAGATACTTCTCCTTTGCGCGCGGAAATCGTGCGTGGCACCGACATCATGATTGTCCGCGAACTGCTGGGCGGCGCCTATTTTGGCCAGCCTCGCTCCATCGAGGGCGCGCCCGGATCTCGCGTCGCGGTCAACACCATGCGCTACGGCGAGGCTGAAATCGAGCGCATTGCGCGCGTGGCGTTTGAGCTGGCGATGAAGCGCCGGCGCAAAGTTCTGTCGGTCGACAAAGCCAACGTGCTGGAATGCTCGCGCCTGTGGCGCGAGGTCGTGACGCGCGTCGGCAAAGATTATCCCGAGGTGAAACTCGGGCACCAGTATGTCGATTCCGCCGCCATGCTGCTCGTGCAGCGCCCCACGGATTTCGACGTCCTGCTCACCGAGAATATGTTTGGAGACATTTTGTCGGACCAGGCCGGAGGCGTCGTGGGATCGCTCGGCCTGCTGGCCTCGGCAAGTGTGGGCGGCCCCGTGGGTTTGTACGAGCCCGTGCACGGTTCCGCGCCCGACATCGCAGGGAAGGGAATCGCCAATCCGCTGGGAGCGATCCTGTCGGCAGCCATGCTGCTGCGGCATTCGTTTCAGCTGGAGAACGAGGCGGCGTGCATCGAGAACGCAGTGGCGTCGGTGCTGGCAAAAGGCGCGCGCACCGCCGACCTCGCAGGGAAATCGCACGCCGCAATTTCAACCACGGAGATGGGGCGCAGGGTCGTTGACGCTGTGAAAACCACCCCGCATCAAGCCGAAAAGTCAGCGTAAGGCGAGAAGTCGGCGTAATACGAAAACGGCGTCATCCCTTCGGTGTTGCCACCGCACTACAGCCGCGAAGCGGCGCAAGAATGCAGCCCACGGCGCCAGCCGTGGGAACGCGAACAAAAGATGATCGAGCCCCGAAGGGGCGAAAGAGACTGCGAAAACTTCAATCCGACTCGCGGTGCTGAGGCACCGCCTTCGCGGCTTGCCGAACGGCGGGTCCATCATACTTTCCCGTCAGGTCATACCAACGGATTCGAAACATTTCCATCATCATCCGCGATCCGTCGACCAGCGGATTAATTCGCGTTCCGCCGCTGTGTCCCCACGCGACCGGCACTTCCTGCACTTTGAAATTGAACTTGCGGGCGAGAAAAAGAATTTCCGGGTCGAATCCCCAGCGCTCGATTCTCTGCAGCGGAAAGATGGCCTGCACGGCCGCTTGCCGGAACGCTTTGAATCCGCATTGCGTGTCTTTAAATTTCAGGCCGAGCGTCAGCCGCAGCATCAAGTTGAAAATTCTGCCGAACAGCTGCCGATGCAGAGGCTGGCGCTGGGTCTGGGTTTCCGCGCGCAGCCAGCGCGAGCCAATGGCGATATCCGCCCCCGCTTCAATCGCCTGCAGAAGCTTGGGGGCCTCTTCGATGGGCGACGACAGGTCGGCGTCGCTGAACAGAACAACGCGCCCGCGAGCGTTCAGCATGCCATGCCGCACGCTGTATCCCTTGCCGCGATTGCCGGGATTCTCCACCAGTCGCAGCGCCGGATCTTTGGCGGCGAAGCCGCGCACAATTTCGGCGGTGTTATCGCGCGAGCCATCGTCCACGACGATCACTTCCGCGTCCCAACCCTGCGTGCGCACATAGGCCAGCACCTTCCCGAGAGTTGCGCCCAGGCGGGCGCCCTCGTTGTAGGCCGGAATCACGATGCTATAGCGAGGCTCCAAAAGCAGTTCTCACTTCCCGGCTCTCGGTCTTCAGTCAGAGTGCCGACGCGCCGACATGCCGGCTTGGTGCGCAGGGGAACAGCACCGCCATTGTACGTTGTAATTTTACGATTTTGAAATCAGAAGCCCCCGAAGAAGCTCAAGGCCAGGATGCTAGGCACTGAGAACTGAGAACTGAGAACTGAGAACTGAGAACTGAGAACTGAGAACTGCTTCACGCCACCTGTCGTTTTCGTTCCAGCATGGAGAAGTATTCCGCCACCAGTTCGGCGTCCCACAGGCCGCGGGCGGCTTCGTCGCGCATGGTCTGGGCGGCCAGATCGTGGGTCAGCGGCGCCTTGTAGGAGCGGGCGGTGCGGAGCGCGTCGTACACATCGACTACCTGCAGCACTCGAGGCAGCACCGGGATCTCTGCCCCGGTCAGGCCATCGGGATAGCCCGAGCCATCGGAGTGCTCGTGATGATGGCGAATGATGGGCAGAACCAGCCGCAGAGAATGCAAGGGCCGGCAAATATTCTCTCCGGTGACCGGATGCAGCTTCATGACCGCCCATTCCTCGGGCGTAAGGTCGCTTCCTTTTTTCAGAATCTCATCGGGCACGGCAATCTTGCCCAGATCGTGAAGATATCCGCCGCGCTTCAGGGCTAGGATGGAATCTTCATCCATGCCGAGATGGCGGCCGAGATCGGCGGCGCGCACTGCCAGCCGTTCACAGTGCCCCTCGGTGTAAGGGTCGCGGCCTTCCACGATCAGCCCCAGCGTGCACAGAACGGAATCGGCGGTTTCCAGTTCGTCGGTGAATTCTTTCAGGCGCAGCAGCGACTTCACGCGCGCGATCAGTTCCTCGGCGAGAACCGGCTTGTTCAAGAAGTCGTCGGCGCCGGCTTCAATGCCCCGCACTTTGTCGGTGCTGTCGCTGAGTCCGGTAATCAGCACGAAAGGAATCAGTCGCGTCGCAGGATTTTCTTTCAATCCGCGGCAGAAGTCGTAACCGGACTTTCCCGGCATCATCACGTCGGAAAGGATCAGGTCCGGCAGTTGCTTGCGCACTTCCGCCTCAGCCTGCTCGGCACTGGCGGCGGTGACGACGTCGTACCCGCGCATGGTGAGCAGTTGGCTCATCAGGCCCGCAATGCTGGGCTGGTCATCGACAACCAAAATCCGCGGAGTGCGCCGGTGGAGTAAAAGATTACCCATACGTTGATAAGAGGCGCCCTGCGCCTTCGCAGTTGTCCGCGCAACCGGTCGCGACGGAGAGACTGGGGACACACTCATGGTGAAATCGCTAACTGGCCCCTGATTCTATCCTCATTTTCCGATTTTCGCCCGAGTGGAAGCAAATATTTGATTGGGAATCAAACCGTTTTGGGAATGAGCCGCCCCAATTTGGCACGCAGAATTTTGCAGATGTGATGCACATCCTTGTTCTCAAAAGGGTTCCGTGCCTACTCTCGGCACATGCAATTTGTAAAAATCTGCGCGGCTTGTCTGCTGGTGTGGGCGACACTGTTGCCTGATGCCGCTGGAGCGACCGCCAAAGTCCGCGTTATCACGTTCGGCAAATGGACCGCAGTTTCATGGTTTGCGGGGCCGGGCGCGGACGACAAACCGGTGACGCTCAAAGTTCGTTCGCTGATGGTTGACGGACGCGTCAAGGAGTATACGCTCGGCCCGGCGCACGAGGTGACGGAGCGGCTGTTGGTGGTGCGGCGCGCGTTTCGGGTGAATGACAGCCTTCCCGAAGATTCTTCCCCGCGCTGGCAATGGCAGCGCGGAGGCTGGCTGCTCGTCGATCGCGCGACCGGACACGTTTCCCCGATCAATCTCCCGGAGTTCGATGTTTTCTATTCTGCGGCCAGTTGGTACCGCGATTACGTTGCCTATTGCGGCGTCGCCGACGACGGAAAGAAGATTTTTGCGATGGTGGCGCAAATCGGCCGCCGCAAGCCGGTACTGAAGAAACCGCTCTCCGATAACGGTCTCGCAGACGACGCCGCGCCTGACTCGGCCTGCCCAGCCCCGTCGTGGCAGCGCGGCCCGGTGCGCGTCAGCTTCGAGCCCGCAGGCGGCACGAAACAAACTTTTTCCATCCGCGGGCACGTCGTGGATGTGGTGATCGACGCGGACGAGGACGAAGAGACGAAATGAATCTCAAAATCAACACTCAGCAATCAGCACTTAGCACTTAGCAATCAACAATCAGAAATCAACAATCAGAAATCAGAATCAACAATTCTGCCTAGTCTCCGGCCGCCTCGACCGCGGGCAACTCTTCCGCCACGGTTTTCTCTTTCACCTTCGCGCTGGTCACGAGAATCACCGAGAGAACTACGATCGCGCTTCCCATCAGGATGAAGCGGTCGACGCGCTCATGCAGAATGATCCAGCCCAGAAACACTGCGACCACGGGATTCACGTAGGCATAGGTCGAAACCTTCGACGTGGGCACATGCTCCAGCAGCCAGATGTAGGCGGTATAGCCGATCCACGAACCGCACACCACCAGGTACATCACCGCGCTTACGCCGCGCACGGTCCAGCGCACGTGCGCGAAATCGCCATTGAAAATCGCAAACAAAAAATTTCCCGCTCCGGCCGCGATGACCTGCCAGGCGGTGGAACTGAAAACGTCCATGCCCGACTGCCAGCGCTTGGAGAGCACCGATCCCAGCGCCCAGCTGAACGAACCAAAAATCAGGCTGATCGACGCCCACAGCTCGCGGTGGCCCATCGTTCCTGCCTGCAACTGCGGCCAGACCAGTACGAACAAGCCGACGATGCCAAGAAATAATCCGGCTTTGCCCCGCGCGGAAATGTGATGATCGCCGAGCAGCAGCGAATCGAGCACCAGAAACCACAACGGCGTGATGGCGACAATCAGTGCGGCCAGCCCCGACGAGACCGCCAGTTCCGCATAGGAGAGCGTCAGGTTGCCGCCCATCAGCAGCAGCAGTCCCACCACCGCGGCCAGCGCAATTTGCCGCGGCGAATAAAGAATTTTGCGCCCGGTGGCGGCGCAAACCGCCAGCATCACCGTCCCCGCAATTGAAAAACGCAGCCCGCACATGAACGCCGGAGGAATCGTCTGCACGGCAATGTCGATGCCGAGATAAGTCGAGCCCCAGAACAGGTACACCAGTCCGAAGGCAAGAATCACCATCCACGGTCGTGGGCGCTGAGCAGAATGCATGGGCGTTGGAAGCAGGGGAAGTTAAAAGATATCAGACGCGTGTGTTCTGCAGTTCGATTCTAAAGTTGAGCCGCGGAGCCATTGTATTTCTATTCATCGGCAGAATCGCACGGGGGAGGCCCTGGCAGTTGGCTGTTAAAGGAAAAGCTTCAAAGGAACATGTTTACACCGGGCCGGGTCCGGTATATAGTCCCCGCGCTGACAAAACGGTGAGAAGGAGAATTTCCATGCCAAAAGACACTGGGCTTCGCAAAACTCTAGGGCTGCTGGCGGTGGTTGCCGCTGTCGCCTTCGCCATCCTGATCCTTGGCTCGCGCGGTGTTCGAGCCAGTCAGGATGAAAACGGCGATCAGAACGAGGAATCCCTGGTTCAACGCGGTTTCGATACCGCCCCCGTGCCTCTGAACCTGCAAGGAAAGAACCGGGCGCTCGTGGGATTGGGGAGCTACATCGTCAATGTGGTGGGCGACTGCAACGGTTGCCACTCGGCAGGTCCGGCGACTGAATTCGCTCCCGGGGGCAATCCCTACTTCCGCCCTCCAATTTTTAGTGGGACAAAAGTGGTCAACACAGCGACTTATCTCGGCGGCGGACGGGACTTCGGCCCCATCGGCTCCGTTCCCCATCTTTATTCTCGAAACCTGACGCCGGACAACTCTGGTTTGCCTGAGGGAGGGCGCACCTATGATGAGTTTGTGCAGATCATGCGGCACGGCACCGATCTCGATCACGTCCATCCGAATTGCACTGCGCCCGGCACCCCGGCGAACTGCTTCCTGCCTCCATTCAACGGCGATCTGCTGCAGGTGATGCGCTGGCCGGCCTTTCAAAACATGACCGATCACCAGTTGCAGGCAATTTACGAGTACCTGAGCGCAATACCCTGCAACCCCGGTCCGGGGATTGCGGGCGCGCCCTATTTGCAGAACACGTGCCCAGAATGAAAGCGGTGCCTTCGTTTCGATCGGGCGGGTGGGTCACCTTTCACGATGGTTATGTGAGCCCACCCGCACGGGAAAGTGACATGCGCACCCTGCAAGCCACGATTCGCAAGCCGGCGCAAGGAGTCGATAGCTGACAATCGGCTCCATGTACATACAAAATCGTACATTGAAGTCGGATTTTAGCCGGTCTTCCTGGAATTCGCTATCGCCCGTCGCCTAGGATGGCCTTTCTTGCGCAGGAAACGGCCCTGGCATCGACGATCGCGGGCGAGGTGGAGGGAAATGTCCTCGGGGGCCGGATTCGCGCTCTATCGGAGCGCAATCGCATTTTTACGAGCTTTCAATCACTTACACCGAAACACAATGACTTACACGAAGCTTCAACAACTTACGCGGAAATTGCAGAGGTCATGCCGGCAGGTTACGCGAAAGTCGCCGCCCCTTGGCAGAGGGAACTGCCAGACATTTTTGAAAAGTGATCCGTTACCGGCGTGACCATTCGTTCGAAGGAAAGGGGGTTACGCTGTTTATCTCTTCCAGTTATAATCAGTTAGTGATGTCGACGGTTTGCGATGCTGCGCCTGAATTCCAATTCGCGATTGCCTTACCCGCCGAACTCCTCTCGGTGCGAATGCTGGCTGCATTGCCTGGTGTGTCCGCGTCGATATCGGGCAAATCTGCCGTCGCGATTGCGTCCCAGCCTGTTCGGTAGCGACTAAGCCCATCCCCGCCTCTGATTCGCCTCAGCGTGCGTGCGTCCGAACCAGGACTATCCGCTGCGAGGCTGCATTTCCTGACAACTAGCCGCTGTTTACTGGCAGCTGCTTCGGAGGATTCCATGACTGTTGAAACTATGACCAAGGGTGCGACCACGTCCGCGAGCGGGAAAGGGCACGGTCCCAAGATCAAGACTGCCCTGCCTGGGCCAAACGCCAAGCGCGTGCTCGAGGGTGACGAGAAATATATTTCGCCGTCGTATACGCGTTCCTATCCGCTGGTGGCGAAGAGCGGGCGCGGCATTGTTGTGACTGATGTCGACGGCAACGAGTTTTTTGATTTTTCCGCGGGCATTGCAGTGACTTCGACCGGACACTGCCATCCCCATGTGGTCGCCGCCATTCAGAAGCAGGCGGGCGAGTTGATTCACATGTCGGGCACCGATTTTTATTACGAGAACATGGTCGACCTCGCGGCGCGACTGACGAAGATCGCGCCCATGCCCGGGCCGCATCGCGTTTATTACGGCAACTCGGGCGCAGAGGCGATTGAGTGCGCGCTCAAGCTGGCGCGGTATCACACTAAGCGGCAGAACGTGATTGCATTCTTCGGCGCGTTCCACGGCCGGACGATGGGAGCGCTCTCGTTGACGGCTTCGAAGCCGCAGCAGCGGCGGCGGTTCTCGCCGCTGGTGCCAGGTGTGACGCACGTGCGCTATCCCGACGTGTACCGCGGCTGCATGGGCGGCCCGCAGGACGCAGATGACTTCGCGCTGGGCTGCGCCCGATTCATCGAAGAGAAGTTGTTCAAGACCACGCTGGCGCCGGAAGAAGTAGCGGCAATTTTTGTGGAGCCGGTGCAGGGCGAGGGCGGCTACGTGGTGGCGCCGAAAGTTTTCATGCAGGAACTGCGGCGCATCTGCGATCGTCACGGCATCCTGCTGGTGGTCGACGAAGTGCAAAGCGGCATTGGACGCACTGGCAAGTGGTTCGCGGTCGAGCACACGGGGGTTGAGCCCGACATGGTTTGCATGGCAAAGGGCATCGCTTCAGGCATGCCGCTGGGCATCACCATGACCCGCGCGGAGATCATGGATTGGGTTCCGGGATCGCATGCATCCACGTTCGGAGGCAATCCGGTGGCGATCGCGGCGGCTCTGGCTACTCTCGATGTGATCGAGAAGGAACACCTGATCGAGAACTCAGCCAGCGTGGGCAATCACATGATGAAGCGCATGGCCGACTGGCCGAAGAAGCTGAAACTGGTGGGCGATGTGCGCGGCCGCGGGTTGATGATCGGCGTCGATATCGTCAAGGACAAGGCGACCAAGGAGTACGGAAACGTCGAGCGCGACCGCATCGTCGAAATGGCGTTCGAGCACGGCGTGCTGTTCCTGGGTTGCGGGCCGAGCACAGTACGGATCTGTCCGGCGCTGGTAGTCACAAAAGAAGAAGCCGACGTCGCCGTCGATGTGCTTGAAAAATGCATCGCGGCGGTGGGCGGCCAATAAAGCGGCAGGCTGTCGTGGCGGGGCTGGCGGCCCGATCTTCGGGGCCGCTGGACTGCCCGCAGCGACTTCACATCTGCGCTCCAACTGGGCGGGCTTCTGATTGACCTTCCGGCGGTTTAACTTCCGAGTAGCCGACAACACACCCAGAATCGTCGCATGCTCTCTAATGCGATGCGCAGGCTATAATTGCGCGCACCCATGGCGCTCACTTCTGGTACGAAACTTGGCCCCTACGAAATCCAGTCCACGTTGGGAGCTGGCGGCATGGGCGAGGTGTACCGCGCTCGCGACACGCGCCTGGACCGCACCGTTGCCATCAAGGTTCTGCTTTCGCATCTTTCCTCTGACCCGGAATTGAAGCAGCGCATGGAGCGCGAAGCCAAAGCGATTTCCGCGCTGCAACATGCGAACATCTGCACGCTGCACGACATCGGCACGCAGGACGGCACCGATTTCCTGGTGATGGAATATCTCGAAGGCCAGACTCTGGCCGATCGCCTGACGAAGGGCGCGTTGCCGGTGGATCAGGTTCTTAAAATTGGGACGGAAGTCGCGCAGGCCCTGGAGAAAGCGCATCAGAACGGCATTATCCATCGCGACCTGAAGCCGGCGAACATTATGCTAACCAAAGCCGGCGCCAAGCTGATGGACTTCGGACTGGCCAAACCAAGCGTATCGATTGCGCCGCAAGCCATCGGCCCATTCACTCCTTCCACGCCAACCGTAAATCTGGCGTCGCTCACCTCTGCGGCGTCGCCGCTTACGCAGAAAGGTTCGATCGTGGGAACCTTTCAATACATAGCGCCGGAAGTTTTGCAGGGAGCGGAGGCCGACGCACGCAGCGACCTCTTCAGTTTCGGCTGCGTTCTCTACGAAATGATCACGGGACGCCGGGCGTTCGAAGGCAAATCGCAACTCAGCGTCTTCACCGCCATTCTGGAAAAAGATCCGGACCCCGTCACGGCCACGCAGCCGCTCGCTCCGGCGATGCTCGCTCATGTAGTGAGTGCGTGCCTCGCCAAGGATCCCGCGGACAGAATTCAATCCGCGCACGATGTGACTATGGATCTGCGCTGGATCTCATCGAGTTCCGCTCCGGCGGTTCTGGAATCTCCGCCTGCGCCACGTCGAGTTACCTGGTTTGCCGCGGTCGCGGCCGCAATTGTTTTGGGAACGCTCGCCGGATTTTTCATGCATCGGCCCGCCGCCTCAGCTCCCAGCACTCGCACCGTCATCAATCCCCCGCCGGGCGCGCACTTCCGCCTGACCGACGATGCCGCCGGTCCGCCCGTGCTTTCGCCTGACGGCGCGTATCTGGCCTTCACCGCAACGGGCGCCGACGGCAAGACTTCCATCTGGGTTCGCCCCATGAATGAGGCGGAGGCCCATGTGCTCCCCGACACCAACGACGCGATCTTTCCTTTCTGGTCTCCGGACAGCCGCTCGATCGGATTCTTCGCCAACAACAAATTGAAGACGATCGAGATCGAGGGTGGCGTGGCGCAGGTCGTGTGTGACGTACCGCTAGGACGGGGCGCCGCCTGGGGCAGCGGGGGCGTGATCGTGTTCTCTGCGTCTCCGGTTTCCGCTTTGTCGCAGGTGAGCGCCAGCGGCGGCGTACCCACCTCTCTCACAAAATTGGATGCCTCCCAGCACACTTCCCACCGCTGGCCGTTTATTCTCCCCGACGGCAGGCATTTTCTTTACTTCGCCATGCATCACGACCCCTCCAAGTCGTCCAACAACGCCATCTACTATGCATCGCTCGACGGGCGCGAGAATCGCCTGCTGCTTCGCGCTCAGACCAACGCGATTTATGCCGCGGGGTTTCTCCTGTTTGGACGTGGTGACCAGTTAGTGGCGCAACCCTTCGACCCCGCCAACGGAAAATTGAGTGGCCAGTTGCAAACTGTTTCTACCGGCGTGTTGAACGATGTGACCACCTGGCACCTGGGCGCCACAGCCAGCAACGGCGGAGTGCTGGCGTTCGGCAACGGCACTTCGGGCAATGTTCAATTGGTCTGGATGGACCGCACTGGAAGGCAGACCGGTGTCGCCGCCGAGAATCTGCAAAACTTGCAGTACGCCCGCCTGTCGCCGAAAGGCGATCGCATCGCCCTGATGCTCGATTCCGGCATCAATGACATCTGGTGTCTCGATCTGGCGCGCGGCGTCCGCACCCGGCTGACTTTTGGCCCGGTGGCCAATACTTTTCCGGTCTGGTCGCCTGATGGCAAGTGGATCGCCTATGGCTCGACGCGTCCGGGGAGTGGCGGCATCTTCCGCAAGCTCGCAGACGGAAGCGGAGCCGAAGAGACGCTCATCTCGACTCCGGATCCCACGGGGTTCATTCCCACCGACTGGTCCAGCGATGGCAAAACCCTGTTCTATTCGACTGGCCTTTCCACAGGGGATCAAATTATCTGGGCCCTGCCGCTGGATGGAGAGCGAAAACCCCAGCAGGTGGTAGCACACGGAACCAACGGAGCCTTATCACCGAACGGCCGCTGGCTGGCCTACACCGCGTTCTCAGGGCCGGCGGAAGTTTATGTGGTGGGTTACGGCGGCAGCCAGGGCAAGTGGCAGGTCTCGCCCAATGGCGGGCAGGTGCCGCAATGGAGCAAAGACGGAAAAGAGCTGTACTACTTTGACGGCTCGCAATCCATCTCCGCCGTCCCAGTTAAGGACTTGGGCAACACGCTCGAGTTTGGCGCCGCCCAAACCCTCGTCAGCCAGTGGACAATTCTAACCCTGCCCTTTTACAGCGTGACTCCCGACGGCAAGAAGCTCCTGATGGAGCGGGTTTCGCAGCAAGTCAGCCAGCCGGTAACAATCATTACCAACTTTACCGCCGGATTGAAGAAATAGCATACTTCGCTTGCGTCTGGATAGCGGGCAAACCGGAAGGAAACTGTTAAGTTAGCCGACGTCTGCTTTCCTATTCGGGAAGAACCAACCTTAATTCGCTCGCGATGTGAGTCCGATCACATCACCCAGTTGGTACAACCGCTACTGTGAAGTTTCCTGTTCCTTATGCTGCCTGCTGTTGTCACGCGCACGATCATTCATGGATTGGACTGGCTGGCGGTGCGAGTTCTGCCTGCAGACCCGCGCCCGATGCATCAGCGCACTGGGACGAGGGGTGAAGAAGACGCGTATTTTCACCTGCGGCAGCTAGGATATGTGATGGTGGAGCGCAATTTTCGCTCGCCGCGCAGCCGAGGGGAGATTGACCTGATTGGATGGGAAGATGATGTTCTTTGTTTCATTGAAGTCAAGACGCGGACCACGCACGACGTAAAGACTGCCGAGGCGGCTGTCGACCGGTACAAGCGGCGCGAGATTGCCCAAGTGGTGCGGGATTACCTGCGCCGGCTTCCGCCTTCGCGCCAATGGAGATTCGATATTGTGAGCGTATACTATGGGGGTCCTAATTCCCGCCCAGAGATTGAGGTGTTTCGCAACGCTTCCTTGTCGGCGTAAAATACAAAATTTGTACAAGCACATTGAAAGGATTCGGTAATTGCCTGAGCTAAGAAAAGATCCGATTGTTGGCCGCTGGGTGATTATTTCGACGGACCGCGCCAAGCGCCCAACCGATTTTGTTCGCGAGAATATGAAGATCAAGGGGGGATTCTGTCCCTTCTGCTACGGCAACGAGACCAAGACTCCGCCGGAGATTCAAGCCTACCGTCCGAACCCGAATGGCGGGCCGCCGCCGCAGCGGGATACGCCGGGATGGACCGTCCGCGTGGTTCCCAATAAATTTCCCGCGCTAGGTATTGAAGGCAACTTGAACCGGCAGGCTGAGGGCATGTTCGATCGCATGAACGGGATCGGGGCGCACGAAGTAATCATCGAGACGCCAGACCACAATGCGAGCCTGGCGACTTTGCCTCCGAAACGGATTGAAGATGTTCTGTGGACCTTCCGCGACCGCATCCTCGATTTGAAAAAGGATCGCCGATTCAAGTACATCCTGATTTTCAAAAATCACGGCGAAGCGGCCGGCGCGTCGCTGGAACATGCGCACTCGCAGTTGATTGCCCTGCCCATTCTTCCCATTAACGTGGTGCAGGAACTAGAAGGGGCCAAGCAGTACTTCCTCTACAAAGAGCGCTGCGTATTCTGCGACATCATCCGGCAGGAGATGGACACCGGCACGCGGGTAGTGGCGGAGAACGAGAACTTTCTCACGCTGGCCCCCTATGCCCCACGCTTTCCCTTCGAGACGTGGATTCTGCCCAAGCAGCATGAATCGGCATTCGAGAACTCTTCGTCGCACATGTTTGAGAACCTGGCGCGAGCGCTGAAGGACCTGCTAGGCCGGGCGGACCGGGTGCTGGATAATCCTCCGTACAATCTGGTGATTCACAGTTCGCCGGCGCAGGACCCGACCAACGATCATTACCACTGGCACATCGAGTTCATGCCGAAGCTGACAAAAACTGCAGGATTTGAGTGGGGCACGGGGTTCTACATCAACCCAACTCCCCCCGAAGAAGCGGCGAAGTTTTTGCGCGAGGCGAACGTAGAAGAGGCGGCTGCAGTGCCAGTTGGCTAAGCGGATAGCGGAGAAAAAAATGAGGGCACGGCTTGGCGCCGTGCCCTTTTTCAATTGGCCGGTTAAAGAGAGAGAAGGGCTCACGAGTCTCGCAAGCCCCGTGTCAGGAACGATACGAGGATCCGCAGGGCCGATTGTCAAGAAGTTGTAAATTCTGGGGCGGGCTTGCGAACTTCATAGGATCACGCGCCGTTGTCGTTGCGCTAATGTCTCGATGACCGAAGCCTAACCAGTCAGCCTTGCGTGCGATCCTGGACTTCCTCGTGCCACGCCATCTGAATTGCCTCTAATTTGCCTTCGTTGGAAGCCTTCGGATCGCCAGCGAAGTCGGGCAGTTCGGTGACGTAGCGATGCAGGTCGGTGAAGCGCACGGCCAGCGGGTCAAGCGTCGGGTGAGTTTCGGAAAGAAGGATGCCGATATCTTCGGCGTCGTCCCAAGTCAGTTTCTTTGCCATCGTCTGTGCTCCTACCGGAAAGGTTTCAAGGTTTCGGAGGTTTCAAGGTTTCAAAGAATCGCCGGTGCGCCTTGCAACTTTGCAACTTTGCAACTTTGAAACTTTGCATTCTAATGCTCTTCCGATACGTAGTTTCGATTCCAAGCGGGGATTTCGATGACGACCTTGCCGGGCTTGGTGATTTGTGCCTGGCAACCGAGACGCGAATTGAGTTGCAGATCGGCGGCCATGTCTAAGCGGTCGGCCTCGTCGTCGTCCATGGGCGAAAGGTTCTCGGCGCCTTCCTTTACCCAGATGTGGCAAGTCGTGCAAGCGCAATTGCCGCCACAGGCATGGTCGAGCGGGATGCCGAAGTTCAGGGCCACGTCGAGCAGAGATTGCTCTTTGCCGTGATCTTCATAGGGCAGCTTGCCATTTTCGAACTGCACCGTCTTGCCTTCGGGCAGGAAGGTGACCTGTACCGTGTTTTCGCCGGGAGCGTCTTCGGTCAATGTGCCGGCTCCTTGTGTTTTTTCTTCAGCCATGCTTTACTCCGATCCTCCTCTGTGTTTCTCTGTGTTCTCTGTGGTTAACTTCAAAACCTTTCACCGCAGAGGGCACTGAGGGCGCAGAGGTCATTCGAATTCTGCTTTCGCCATGGGATGCGGGGCGGTGGGGCCTTCGCCCAGGTCCGTCTCGTCCATGTTTTTGCCTTTTAGCGCGCTGGAAACGGCGGTGTCCATCATCAACTCAGCCAGGCGCGTCGTGCCCTGGTTGAGCGCGTCGATGGCTTTGCGGATCGCCTGATAATTTTCTTCCGCATTCACCGCGACCAGCGCTTTTTCCATTTTCGCGATCTGTTTCTTTTCGTCGGTGGTGAGTTGTCCCCAGGCCGGGCTCTTCTTGCCCTTTTCGAGGGCGGCCAGGATGGTCGATGTCTCGGCACGCGCTTCGATGAGCTGGCGCTGGCGGAAATCTTCTTCCGCGTTGTCGAAGGAATCGAGAATCATGCCCTCGACCTGCTCATCGGTCAGGCCGTAGCTGGGCTGCACTTGTATTTCTGCTTCTTTGCCGCTGCGCTGCTCGCGCGCGGAAACGTGCAGAATGCCGTTGGCGTCGATGAGGAATTTCACTTCAACGCGCGGAATGCCGGCAGCCATGGCTGGGATTCCTTTCAGGTCGAAGCGGGCCAGCGAGCGGCAATCTTTTGCGAGTTCGCGCTCGCCTTGCAAAACGTGAATCGCAACGTTGGCCTGGCCATCGATCTGCGTCGTGTAGAACTGCGTGGCGGACGCGGGAATGGTGGAGTTGCGCAAAATGATTTTGTCGGTCACGCCGCCCGCGACTTCGATGCCGAGAGAAAGAGGCGTCACATCCAGCAGCAGCATGTTTTCGGTGGCTTCGGAGCCGCCGCCGAGAATGTTGGCCTGTACGGCAGCGCCGAGAGCGACGACTTCGTCGGGATTCAAGTCGGTGTGCGGCTCGCGCTGGAACAACTCTTTGACCAAAGCACGAACCTTGGGGATGCGCGTAGAGCCTCCGACCAGGACGACTTCGTCGATCTGTTCGGGCTTGAGGCCGGCGTCTTTCATGGCCTGCTTGCAGGGGCCGACGGTGCGGTCGATGACGGGCTGGATCAGTTGCTCGTACTGCTCGCGCGTAATTTCGCGCTGGTAGCGCTTGCCGCCGGGCAATTCGATATCGAGATTCACCGAGGGCTGCGAAGAGAGCGCGATCTTGGCATCGATCACGGCTTTGCGGATGGCCTGGACAGCTTCCGCATTGCGGCGGAGGTCGAGACCGAGATCGCCGCGAATATCGTCGAGCGCGATGGTGATGAGCAGATTGTCGATGTCGTCGCCGCCAAGATGCGTGTCGCCGTTAGTGGCGACTACTTCAAAGATTCCATCGTGCAGCTTCAGGATCGAAATGTCGAATGTCCCGCCGCCGAGGTCGTAGACGGCGACAATGCCGTTCTGCTTTTTGTCGAGGCCATAGGCCAGCGAGGCGGCGGTCGGTTCGTTGACCAGGCGCAATACCTCGAGACCGGCGATGCGGCCGGCGTCTTTTGTGGCTTGGCGCTGCGCGTCGTTGAAGTAGGCGGGAACGGTAATGACTGCTTTCGAAACCGGGCCGCCGAAGAAACGCTCGGCGCTGCGCTTAAGCTGGCGAAGAATGAGCGCGGAAATTTCCGGCGGAGTGAAAGTCTTGTCACCCAGCTTGATGCGGAGCACTTCGCCGGGCTGCAGGTCTTCGGCAAGGCGGAAAGGGAAGAGCTTCAACTCTTCCTGAATGTCTTCCATGCCGCGTCCCATGAGGCGTTTGATGGAGTAGACAGCGCGTTCCGGAGTTTCGATCAGCGAATTGCGCGCGGCATTGCCGACAACGGGCTGGTTGTTGGCGTCGAGCGCGACCACGGAGGGCAGAAGATTCAAACCATCCTCGCCCGGAATTACGACAGGGCTCTCCCCTTGCATGAAGGCCACCAAAGAGTTGGTGGTGCCGAGGTCGATTCCGATGATGCGATCAGAACTCATTTTGTAATTTTGTAATTTCGTAATTTGGAAATTTAAAAAACCTCGGGTTCAACTTACAAAATTACCCGATTACCAAATTACAAAACCTTCTCATTCTTCTAGCGCCGCGTTTACGTCTCTCAGCAAGTTGCGGATGTAGTTGCGGCGGTTTAGCACGTCTACCATCTTGGCCGTTACGCGCGAACGCTCTTCCGAGGCTGCCGGGTGGTTTTCGATGAGGCCGTCCCAGTCGTTCCAGTGAGTTAGCAGTTCTTGCAGCAACGCCTCGTGCTTGCCTTCGAGCGATTGCTTCTGCTTTTCAATTTCGGCCATCAGTGCGGCGTCGTCCTCGCCCATCTTTTTGTTCATGCGAAGCTCTTCGAGCTGCATGTTCAACTCGAAAACTTCTTCCAGCAGATCGGGCGGGACGATTTGTTTCTTCACTTCACCCGTAGCCCGGGCCTGCTCGGTGGCGCTCTTCGACTGCTCTTCGAGTTCGACGCCTTCGAGATGCAGCAGGTATTCGGTGCGCTTGATGGGATCGCGCAGGGTGCGGTAGGCGTCGTTGAGCAGGGAACTCTGTTCCAGGCTCCATTCCTGTTCCTGGGTGGCGGCGCGCGCGTTCAGATCGGGATGAAGGCGGCGGCTTAGGTCGTAAAAACTTTTCTCCAGCGCCGGGACGTCGATGTTCAACCTGGGCGGCAGGCCGAAGAAGGTGAAATAGTCGACCGGAACCGGAGGTTGCACCTTGCCGCACGAGCCGCAAAAATGAGCGGCGCGCATGGATCCGCAGGACCAGCAGGTGTGAGTATCCTGCGGGAGCGGCTTGGAGCGGATTTCGGTAAGGGTCGATTTGGTCGTCAACTTCTAATTCCTCTTCTCATGCACAGGGCGGAGTGGCTCGCGCAGGATGTTTGGAGCGGGCCGCGGGCGGGAGCGCCCGCGCCACACGAGTCGGCCGCGCCACACGAGTCGCTACTCGCTTAGGCGGAGAACGAAGTCCCGCAGCCGCACGACTTCGACGCCTGGGGATTTACGAATACGAAGCCCTGCTGCATCAGCGTTTCCTGATAATCCAAAGTCATGCCATGCAGGTAAATGAACGACTTCGGGTCGACAAAGACGCGCACGTCTGCGAACTGGAAGATGCGGTCACGTTCGCGCGGTTGCGTGTCGAAACGAATGTTGTAGCTCAAGCCCGAACAGCCACCGCCCTGCACGCCGAGGCGCAAGCCGCCTTGTTCGGGCGAAATGCCTTCCTTGGCCATCGCGCTGCGGACCTTGGCCAAGGCCTTCTCGGTGACGAGAATGCCTTTGGCGGGGGCTTGCGCGGGTTTTTCGGTTGCTGTTGTCATCGTTTCTTTCGCCCCTTCGGGGCTGTTGTATTCGGTGGCCGTTTCCCACGGCTTGCGCCGTGGGCTGCATTCTTGCGCCGCTTCGCGGCTTTACTGGGGCTTGTGGTTTCCACCAAGCTCATGCGCCGCCCGGTGACATGCACCAAGCTCATGCACTGCCCGGTGACACGAACCAAGCTCATGCACTGCCCGGTGTTATGCCAGCGGTACTCCGAAGCTTCTACCAGCGCACTCCGCGCTTTATACCAGCGCGGCAAGGGCGTCGCTCGCGCCTTACTTTGCTTCGGCGGCTACGGGGGTTTGGACGCCCTGCTTTTTCTTCCAGTCGCCAATGGCGGCGCGGATGGCGTCTTCCGCCAGCACTGAACAGTGGATCTTAACCGGAGGAAGCGAAAGCTCCTTCACGATGTCCATGTTCTTGATGGCGAGAGCTTCGTCCACAGTCTTGCCCTTGACCCATTCGGTGGCGAGGGAAGACGAGGCGATGGCGGAGCCGCAGCCGAAGGTCTTGAACTTGGCGTCTTCAATGACGTTGGTTTCGCGATTGACCTTGATCTGCAGCTTCATGACGTCGCCGCATTCTGGCGCGCCCACCAGTCCGGTGCCCACGTCGGTGCTGGCTTTGTCCATGGAGCCGACGTTGCGGGGATGGTTGTAATGATCGATAACCTTGTCGCTATATGACATTTTTTAACCTCGGGGTTTCAAAGTTTCAATGTTTCAGAGTTTCAAGGTGTTCGATTCAAGGAGCACAACTTTGAAACCTTGAATCATTCGAACCTGGAAACTTTTTTGTTAGTGCGCTTCTCCTGCCCACTTCACATCTTTCAGGTTGATGCCTTCTTTCGCCATCTCGTAGAGCGGAGAAAGTTCGCGCAGGCGTTCCACGGTTTCGATGACGCGATCGGCCACGTAATCGACTTCGGCTTCGGTGTTGAAGCGGCCGATGCCGAAACGAATCGAGCTGTGAGCCAGGTCGTCGCCGGTTCCGAGAGCCTTCAATACATAAGATGGCTCCAGGGTCGCAGAGGTGCAAGCCGATCCGCTGGAAACCGCAATGTCGTTGATGCCCATCAAGAGCGACTCGCCTTCGACGTAAGCAAAACTGATGTTCAGGTTGCCGGGCAGACGATGCTCGGTGGACCCGTTGATGTAGGCCTCATCCAAGCGGTTCATGATGCGGTCGCGCAGTCGATTGCGCAGGCCAGCGAGGCGGCAGGATTCCTGCGCCATTTCTTCCTGTGCAATTGCGCAGGCCTTGCCCAGGCCGACAATTCCGGGAACGTTGAGGGTCCCCGAGCGCATGCCGCGCTCGTGACCGCCGCCATCGATGCTGGCGGAAATCTGCACGCGAGGATTCTTGCGCCGCACGTACAGCGCGCCGACGCCCTTCGGTCCGTACATCTTGTGGCCGGAGATCGACATCACGTCGATGTTCTGCTTGATCACATCCACCGGAACCTTGCCGACCGCCTGGGTCGCATCGGTATGGAAGATGACGCCGCGCTCGTGACACAGCTTGCCGATCTCGGCCACGGGCTGGATAACGCCGATCTCGTTATTGGCGAACATGATTGACACCAGGATGGTCTTGTCGTCCATGGCGCGCTTCAGGTCGTCGAGATCAATCAGGCCATCTTTCTGCACCGGCAGATAAGTGACGCGATAGCCGTATTTTTCCAGGCGCTTGCAGGTGTCGAGCACGGCCTTGTGCTCGGTGACCGCGGTGATAATGTGGTTGCCCTTCTCGCGGTACATTTCAGCGACGCCCTTGATGGCCAGGTTGTCGCTTTCGGTGGCGCCGGAGGTGAAGATGATTTCTTTGGTGTTGGCGCCGACCAGCTTGGCAATGCGCTCGCGCGCCGTTTCCACGCCCTCTTCGGCAGCCCATCCGAAAGAGTGATTGCGGCTGGCGGAGTTACCAAACTTTTCCATGAAGTAGGGCAGCATCTCTTCCAGCACCCGCGGGTCCATGGGGGTGGTGGCGTGATTGTCCATGTAGATGGGCAGCTTCACGGCCTTGTCAGCGGGGCGGTGGGACTGCGTGCTTGCCTGGGGGATTTTAACTTCGGTGCTCATTGATTGCCTCTCCTGCTTTCTTCTCGAAAATCCTGGATGATCTTCTTTGGATGATCCATCCCGAGCAACGGCTCAGGTGATGGTCACCAAGTCGGCCGCTTTTTTAGGCGCGGCCGCTACGGCTTCTTCGGGTTCTTCCCGCATGTGGGAAATCTTGATGCGCCTTAGAACTGCTTCAATACTCTCGTTCACTTTGCGCAGCGGTTCGCGGATATTGCAACGATCGGTCTGGTCGCATTCGCCGCGGACAGTAACGCAAGAAGTGATGAACAAAGGGCCGTCGATCGCCTGAATCACCTCAAAGGCGGAAATCGTGTGCGCGGCCCGGGCCAGGGTGTATCCACCGTTGGTGCCGTGCTGCGACTGCAACAGGCCAGCCTTGGCCAACCGCTGCAGAATCTTGGCCAGAGCCTCGGGCGGGATGCCATAGGCGTCCGAAACGTCCTTGGCACTCCGGGAACCCTCGGAGCTGTGCTCGGCGAGATGCTTCATCGCCATCAGCGCGTAGTCGGCTTTTTTGGTCAGTTTCAGCACTTTGTCCCTGTGAAAAATCCTGAGAGCGGGTGGAACCTAATTCCGACCTTTTCCGTCGTAATTCATTTTACGTTACCTGGGAGGCGCAGCGCAAGGCTGGGCAGGCAGCCGTCGGGAAATGCTTGTAAACGGTAAGTATCGGGGACTGAGTGGTTTAGATTAGTACGACAGATTCGGTCGGAATTTGATTACGGGGAACGTTTCCGTGGCGCGTGGGCACCTGTTACGAATTCACGACAGTCGAACGGTTGGGCACTTGACAATGGGCAAGGCGGGTCTAAAATACCGTGAAATTCCGGTGAAAAACTACCACCCGCCAAAGTTGTTGGAGACCTTCCGGATTTATGACCGTTAAGTCGACCGCCCCTCAAAGTCGTGAAATGGCACCTTGCAAACATCCGCGCGTGCAAATCGTGAGCCGGGATGAAGAATCCGAGTTCGTGGAGTGCAAGGAATGCGGCGAAATCTTCGAGTCCAGCGAATTCAAAGACATGAATATTGAAGAGCGCACCCAGGAAAGCGAACTGTAATTTGCAATTCGCGCCACTTTTTTGGTGACGAAGGTAATTCCTGGCGATGCTTTGGCCTTGGAATGGCTCAGAGCCTTTGCTAGTGTCCGACCGGGGGCTGTGTATGCCCCTCTTTTTATGGGCAAAGTAGCGCTGGTAGTCGACGACTCGATGCTGATTCGCTATACCGTGTGCACCTTTTTAGAGCGTCACGGGTTTGCGGTGGAGTCGGCTGCCAATGGGGTGGAGGCGCTGGAAATCGTGAGCCGGGTGCGGCCATCGTTAATCGTGACCGACCTCGTGATGCCGAAGATGGGCGGCAGCGAACTGATCAACGCGCTGAAGAGCAAGCCGGAAACCGCTGAAGTTCCCATCATTATTGTCGCCAACAAGGCCGGCGGCTTCGACCAGTCGGAAAAGCGCGCGAACTTTGCCATCTATAAAGACATCGATATCGAGGCGCAGCTAGCCAAAGCGCTGGAGGCAGTTTTAAACGATCGCGGCCTACCCAAGGCTGGGAATTAGGCAACTTTCTTCACGCAGGGGCACTTACCGCAGGGGCAGGCTGGCTTCCGCAGAAAAGTCCATCGCGGCAAATTCTTTCAGCAAAAATTTAGGGTAAGCGGCGGCGGCGATCATGGCCGCATTGTCTGTGGACAGAGGCCGGGAGGGGAAGAAAACAGGCAGGCCTTGCTCTGCGCCGCGGCGCTCGAAAGTCTGTCGCAGTTCCTGGTTGGCGGCGACGCCTCCGGTCACGAAGAGTGTGGCGACATCGTAAGCGCGGGCGGCGGCCAGAGTTTTTCCCACCAGATCATCCACGATGGCGCGCTGAAAAGAGGCGACGAGATCGAGGGTGAGCTTGTCGCTGTGGGCGAGAAAATCTTCCAGCTTTGGTTTGGCAATCGAGGCGAGTGCGTTCCGTCGGGCTTCCACTGAGGCGTGCATGGAGTGCGTTTCCACGTAACGCAGGATGGCCGTCTTGATGCCGCTGTAAGAAAAATCGAAGCGCGGGCGGGCGTCATCGGAGGCGAGTCCCTTGCCATCGTTGCGGCCTCGGCGGTCGGGATGCTTGATTTGGGCCGGCGGAAATTTCACAGCTTTGGGGTCGCCGTGGGGCGCGAGACGGTCGACTGCGGGGCCTCCGGGATATCCCAGGCCGAGAAGCTTGGCGACTTTGTCGAATGCCTCTCCGGCGGCATCGTCGCGAGTGTGGCCGATGTTTTCGTAGGTCCAGGAATCGCCCTTCTGCGCGGCCAGATAAAGATGCGTGTGGCCGCCGGAGACGACGAGCGCGAGCACGGGAAACTGCAATTCGTGATTGCCCTTTTGCCGCTCCTCAAGCAGCACGGCATGGATGTGGCCTTCCAGGTGGTTGACGGCGATGAGAGGTTTTTCGAGCGCGAAGGCGAGAGCCTTGGCGTAGCTGATGCCGACCAGCAATGCTCCGGCCAGGCCAGGGCCTTGGGTGACGGCGATGGCGTCGACCGATTCGTAAGTGTGTTTCGCCTCGGCCAGCGCCTGGCGCACGACGGGGACGATGGCACGCAGATGCTCGCGCGAGGCCAGTTCCGGCACGACGCCGCCATACGGCTGGTGAGTGGCGAACTGGGAGGCAACGACATTGGAGATCAGCTGTTCGCCTGAGCGAACTACGGCGGCCGCGGTCTCGTCGCAGGAACTTTCGATGCCGAGGATGTAGGCGTCGGGCATGTCCCTATAATATTCGAAGTCTTATGGCTGACTTGTTACAACACGTAATAGAAACGGGATTTCCCTTTCCCAATAGGCTCTTGCATCTATTTGTGGGCGGCTCGGAACTTCATGGGGCAAAAGTCCACGGCACCGACGACCTCGACATCTACGGCATCTACGTCGAGCCGCCGGAGTTTGTTCTTGGACTTGAGTCCATGCCGCATTATGTATGGTCCACCGCCGGCAACGATCGCCGCAACGGCCCGAACGACGTGGATGTGACGCTATACTCGCTTAAAAAATGGGCGGGTCTGGCGTGCAAGGGAAATCCCACCGCGTTGCATTTTCTCTTCGCCGACGGTGCTGTACGCAACGTGATCTGGAACGGAATCGTCCGTAATCGGACTGTTTTTCTGGCGCGCACGTTTGTGAAACCGTTTATGGGGTTTGCAGACGACCAGCTTAAGCGCATGACAGGCCGCAAGGGTCGCGGCAAGAAAGGGCAGCGGCCCGAGCTAGAAGAGAAGTACGGCTACGACGTGAAAGCAGGCATGCATACATTGCGCTTGTTGTACGAGTGCAAGGAGCTTCTATTAGAGGGCA
>DASSRO010000043.1:0-27247 GCA_035701745.1 Candidatus Sulfotelmatobacter sp. | reverse complement strand
GTGTCGATAGGGAGTGACCTCCGAGGCGGTTTGAGCGCCCTGAGGGATTTCCAATTGCGCTGGGACAGACTACTCGAATTTCGATGGTTTGGGTTAGTATCAAGTCCAATTAAATTTTCAGGAGAAGCTGCATGGGCAAGTTTTTGATCGGTCTGATTGTCGGATTAATCGTGATTCCAGCAGGCGTTTATATGTATTTCTCAACGGGTGCTGCGCCGGTGGCGACGTCGTCGGCGCCGATGCCATTTGAAAAGATGCTGGCGAGCATGGCGCTGCACGCGCGCCTGCGCAAAGAGATGCCGAAAGCGCCGCCGATTCCAGCGGATGAAGCTGCATTTGTTGCGGGCGCACAAGTATACAAAGATCATTGCGCAGTCTGCCACGGCCTGCCGGCACAGCCGTTAAGCGCGATCGCCCAAGGAATGTTTCCGAAGCCGCCAAAGTTGATGGAAGGAAAAGGCGTGACCGACGACGCGCCGGAAGAATCGTATTGGAAAGTGGCGGGCGGGATTCGCATGACCGGGATGCCGGGATTCGAGAAGTCGCTTTCGTCAACGCAGATGTGGCAAGTGAGCCTGTTGGTGGCGAATGCAGACAAGCTGTCGAAATCGGCGAAAGATACCCTGACTGGCGCAGCGGCGGTGGCACCGGCACCACTGACTCACCAGATGACGAAATAAGGGTGCCCGGCGGACGTTTTAGTTAATCAGTCTCTACGGGGACAGCGTAAAGTTCACCGTGACTTGTGTTTCGACCGGCTCACCTTTAAGCAGGCGGTTCATACTTCCATTGCTTAACTGCGACGGGGTCTATTTTCTTGACGATTAGAGAGCGCGCGACGCTTTCCGAAACGCGAATGCGTTGAGGAATGGCCTGCGATACGGCTAACGATAGAACGCAAGTCACGGATGCACACGCCGCTGCCCGCCGCGATTTCATATGAGCCTCCTGATGAGTCACAGATAGGGCCTTGAAGCACTCAGACTCCATCAGGATCCAGTTTGTTCCTCGAATCGTTCACGAACTTTGCAATTGCAGCCAAGACAGCGTCGGGATGGTCCCGCTGGGGCGAGTGGCGGCATTCGGCCAACAGGAGAGTTTCGACCGGGCCGCTAACCTGGCTGGCGATCGCCTTCACCTGCGCATGGGTCCCGTACTGGTCGTCGAGTCATTGAATGACGAGAATTGGGCAGGAGATTCGCGGAAGATATTCTTCAATATTCCAGCCGCGAAATTCTGGATGGAGCCAGATGTTGTTCCATCCCCAAAACGTGCGCGCGGAGTCGCGATGGCGGCGGGCAAGCTTTTCGGGGAGATTTGTGGTCTCGAAACTTATGCGGGCTCGCGCAATGCTGTTCACGCTTAAATCCTCTACGAACACGTGCGGAGCGAGCAGTACGAGTCCGCGCACATGGTCGTGACATCCGGCGTAGATGAGAGCGATGGAGCCGCCGTCGCTGTGGCCGATGAGGATGGGATTTTCGATGTGGAGTTGCGAGAGAAGATCGGGCAGCGCGCTGAGGGCCTCGTCGTGCATGTAGCGAACGGTGCGCGGCTCGGTGAGGACAGCGGAGTTTCCGCAACCGTAGCGCGAATACACCGTGACGGGCGATCCGGTGGCCTCGGCAATTCGCTGCGGGAAATCTTTCCAGTGAGAAATGGAACCTAAGCCCTCGTGAAGGAAAACCAGTTCCGGGGCGTTCGCGGAACGGCCGGGAAGGCGTTGCACTTCGAGGTTATGCCCCTGCACTGACAGCTGGAGACTCTGTTTTTGGTTGCTCACTTTGTGAGGATCTGGAACTCGGGAGGGCGTGTTTTTCGCAGTACCCTGGCACATCCCTCCTGCATCGAATCTAGGAGATATCGTAAGCTATATAGTACACAGAGGAGGATTTGGTGCGCTGCCCTCGATGCGGGAACGAGAATTCAGAGGACAACCGCTTTTGCGGAATGTGCGGAGCGAAACTGCTGGCGCCGCCGTTGGCGGTCGCAAGTGTGCCGGCACAGAGCACGACGGTGCGAGCCGCGGCGAATGCCCCGTCCGCGCCAGCGGCGAATGTGGAGACATCGTCAGCACCTCGAGGTTCAGCGCCGGTGTCGGATGAATCACGCGGGATCAGCGGGCCATCTTTTCTAGGTTTGAGCGACGCCGCACATCGTCCATCGGGAAATTTAAGTTCGGACCGGCACTCCGGCAACCTGGATTACCTGCTGGAGGACGACGAGCCGAAGAGGGGCGGCGGGGGAAAATTCGTATTGATCCTATTTGCTCTCGCGCTCGCCGTGTTGTTCGGTTACTTGCGGTTCAAAGTACTGAAGGAACGCCCCGGCAAAGCGCCTGCCCCGGCAACACAAGATTCCGTGTCGGATTCAAGTTCTGCGACTCCCCCGGCGGTTAGCACGGGGCCGAGTGCTCCCGCGCAACCTGCTGCGGGCCCCACGGCACAGCCCGCGGGTGATTCGTCTGCAAGCGGTTCTCCGGCCAGCAATCCTGCGGCTGCTCCTGATGCGGGGAGGACGCCTGCGGCGAGCACGCCGCCCGCGGCCGCTGCTCCCGCACCGGCTGCCAAAGACGCTTCGGCGCCGGCGCCCGCCGCGAAAGAAGACGCTTCGGCTGCGAACGACGCGCCGAGTGCTGCTGGTTCCGACTCCGCTAATGCGGGCGCAGCGGCTAAGGAATCACCCAAAGAAGACGCTGACACGACAGACGACACTCAACCGCCCCCCACACCGAAACCGAAAAAGACGGCGGCAGAACCTGCGGCGAAGCCGCACGCAGGAATCACGCCGACGCAATCGACGGATTCCGTGATCGAGGCACAGAAATATATCTACGGGCGTGGCGGCGTGGCCCAGGATTGCGAGCGTGGAATGCGTTTGCTGAAACCTGCGGCCGCACAGGCCAATCCCAAAGCTATGATCGAGATGGGCGCGCTTTATTCGGCGGGATTGTGCACTCCCCACGACCTGCCTACAGCGTATCGATGGTTCGCGATGGCGTTGCGGAAAGACCCGAACAACCAGTCTGTGCAAGCAGACCTGCAAAAGCTGTGGGGGGAGATGACGCCTCCAGAACGGCAACTGGCTATCAAGCTGAGCCAGTAAAAATGGCCCTGCCATCAAGGTGAACAGGTTTCGCGTGGCACCAGACCTGCTTAAGATACCACGTACCCGCGTGTCGGAAAACTAGACTTCGTCCTGCTCCTGGAGTTTGGCGATCACGCCGAAATCTTCCAGCGTGGTGGTGTCGCCTTTGACGCTGCCGTTGGTGGCTAATTCGCGCAGGAGGCGACGCATGATCTTTCCGCTGCGAGTCTTCGGCAAGGTGTCGGTAAAGCGGATGTCGTCGGGCTTGGCCAGCGCGCCAATTTCTTTTGCTACCCACTTGCGCAACTCCTCCTTCAATTCGTTCGAGGGTTGCCTTCCCTGCTCGAGGGTAACGAAAGCTGAAATGGCCTGACCCTTGAGGTCGTCGGGGCGGCCGACCACCGCAGCTTCCGCGACTGCGGGATGCGCCACGAGGGCGCTTTCAACTTCCATGGTGCTCAGGCGGTGGCCGCTGACGTTGAGCACGTCATCGACGCGACCCATGATCCAGAAATAACCGTCTTTGTCTTTGCGCGCGCCGTCGCCGGTGAAATACATGCCGGGGATTTGCGACCAGTAGTTTTTTACGTAGCGGTCGGGATCGCCGTAAACCGTGCGCAGCATGCCGGGCCATGGCCGCTTAATGACGAGGAATCCGCCGGAGCCATCGGGAACTGGCTTGCCGTCCATGGTGACGATTTCGGGGACGATGCCGGGGAAGGGCCGGGTGGCAGATCCGGGCTTGGTCGCGATGGCACCGGGAAGGGGCGTGAGCATGATGTGTCCGGTTTCGGTTTGCCACCACGTATCGACGATCGGGCAACGATTGCCGCCAATGGTTTCGCGATACCACATCCAGGCTTCGGGGTTGATGGGCTCGCCGACAGTGCCGAGAAGGCGCAGGCTGCTCATGTCGTGTTTGTTCGGCCATTCTTCGCCCCATTTGATGAAAGTGCGAATCGCCGTGGGCGCGGTGTAAAACACGTTCACCTTGTGGCGCGCGATGATCGACCAGAAGCGGTCGGGCTGGGGAAAATTTGGCGCGCCCTCGTACATCAGGCTTGTGGCGCCGTTTTGCAGGGGGCCGTAGACGATGTAGCTGTGGCCCGTGACCCATCCGATGTCGGCGGTGCACCAGTAAGTGTCTTGCTCTTTCAGATCGAAAACCCACTTGGTAGTCAGGTATGTGCCGACAGAATATCCTGCAGTAGTGTGCACCACGCCTTTCGGCTTGCCCGTAGTTCCCGAGGTATAGAGGATATAGAGAGGATGTTCGGCATCGAGCGGCTCAGCGGGGCAAACGTTGGAAGCCTTGGCCATTAAGTCGTGCCACCAGTGATCGCGGCCGGGCTGCAGGTTGATTGGCGTTCCCGTGCGCTTGTAAATGACAACGTGCTTCACGCTGGGGCAGGACTTCAAGGCCTCTTCGACGGCGGGGAACAGTTTCACTTCCGCGCCGCGGCGGAAAGATCCATCCTGGGTGATGAAGGCCGTTGCCTGCGAATCGTGAATGCGGTCAATCAGGGCGTTGGAAGAAAAGCCACCGAAGACAATGGTGTGGGGCGCTCCGATACGAGCGCACGCAAGCATGGCGATGGGCAGTTCCGGGGTCATGCCCATGTAAATGGCGACGCGATCGCCCTTTTTCACGCCCAGAGATTTCAGGACGTTGGCGAACTTCTGCACTTCGCCATGCAGTTGCTGGTAGGTGAGAGTACGGATTTCGCCGGGTTCGCTCTCCCAGATGATGGCGGCTTTGTCTTTGCGCCAGGTTTCGACGTGACGGTCGAGGCAGTTGTAGGAAAGGTTGATCTGACCGCCGACAAACCATTTCGCCCAAGGGCAATTCCAATCCAGAACCTTGTCCCACTTTTTGAACCAGTGCAGTTCGCCAGCAATGCGCGACCAGAATTTGTCGGGATCGTCGACGGACTCTTTGTAAAGGTGCTCGTATTCGGCAAGCGATTTGACATGAGCTTGCCTGGCAAAATCCGGCGGCGGCTCGAAACTGCGCTGCTCGTTCAGGATGGAATCGATGTTGGGAGCCTGGGTATCGACGACAGCTTTATCAGCCATGTGAGAACCTCAACGCGGTGGATATCTTTTCTGCCAGAAACGATAGCACGAGATCGCGGCAACTTATTCTACACAGGGACAGGCGGAGATGAGGGGGCAGGAGACGGCGGTCCGCTACGGCGTGCAGTGGAAGATCAGCGCCGGCAGGATATTGAGGAGTTGGAAGTTCAGCTTTACCGAGCTAAAACTGGAGTTGAGGTATGGCAGCAACGTGCGGTTGTACTGGAAGACGAGAAGGGAGCCCTCGGCTTTCAGCGCGTCACGAGATTCAGTCACGATTTCCTGGCGCAGCGGGCCGGGAATCAAGCTATAGGGAATGCTGGAAATAATGTAGTCGGCGGAAACGAATCCCTGCTGGACGAGGATAGGTCGGACGTTCGCCGCCGAGCCATGAACCACGCGCAGCCGGGGGTCGCGAACCGTGGCGCGAAGATAGTGGACGAAATCTTCGTTGAGTTCAATGACAACCAGGACAGCGTCGCTGCGCATGCGTTTGAGGGCTTCGCGGGTGATGGTGCCAACGCCGGGTCCGAACTCCACGATCACCCGGGCGCGATTCCAGTCGACTTGAGCCAGCAGGTCATTGACGAGGAATGGGGAACTTGGAATCACGGAGCCGAGCATTGACGGGTATTTAAGAAAGTTGCGGGCAAATAGCGCGAAGGGGGATTTTGGTAAGGCGGACTTTTTTACGGCGCGGCTCGGCATCCTGGAGGGCCCTCAAGACTGCTTCTAGGAACGTAATGCTCTTTATTGTAGCTTAGCGTGGGCTCTGGTTTTCCGGCGTCCCCTTGCGTCGCGGGAGCTATTTCACCCCCAGGTCGTCGTGCTCGTGATAGTTCGGGTAGGGCGGGCGCTGGATTTGCGGCAGTGGATGTTCCTTGAGTTGCTGCATTACTATTTCGATGGCCTTCTCCAGTTGCGCGTCGTGACCGGAGCGCCATGCGGCGGGGTCGAGATCGACTTCAACATCGGGCGGGATGCCGTGATTCTCGACTTCCCAGTCGCCGTTGAGACCGTAGATAGCGGCGCGGGGCGCGGTGACGTGGCCGCCGTCGAGCAGTTCTGGATAGCCGCCGATGCCGACGAGGCCGCCCCAAGTTTTTTTCCCAACCAACTGGCCGATGCCGGCCTTGCGGAAATACCACGGCAAGGCGTCGCCACCGGAGCCGGACATTTCGTTGATGATCATTACCTTAGGGCCGTAAATCGCCTCCGAAGGACTCGACCAGTCGTGGCCTTCGCGGGTGACAACCTTGCTCATGATGGGACGACGCAGGTAGTCGATGATGTAGTCGGCAAGTTGACCGCCTTCGTTAAAGCGCTCGTCGATGATGGCGCCATCTTTGCCTACCTGCGAAAAGAAGTAGCGGTTGAAGCTGGTGTAACCGCCGCCGGCGGTGTTGGGGACGTGCACGTAGGCGATGCGGCCTCCGGTAGCCTGATCGACGCGGCGGCGGTTGCTCTCAATCCATGCTAGATGGCGCAGATTTTCTTCGCTCTCGACAGGAACGACGGTGACGTCGCGGGAATCCTTGCCGTCGGGGTTCGAACCGACCTTGAGCACAACCTGCCTGCCGGCAGTTTCCTCGAAGAAGCTGTAGATATTGTCGGAGGCATGCAGGTCGCGGCCGTTTACGGCGAGGATATAGTCGCCGGGTTTGACGTTGACGCCGGGCTGCGTTAACGGAGCTTCATTGCCGGGATTCCAGTTCTCGCCGTCATAGACTTTGGCGACGCGGTAGCGGCCATTTTCCAGAGTGTAATCGGCGCCGAGTAATCCGCCTTTGACTTTTTTGGGCTCAGGCGCTTCGCCACCTCCAATGAACATGTGGCCAACTGTCATCTCGCCGAGACATTCCTGAAATAGATACGTGAGTTCGTCGCGCGAGGCGATGCCGTCGAGATAGGGTGCGTACTTCTTTTTGGCCTTCTCGAGATCGAGGCCGTGATAGTGCGGATCGTAGAAGAAGTCGCGTTCGATGCGCCAAGTCTCGTTATAAATCTGCTTCCACATGGCGCGGGGCTCAACATAGACTTCCCACCCGTCGAGTTTGAGCGGGCCGAATCCGGGCTTGGGCGGGGTTGCCGCGCCGGAACTGCCACCGCCATCGTCTGCGGACGCGGTTGCCCAAGCCTCCCCCTTGCGGTAGAGAATCTTTTCGCCGTCGAAGGAGACGGTAAAGTCGTTGACTTCTTCCAACAACTTGTCGACCTTGCGCTTGCTCAGGTCGAACTTCTGGATCGTTTGACTTACATTGGGCTGGTCATCGTCGGTGATGACCTGCGGGCCTTCCGCAAGGAAGAGGATGCCCGACTTGCCGGGGAGCATGTTGAGATAGTTCTTCGCGGGAATGGGCAGCGAGAGAATGCGTTGACCGATGCCATCGATGTCGATCTTGACGACGACGGGCTCGTCTTTCTTCTCTTTGTCTTTGTCTTTGTCTTTGTCTGCGTCTTTGTCTTCTTTGCTCTTGTCGGCGGAGGATTTGGGGTCTGCCTTATTTTTGTCTTTCGATTTTTCCTTAGGCTGATCTGCAGACTTGTTTTTGTCCTGATCCGATTTTTTCTCGTCTTTGGGTTTATTTTCCTCGTCGCTTTCGGGGGCGAGTGGCGACTTCTCGTCCTTGCTGAGAACGGCGACATACACGTTGCGCGAAACGCGGCGCTCCTGGCTGGTCATGTCGAGGCCTGCGGTGGCGAGAGCGACGTTCGTTGAGCCGGTGAAGTAGAGATACTTGCCGTTCTTGTCAAAGCAGGGATAGAGCGCGTCGCTCATTCCGTCGGTGACTTGAAAGCTTTTGCTTTGCTCGAGCGAGTAGACGAAAACAGCATGCTGGCCGCTGGCAAGCTGTTTGCTATAGGCGATCCACTTGTTGTCGGGCGACCAGGTTTGGCCAAGCGATGTGGGGCCGAAGCCGCCGAAATAATCATTATCCACCAACTTGGGCGAGGGGCTGGCGAGATCGAGATACCACAACTGCAGGCGCTTGTCGGTGTAGGCGATCTTCTTGCTGTCGGGAGACCAGGTGGGCGTGTAGAAAAAGGATGGAGGCTTACCGAGATTGATTTGGCGAACGGTCCCCAGGCCGTTTTGATCGCGGATGGCGAGTTGATATTCGCCGGATTCGTCGGAGAAATAAGCGATGGACTTGCCGTCGGGAGACCATGCGGGATCGCGATCAGCCACGGCGGGACTGCGCGTTAAATTGCGAATGTCACCCTTGTCGGTGGGCGCCGTGAAGATTTCTCCCCAGGCTTCAAAGACCGCGCGCGCACCGGTGGGCGAGATATTGAAATTCTGAATGCGTTTGGGTTCGACTTTGGCGAAGTGGGGCCGGACGGCGTCGAGGTCTCCACTCACGTGAATGGAAACCGTGCGTGCCTGGTGGCTGCTGAGATCGAAAAGCTTGATGGCACCAAACTGCTCGATGACGATTGCATCGGGACCGGCGGAAGCGGTTTTGAAGTCGAGACCATCGCTGTGCAGCGCTTCGGTGACCTGCTTCGTCTTCGTGTCGTAGGCGAAGAGGCTGACGGGGCCGTTGCGATCGGACAGAAAATAAATCGTGTCACCAACCCACATGGGATGGTGGTCGTTGGAGTTGTCGCGGGGAATTTTGATCGTAGTGGAGTCTTTGAGGTCGGCGATCCAGATGGGCGTGGTTTGGCCACCGTGATATCGCTTCCAGGCCTCCTGCCACTTGGGATGGGGCACGTAGGCGAGGTGCGTTCCATCGGGCGAAAAGGAAGCATCCTCTGCAATGGGCAGAGGCAATTGCGCGGGCATGCCGCCGTCGACGGGAACTGAGTAGAGCTGATCCTCAAAGTGTATGAAACTGCTGCCCCAGGAGTTGAACAGGACTTTCTTGCCGTCGGGAGTCCAGCCTGCGACGTACTCTTCCGCGGGATGAAAGGTCAACCGCCGAGGAACTCCGCCGGTCGCGGGAACGACGTAGACGTCGCGATTGCCATCGTATTCACCGGTGAAAGCAATCATGGAACCGTCGGGAGAAAAATATGGCAAAGACTCGACGCCGACTCCCGAAGTGAGCCGACGAGCATCGCCGCCATCGCGATCGACGATCCACAAATCATTTCCGTAGTTGAAAACGATCTGCGTCTTGCTGACGGAGGGAAAGCGCAACAGCAGCGGAGCGTCGGATTGGGCGGCGGCGGTAGATGGGAGGGAAAAAACAAGGGCGGACAACATTACAACCAGCACGCGTTTATACATAGGTCCTCTATAGAGGTAGCCGAAAAAATGAAAGGGAATCTTAAAGGGTGGTGCGGAGCAGGTCAAGGATACACGGGAGGTCGGCGGCTGCTTTTGCGTGAATGAGATCGAAAGGGATGCTTGTGACTTGCCGGGGCAGGAACCTGATAGCGCCCCGGCGCATCTAAGTTTCACATGTCAGCAGTCCAGTCTGGTTCCAGCCTGACTCCGCGCGATTTGGCGAAGGCGTGGTGGCGTGTACTCAACGGACACGTCCCCATGTTGTCGATCGAGATCACGCGCGAGTGTCCGCTAAGCTGCCCAGGTTGTTATGCCTATGGCGACAGCCATCTGGGTGGAGAGACTACCCTGCGCGAAGTGAGCGATTTCCGCGGCGACGCGTTAGTTGACGGCGTTTTGGAATTGGTACGACGCCACCGCCCGATGCACGTGTCGCTTGTCGGGGGCGAGCCGATGGTGCGACATCGCGAACTGTCGCGCATTCTTCCGGCTCTCAGCAAGATGGACGTGTTCACTATGGTGGTCACAAGCGGCGTGATTCCAATTCCTGCGGAGTGGATGAAAATTCCGCGCCTGCGGATTGCCGTGTCGGTGGATGGGCTGCCCGAACATCATGACGAACGCCGCAAACCGGCGACGTACGAGCGCATCCTAAAAAATATTGCTGGCACATCGGTCAATGTCCACTGGGTGATTACGCGGCCCATGTTAATGCGCGATTCTTACCTGGAAGAATACGTCGGCTTCTGGAATGCTCGAAAGGAGGTCGACCACATCTGGGTCAGCTTGTATAGCCCGCAAATCGGCGAGGAGAGCGCGGAGCGGCTTGCGCCAGAGGATCGGGAACGCGTGGCGCGGGAACTGCCGCGGTTGGGAAAAAAGTATCCGAAGCTGCTGCTGCCGGAGGGGATGGGACGAGCGTTCGTGAAGCCTCCGGCGAATCCGGATGAATGCCTGTTTTCGAAGATGTCGACAAATTATTCCGCCGACTTGCGCACGCATGTGGAGCCGTGTGTTTTTGGAGGAACGCCGGACTGCAGCCAGTGCGGATGCAGCATCAGCAGCGCGCTGCACTGGATTCGAGATGTGAAGCTTGCAGGACCTCTCAAGGTTGGACACCTGGTGCAAGGCTCCCTGTTCGTGGGTTCGGCGGTTCGCAGGATGCGATCCGATGACGAGGGGCCCAATCGGTGGCAAAAGGGCGTGCGTTATGTGGGACAGAGCGCGCCGCTCGTGCAGATTCAGCCTCAAGAGCAAAAAGAGGCGCCGTAACCTTTGCGGCGCCGCTATGTGGATTTTGGCTTGCCTTTGCCTGGGAGAGCTGCGGGATTTTCGTGGGTGCGCTCGCGGAAACTGCCGCGCATTCCTGCCGCGAGGCCGACAGTAGACTCGCCGAATTTGTCGCGCAGGCGATCGGCGGCCGCCATCGCATTCTTCCAACGCTCCTGTCGGTTTCCCTCCAACAGGTTGATCTGATCTGGCTGCGACGTGAAGGAAGACGCCTGCACGCCGAGAAGGCGAATGGGGACGCCCTTTTTCCAATTTTTGTGAAACAATGCGCGAACTTCCTCGAAAATTTCTGTGTCGAGTTGGGTGGGCGCAGCTGGAGTATGAGCGCGCGTGATGGTGGTGAAATCTTTGTAACGCAATTTGAGTTGGATGGTGCGGGCGTGGACCTTGGATTCGCGCAGGCGGCGGCCCACCATTTCCGAAAGGCGCATCAGCGTGGCTTCCAGTTGGGCGCGGTCGGCGGTATCTTCGTTGTAGGTATGCTCGTGGCTCATCGACTTGGCGTCGGCATCGGCGCCGACTTCGGAGTCGAACCAGCCTCCGGCATCTTCGCCCCGCGCCTTGCCGGCGAGCGCCAGACCCCACTTGCCAAAGCGGTCGGAGAGTTCGGATTCGCCGAGGCGGGCCAGGTCTCCAACTTTTTTGATGCCGAGAGCGTGCAGGTGACTTTCCATCACTTTGCCGACGCCGGGAATTTCACGCACATCGAGCGGAGCTAGGAATTTGGCCTCTTCACCGGGAACGATCCACAGGACGCCGTTCGGCTTGGCCTGGGCGGAGGAAACTTTAGCGATCAGCCGCGAGGTTCCGATCCCCACCGAGCAGTTGAGCCCGGTGTCTGCCTTCATGCGCTGGTGCAGTGCGTGCGCTGCTTTGAGCGGTGGGCCGTGCAGGCGTTCGGTGCCGGACATGTCGATGTAGGCTTCGTCGATGGAGGCCATTTCAACCTGCGGAGAGAACGAGCCGAGGACGGTGTGAACCTTCTCGGAACATTTGCGGTAGCGATCGGGATGGCCGTCGACAAAAATCGCGTGTGGGCACATTTTGGCTGCGGTGCGCAGCGGCATGGCGGAATGAACTCCGAATTTGCGCGCGGCGTAAGAGGCGGCGGAGACGACTCCCCGCTCGTCGCGCTGGCCGCCGACCACGACTGCTTTCCCTTTTAATGATGGGTCATAGAGCTCTTCCACGGAGACGAAGAAGGCGTCCATGTCGACGTGGAAGATGGTGCGGGGGAAAGCGGGGGTAGGATGCGGCAAGGCCATGCTGGAGGAATTTTAGCAGCGCTCGCCGGCGATTTCAGTCTGTAAGCTTTTAACCGCTGAGATCGCTGAGGGATCGCCGAGAACGCTGAGAAAGGCTTCTGACGAGCCTTTGGAAACGGCCAGGCTACGCCCCCTGGCCGAACAGTCGAGGCGGCTGTCGCTACGTGAGCATCGATTACACCAGCACTTTTTCTGAGGCCGGCAGCGGCGGTGCGGGCGGGACGCCGTGCATTTGGCGCACCTTGTCGTAGATTTTGCCGTATTCGCGGGCGGAGGCGTTCCAGGAGAAATCTTTGTTCATGCCGTTGCGCATGAGGGCTTGCCAGGAAGTCTGGTCGCGATAGGCCGTCAGAGCTTGTTTGATGGTGAGCAAAAGTGATTCGCCGTTATATTCGGTGAACTTGAAGCCAGTTCCCTTCCCGGTACGTGCGTCCCAGGGCTCGATGGTATCGTCGAGGCCGCCGGTGGCGCGAACTACAGGCACGGTGCCGTATTTTAAGCTGTAAATCTGGTTCAAGCCGCAAGGTTCGTAGCGCGACGGCATGAGGAACATGTCGGCGCCGGCTTCGATCTTGTGCGCGATGGCGTTGTCGTAGGCCACCTTGACGGCAATCTTGTTGGGAAATTGTTTGTTGAGACGGATGAACAGGTCTTCGTAAGCTTTGTCGCCCGCGCCAAGGGCGACGACGATCATCTCTTCGCGGGCAAACCGGTCCGCCACCTGGGCGATTAGATCGAAACCCTTCTGGGCTGCGAAGCGCGAAACGATTCCGATCACGGGAAGCTTTGGATCGGCATTCTTAACGCCGAATGCGGCCAGCAAATCCTGTTTGCATTTCTGCTTGCCCGAAAGGTCCTGCGGAGAATATTTAGCGGCGATGAACTTGTCGGTCTGCGGACTCCACTCGTCGTAATCGACGCCGTTAAGAATTCCGGTCACGGTGGCGGCGCGATCACGCAACACACCTTCCAGGCCAAATCCATACTCCGCGGTCTGAATTTCCTGGCTGTATTTGCGGCTGACGGTGGTGATGAAGTCGGAGTAGGTTAGTGCGCCTTTCAGGAAGTTTACCTGCCCGAAGAATTCCATTTTTGACATGGTGAACAGGTCCCAGGGCAACATGAGCAGGGGAAGAGTATCAGGCGGAAACAGGCCCTGATAGCCCATATTGTGGATGGTGAAAACGGTGCCGGCTTCCTGAAATGCGGGATCCTCGGCGTAAAGGGTGCGCAGGAGTACGGGCACGAGAGCCGACTGCCAGTCATGGCAGTGAAAAATGTCGGGGACGCCAAGAATCTTGGAGGCTTCGATCACGCTGCGCGAGAACAAGGCGAAGCGCTCGGCATTGTCGGGATAGTCTCCGGCGGGCGTGCCGTAAAGGGCATCGCGATCGAAGTATGGTGGGTACTCGACGAAATAGAAGCGAACGCCGTTCTGGCTGCCTCCACTCACGACTGAGGCGAAGCGGTACTGGTCGTCGAAGGGAACGGTAACACTGCGAACCACGGTGGCAGCATCGGTGAGCTTAGTCTGGCGATATCGCGGCAGGAAGACGCTGACCTGGTGGCCGAGCGCGGCTAACGCTCGAGGCAGGGCGCCGACAACATCGGCCAAGCCGCCAGTCTTGGAAAACGGGACGCCTTCGGAAGCGGCGAATACGATGTTCATGAGTGCGGAACCTCCCGGCGCGCGCGTTTCTAGCGGCGCACGTTATTATGAATCTGTCTCGGGCCCAGAGGGTCCAGCAGCTAGGATGCGAAGACCGACTTCAAAGTCTACTTCCCGAGACAGTGAGGGTCAACGTGCCAAAAGTCGCATCTACGCAACGTCCGCACAGCAAGCCTAAAATGGGACAGCATTTTCTGGCCAGCGAAGAGTACGCGGCACGCGTGGTCGACGCCTTGGGCGACGTTTCGGAGCGCACGGTGCTGGAGATTGGGCCGGGGCGCGGAGTTCTGACTTCCCTGCTTGCCCGACGGGCGCGGCGTCTGATTGCGGTGGAACTGGACCGTGTGCTGGCGGCGCAGCTTCGCCTGAAGTTCGGGATGGAGCGCAACGTGGAGGTCATTGAGGGCGATATTCTGGCCATCGACTTCGATTCGCTTTTCGGGCCGAAGCCCGGGTTAAGCCGTCCCGGCATTGAACTGAAGCCGCAGCCGGTAAAAGTTGTTGGCAATCTTCCTTATTACATTACGTCCGACATTTTGCTGAGACTGTTCGAGTTTTCGAAGTACTTCGACAGCATTGTGATAATGGTGCAGCGCGAGGTAGCGGACCGGATCGCGGCGGAGCCGGGCGGACGCGACTACGGGATGCTTTCGGCCACAGCGCAGCTGTATGCGCGCGTGGAAAATCTGTTTACGCTGCCTCCGGGTGCATTTGTGCCTCCGCCGAAGGTGCACTCGTCGGTGCTGCGGCTGACCATTGATTCGCAGCAGGAGAAGTTGGACGTGGCGGGGGATGGATTCATCGACTTCCTGCGACTCTCATTTGGGCAAAAACGCAAAACGCTTTGGAACAATTTAAAAAACAAGTACGAGGGACCTGCGTTGAAGCAGGCCCTGGCTGAGGCTAAAGTGAAGCCGACAGCGCGAGCCGAAACCTTAAGCCTCGAACAGAGTGCTGCCGTCTTTCGCGCCTTGCGGAAGGCAGAGACTGCGTCATAGCATGGTTCTTATCGGCTGGTCGTAGGCGAGGGGTAAGCATGGCTACTACCATCTTGCGTCATGCCGCAGTGGCGGGACGTTTCTATCCTGGTGATCCCGATGATCTGCGCGCCGAGGCGCGTTCCTATCTGGAGCAGGCGGGTTCCGACAGTCAAGCTCCAATCCGAGCTTCGGGATGCATTGCGCCGCACGCGGGATATATGTATTCCGGGCATGTGGCAGGCGCGGTATTTGCGCGGGTGGAAGTGCCGCCGCGGTGCATCGTGTTGTGTCCCAACCATACCGGGATGGGAAGGGCGCTGGCGGTCATGAGTGAAGGGGCGTGGCAAACTCCGCTGGGGGACGTGCCGATAGACGGCGAACTCGCAGCCGCTTTAAGACGCGGCTTCCCTGCTTTGAACGAAGATTCGGCGGCGCATCGCGCCGAGCATGCTGCCGAAGTCGAGCTTCCATTTCTACTGCTACGCCAGCCAAAGCTAAGCTTTGTCCCGATAGCATTGGGGACCAGCCAGTTCGATGTTTTGGAGCAGCTTGGGGTCGCGCTGGCGAAGGTTATTTCGGCGCAATCGGATCCTGTGTTGATCGTCGCTTCGAGCGATATGAACCACTACGAGTCGGACGCGGTGACACGGGTGAAGGACCATCGGGCGATCGAGAGGATTCTCTCGCTAGATCCGCGCGGGCTTTACGACGTGGTAATGCAACAACAGATCAGCATGTGCGGGTTCGGGCCGGGGGTGGCCATGCTGACGGCGGCGCGGCAATTGGGAGCGAAGTCGGCGGAACTGGTGAAGTATGCAACGTCGGGGGATATTTCTGGAGACCGCAATATGGTGGTCGGGTACGCGGGGATTGTAATTTCGTAATGGCTATTGAGGACTGGTGCCGCCGGCCTTCGCTCTGGCGGGACAGCCGAGGCGGCTGTCGCTACGCGATTCTGCAAGAAAGGGCGGCCTTGAGCCGCCCTTCTTCTTTTACATTGGAATGACTTTAGTGGTGGGGGCTTCCTCCGCCGCCCGAAGCGTGGCCCGAGGACATGTTGCCGCTGTGGGCTGGAGCGGACTGCTGATTGCTTCGAGTAGACGCGCCGTATCCAGAATACATAGAGGAGTTCATAGCTGCGCCGCTGCCGGCACTGGTGGCGAACTGCGGGGCGGGCCTGACTTCCGCAGAGCCGGACTTGGCAACCTGATGGTTGAGTTGGTGGAGATTCTCCAGCGAACCGCGAGGAATTCCGATGCCCGCCGATCCCGCTCTCAAAATCATCTGCGATGTCGGCAGCGTCGAGACAGCGGTCCTGCCTACGACCACGGGTCTGACCGTCCCTGCGCCAGGGGGCGCGAGCGGATGAAAATTGACCGGCATGGTCCCCGCGAACTGCGGCACGGTATTCCAGCTATTCCAGCCTCCCGGCTGCCACATCCAACCCATGCCGGGGACGGAGATCCAGCTGCCGTAGCGGTAGGGCATCCAGCCCCAGGGATAAGCGGAGGCGAACATGTAGCCGTAGCCGGGATAAAAAGACCAGGCCCCATCCATAAACGGATCCCATCCGACGCCCGTGAAGTAGGGCTGCCACATCATCCCGTAGCCGGGGACGTTGGAATATGCGCCGTAGTAATTCAAGTCGCTCACACCGTACTGGTAGGGAGACGACGAATTGTTTTTCGCATATTGCTGGTGATACTCGCTGGCGTCCTTGTCCCAGGAGTCGAGGGGAGCTTCTTCGATGTTCTTGGCGAGCGTGTATTTGCCGTCGTCGGAGCCGTCAAAGTGAGCAGACTTCTTTTTCTCGACGGTGACTTTGCCAGCCGGACCATCGACACTTATCTCGCCCTTGAAGACCGCAAGCTCTGCGGCCTGTGGCGAGGTCTCTACGCGGAAATGCGCAGCGTGGTCCAGTGCGATCTTCTCGTGGGAAAAGTTGAGGCTGAACTGATCGCTCTTGCCCAGCCAATTTACATAGGCGGTGCCGTCGACCAGGTCGACGACGGAAATTCGTTTGCCGGCATCGTTCAAGCCGAGCGTGCTGAAAGAAACGGTAGTGTTGGGCGCCAGGCGGAGAGTGCTGCCGTCTTCAAACTCGATTTCAGCGCGGCCGCGATCGTGCGTCCGAACTTGAGTTCCCTGGGTGATGGGGAGATTGAGGAATGCACTCTCAAACCCCATGCCAGTGTTTTTATCGATTTGAACCGAACCTTGTACGTCGCTCAGGCGAACGATGCGCGCCTGCGAGTCGGCCAGAGCGGGGAGCGCGATCAGCGCGCTAGCAGCGACCGTAAGAAAAACCATGCTGGAACGGGAGAGAGAGAGCCTGGACATAACAGCCTCCAAAGGTCTTCGCTGCACTATTAGAACACGGTTTCGCGAAAGGAAATGTAAAATTCTTCCCCCGCCCCCGGGGACGCGACCGAACTCAGAAGGCACCTTGACGTGCTAGTGTGCACCTGAGGCATCCGGGACGATTGCCATGATCCGCTGCGCCCGGGCGCGCACTACGTTGATCACCGAGCTGTCGTCATAAATCTCCTGCAGAACCGGCCTCACAGCCTGCAGTTCCACCAGGCTTCCCTGCCGGGCCTGGTCTTCCATGAGCTTCAATTCCTCGTCGAGGGCAAGCTTCTGGTAGCGGTGATAGTGGGAAAGGCGACGGCCGAACTCCAGCGTCGCAGAAATGCTCTGGAACAGCGTGGTGAGCTGCTGGGCTGGAGGCACGGAGGAATAATTGTAGGTAGCGGCGAACTCGCGCTGCCCGTCCTTGTAGGACAACGTTTTGGCGCCGGTATTGGCGAGGTTACGTTTGCCCGAGTCGATTTTGGCGGAGAAATAGTGGGCTTGGGCGGCCAAGGCAAAAATCCGGGCGCGAGTGGCATCGGAAAACGTGAAGTCGGTCTGGTAGTTCTCGCGATCGTCGGAGGCTTCGGAGATCTTGGCGGAGCATTCGTAGTGGCCGGAACCGTCAGAGTGAGCCGCGATGGAGTAGTGGTCGGGATCGGAACCGGGAAAATCGAGCTTGAAAGTGACGGTGGCGGGTTCGGCGGCGCGAAGTAGTACGGTGGAAAGCAGAACCAGGAGGCCGACGCGCGCGTTGAAGCCGCCGGGCCGCATCCGTCGACGGGCGTGCACGGTCTGGAGCGATAATCTCAAGTTCGTCTTCGACGTAAGATCAGGCACAAGTCAGCACTCGAATTATGCCAGAAGTCGATGACGCTGCGGTTCTATCGTGCGGCGGCGCGTTGGCGGCTGAGAGTTCCGGCAGTGTGCAGATGGCAGATAGCGATAGCCAGGGCGTCGGAAGCGTCCATGGGCTCGGGCGGTTCAGAAAGGGCGAGCAGCCGGGTGACCATGTGCTGCACTTGCTGCTTTTCGGCGCGGCCGTAGCCAACGACCGAAGACTTGATGGTGAGCGGCGAATATTCGGCGACCTCAAGACCTGCGGCCGCGGCCGCCAGCATGGCGACTCCGCGGACCTGCCCTAGCTTGAGAGCGGACTTCACGTTGAGCGCGTAAAAGACGTCTTCAATCGCGACCTCATCCGGCTGGTGCGCGGCGATGATCACGCCGAGTTGAGTGAAGATGCGGGAGAGACGCCGCGGCAGGGCTTCGCGAGGCGAGAGCTTGATCGCGCCGCAGGTCAGGCAGCCCAGCTTGCCGCTCTCGTACAATTCGACCACACCGTAGCCGGTGTATTCTCCGCCGCAATCGATGCCCAGGACGCGCATGCGAGTGCAGTGTATCGCGGAAAGGGCGGGGATGCGAATGGAGAACTGGTTTCTGTGTGCGGCGCCGTTGCGGCGTTCACTCGCGGCCAGCGGCTAAAGCCGCGCTGCTCGGGCGATTTTTGCGGCACGACTGAAGTTGTTCCCTTCCACCCTTGCAGGAAGCTCGTTTTGGAGTACGACTGACATCGTGGCTCACCCTGCTGTCAAACAAAGCTGCAAACTGTGCTAACAGCACTTGGGGCGGCGCGCTTTGGCCTCTTCTAACTCCTGGCGGAAGGCGCGATAGGCGTTGGCTGACGAGGTCATGCGGGTGCGGCGCAGAAAACGGTCGTAAGCGGCCTCGTCGAAAATCTCGCGAAGCGCCGCCAGTAAAATCCCGGCTGCTCTGGATATGATTCTCATCCTCTCTCCTCCGCCAGTTTCGTCATCACAAATGGCGACTCTTTAACTCGCGATTCTCCCCTGCCGCTTAATACAGCCACCCACTGTCGCATGGACTCAATCAGGATCAGCGTCACCATGACCACGAGAACCGCGGTCAGTGCGGCATCGAGGCGGTTATTGAAAATCAGCCGCGCTGTGGCCTTGGTGGCCGGGCCGGCGGACAGCAGTCGCGCCTGAGCCAAAAAGCCGATGCGAGGATCGGGATCGAAAATCTTGTGCCACGAAGCGGTGAACGTAACCGCGACCAGCCACGCCAGCGGCGCCAGCGTGACGGCGGCGTAACGGGATCTGTGCATTTTTACGATGATAGTTGTGGCGACGCACAGGGCCACGGTAGCGAGCAACTGGTTGGCGATGCCGAACAGCGGCCACAGTGAGTTGATACCGCCTAGTGGATCTTTCACGCCTTGCCACAGGAAGAATCCCCAGGCGCCGACGACCAGCGCGCTGGTGGCGAGAATCGATGGGTACCAACTCGTGCGGCCCAGAGGTTTGTAGATGTGCCCGAGCGCGTCTTGAATCATGAAGCGGGCTACGCGGGTTCCTGCGTCGAGGATGGTGAGAATGAATAAGGCCTCAAACATGACGGCGAAGTGATACCAGAGCGCCATGACGGCGGAACCTCCCAGGCTCTGGGAAAAAATATGGGCCATGCCTACTGCGAACGCAGGAGCGCCGCCCGTGCGATTCAATAAAGTCTGCTCGCCGACGGCATGGGCCAGAGCTTGCATATCGGAGGCGGTCACGGGGAAACCCCAGGAGGAGATCGTTGCTGTAGCAGCGGGGGCGGTCTGGCCGACGACGCCGGCGGGGCTGTTGATTGCGAAGTAAACTCCCGGTTGAAGCACGCAGGCAGCGACGATCGCCATCACCGCTACGGCAGATTCAGCCATCATGGCACCGTAGCCCACCATGCGCGTCTGGGTTTCGCGCGCGATCAGTTTGGGCGTGGTTCCGCTGGAGATCAAGGCGTGGAAGCCGCTGATGGCGCCGCAGGCAATCGTGATAAAGGCGAAGGGAAAAATCTTTCCGGCAAACACGGGGCCAGTGCCGTCTATGAAACGGGTGAGCGCGGGCATGTGCAGAGTGGGATGCAAGGCGACGATGCCGATACCGAGAAGCGAAATGGTGCCCAGTTTCACAAACGTGCTGAGATAGTCACGCGGGGCGAGCAGCAGCCACACCGGCACGGCGGAGGCCGCGAATCCGTAGATGATGATGAGAATCGCGAGAGTGGGAGCGCGCAGAGTAAAGACGCTAGACATGGCGGGATTTTGCGAGGCCCACTGCCCGCCCCAAATGGCGAGCAGCACAAGAACAAAGCCTAGAGCGGAGACTTCAAGCACTTTGCCGGGACGAATCCGACGAAGGTAGAGGCCCATGAGCAGCGCGATGGGGATCGTCATCGCGATGGTGAAGGTTCCCCAGGGGCTGTCTTTGAGGGCATTGACGACGATCAGCGCGGCGACACCCAGGAGAATCACAAGGATTGCGATCACTGCGGTATAGGCGACGAAACCGCCCACGCGCCCGATTTCTTCTTTCGCCATTTCGGTGAGTGACTTGCCATCGCGGCGCACGGAAAACAAAAGGATAACGAAATCCTGTACGCAGCCGGCGAAGACGGCGCCCGCCAGCACCCACAACGTTCCGGGAAGATAGCCAAACTGAGCAGCCAGCACGGGGCCGACTAATGGGCCTGGTCCCGCAATGGCGGCGAAGTGATGGCCGAAGACGACCCACTTGTTGGTGACCAGAAAATCGCGGCCGTTTTCCAGGCGCTCGGCGGGAGTAGCGCGCAGAGCGTCGAGCGCGAGAATCCTCGCCGCAATAAACTTGCTGTAGAAACGATACCCGAGGGCGTAGCAGCAGGTCGCGGCCACCACCAGCCAGAGAGCGTTAATCGGTTCGCTACGATGAATGGCTACTGCGGCGACGGCGATGGCGCCCAGAACGCTCACGGCTCCCCAGGCGAGAAGCGACAAAGTTTTATTCATGTCCGTCGAGCATTGTGTCGAATCTCGCGGCGCGGCGCAACGCTAAAGTGCCCGGGCGCCGACGTTCGTAGATGAACGATTTTCTCCGCGAACTTCTCTCTGAGCGTTCGACTTTGGAGTCGGTGGATTTAGTGTTACTCTATCTTTTCCAACCGATATTCACCCTGTTTTGGATTCTGGCCCGAGCTACAGCCGGGGTGTATGCGGAAGGCTTCATTTTGAACTCATACTGGAAAGGGACCTTACGACAATGAGAATTGGCATGCTAACCGGAGGGGGAGATTGCCCTGGACTGAATGCGGTCATCCGGGCCGTGGTGCGCAAAGGAGTGTTTCACTACCACGATGAATTTATCGGTTTCATGGAGGGCTGGCGCGGATTGATTGAGGATCTGAGCATGCCCCTCGACCTGGATGCGGTGAGCGGGATTCTGCCTCGCGGCGGAACCATTCTGCGGACCTCGCGTACAAATCCTTCGAAGCGTGCCGATGGACTTGACCGTTGCATTGCCGCCATTGAAAAGCACAAGATCGACGCCCTGATCGCGATCGGGGGCGATGACACTCTGTCGGTCGCGAACAAGCTGCACGAAAAAGGAGTGAAGGTCGTCGGCGTCCCGAAGACGATTGACAACGATCTGGGAGGCACCGACTACACTTTCGGGTTCGATACGGCGTGCAACGTAGTGTGCGAAGCCATCGACCGCGTCCACACCACTGCCGAAGCGCACAATCGCGTGATGGTAGTGGAAGTGATGGGACGCGATGCGGGATGGATTGCGCTGTATAGCGGCATTGCTGGGGGCGCGGACGTAATTCTGATTCCCGAGCGGCCGTTCGACGTGGACAAAGTGGCGGAGTCGATCCGCCAGCGGCATGAACGAGGCCGGTACTTCTCTATTGTGGTGGTGGCAGAAGGGGCAAAGTTCTCCTCCGACACGGGATCGGGCGCGCCCATTCTGCAGGACATGGGAAAAGATGAGTTTGGCCACGCGAAGCTGGGTGGAATTGCGAATATTCTCGCCCGTGAAATTGAAAAGCGCACAGGCTTTGAAACCCGCGCGGTGGTGCTTGGGCACATTCAGCGGGGCGGTTCGCCGAGCGCCTTCGACCGCGTGTTGGCGACACGCTATGGGCTGGGCGCGATCGACATGGTGCATCGCGGCGAATTTGGCTGCATGGCGGCGTTGCGGTCGAACAAGATTGTTTCTATTCCGCTGAAAGAGGCGATCTCGAAGAATCGCGTGGTGGACAACGAGATGATTCAGATCGTCGACGGCCTGTTTGAAGAGATCGGCGTGAGAGAGGCCGCGGGAAAATAGCCCGGCGCAGAATTGGAACTGATCTGCCGGCTTCCCGGCCAGATCCTCATGAACCAAATCTATCGACATCTGGCGCCATGGTTGCTGACGATAACGGAAGCAATCATGGTGCTGGCTGCGGTGTTCATTTCCCTGCGCAGCCGTAAGGGAAAAACCGCGACATTTTTTGATCGGTCGGAAAAGCTCTTTGGGCGGTTGGCGCGGCGTCGCGCTTTAGCCGTCGGATTTACGTTTGTACTCGCGCTTGGCATACGCGCCAGCCTGATTCCGCTGCTCGGAATTCCCCTCCCTGACTGGAACGATGAGTACAGCCACTTATTAGCCGCGAACACTTTTGCCGCGGGCCATCTAACCAATCCCACTCACCCAATGTGGATCCATTTCGAAAGTTTTCAGATCATCCAGCGGCCGACCTACACGTCGATGTACGCCCCGGGACAGGCGCTGGTGATGGCCGCCGGCATCGTGGTTGGGGGGCATCCGTGGATAGGAATTTGGGTGATCACCGCCCTGATGTGCGCAACTCTCTGCTGGATGCTGCAAGCCTGGTTTCCGCCGACATGGGCTCTATTTGGCGCAATGCTGGCAGTGCTGCGCTTTGCGACCTTTAGCTACTGGATGAACCGTTATTGGTGCCCGGCGCTGGCGGCGACCGGAGGCGCGCTGGTGCTGGGGGCAATTCCCAGGCTTCGTCGGCGTCCCCGGGTGAAGGAAGGGATTCTGCTGGCTCTGGGCCTCGCGATGATGGCGAACAGCCGGCCGTATGAAGGGCTGGTTTTCAGCATCGCGGTTGCGGCCGGTCTTGTCGCGTGGCTGAAGGGACGGAAGCTACCGGCGTGGAGACTATTGTTTTCTAGGATGTTTCTACCGGCGGCGTGTGTTCTTGTCGTAGCTGCGGCGGCAACGGGCTACTATTACTGGCGAGTCACCGGAAGCCCGCTGCGCATGACGTATGCGGTCGATCGCGAGACTTATGCGGTGGCGCCGTATTTTTTGTTTTTCTCCAAGCGTGCCGTGCCCGAGTATCATCACGCGGTGATGCGCGACTATTACGCGGGCTGGGAAGTGAGCCAGTTCGATGAAGGTCGCACGATTTTCGGATTTCTGCGGAGAACCGCCAACAAGATTGTGCAACTCTGGCGGTTTTATATCGGACCGGCTTTCTTGCTGCCGCTGATTGCGTTTCCGTGGATCCTGCGAGAACGCCGCATGCGCCTGGCGCTGGTGGCTGGTTTTATTTTCTGCCTGGGATGGCTGGTGGAGACGTGGACCTTTCCGCACTATGTCGCTCCCGCCCTGGGGTTAGTGTATCTCGTGCTTGTGCAGTGCATGCGGCATCTGCGGCTGTGGAGGCGGAACGGCGCTCCAGTCGGACTGTTCCTGGTGCGCAGCGTTCCAGTTGTGTGCGTGGGGATGATTATTCTTCGGCTTGCCGGAATCGTGGCACACGCTCCGCTCGAGCCCCATTGGCCGCTGGGAAACATGGACCGAGTGCGCATCGTCGAGCGACTCAGCGCGATTCCAGGGGCACATCTTGTGATTGTGCGGTATGGCCCCGAGCACAACGTGGATCGCGATTGGATTTACAACGCTCCCGATATCGATCGCGCACGAATTGTGTGGGCGCGCGACATGGGCGAGCAGCAGAATCTGGAACTGCTGCGTTATTTTCACGATCGCCATACGTGGCTGATGTCGGGCGACGAATCCCCGCCGCTGCTTGAGCCGTATCCCTCGAATTGAGGCGTTCCTGACGACCTTGCGCAACCAATCCGGATCATGGCTGACGGCCAGGCGGTTGCGCGCGCACGGCACAATCCTGGCGCTGTGCCTGTGGTCGCTCTATGTGTGGACTCTGGCGACTCCCGGCCTGCGAGACAGGAATCGAAATTTGAAAGGGACTGACTTCCTGCATCTTTACACGTTGGGCTCGCTGGCGGCGGCTCATCGCGGCGGTGATTTGTATGATATGAATGCCCAGGCTGCGCTGGCTGCGCAGCGCGTACCAGAGGCAGCGGGCCTTCGTTACCTGCCACTGTATCCTCCGCAGGTTTCGATGCTGTTCGCGCCGTTCGCGGGACTCTCGTACGAGTGGGCGCTAGCCTTGTGGTGGATCTTTAGCGTAGGGGTTTATGGTGTGTGCTGCTATGTAATCTGGCGAGCTTGTCCGAGCCTGCGACAGTATGGAACGACTGTTGCCGTTGTCGCCATGGCGTTTCCGGCATTTTTTCATTTGATCGCCTGGGGGCAAACTTCGGCGCTGGCACTGGCGTGCTTTACCGCGATGTTTTTTCTGCTGCGCGACCGGCGGGAGTTTCTTGCGGGGATCGTGCTTGGCTGTCTGATTTTTAAACCACAATTGGGACTGGCAGCTGCGGTTGTCTTTGTAGCAATCGGCGCGTGGAAGACGATGCTGGGAGCCGTTCTTTCTGCGACAGTCCAGCTCATAGCGGGAGTCGTTTACTACGGACTCGAACCCTTGCGGCAGTGGGTTCACATGCTGTCGCACGTGCGGGCGCTGTGGCCGGATCTCGAGCCTAAGCTCTATCAGACGCATTCGCTGCGGACATTCTGGTCAATGCTGGTACCGTGGCCTGAACCTTCTTTCGCGCTTTACCTGGTCAGCGCGGCCATGGTGCTCGGCTTCACGATCGCATGTTGGAAGCGCGGCGAGAGCGTGGAAGTTTCATTGCGCTACGCGATGCTGCTTTTCGCAAGCGTACTCGTCGCACCGCATCTGACCGTTTATGATCTGGTGATTCTGGCGCCAGCATTTCTGCTGCTCGCCGACTGGATGGCCGCGCAGGCGCTCACGCCCGCTACCCGACGGTTAGGAACTCTTCTGTACCTCTGTTATACCCTTCCGCTCGTTGGACCCTTTGCGAGATGGACGCACGTTCAGCTCTCGGTCGTGGCGATGGCGGCGACGGTGTATTTGATTTGGCGCGTCTGCGGCACAAAGGGCCAGAACCAGATGGCTGTAATTTAGACGCTCAACGGCTCCCGAAGAGAAACGCGAGCGCTTCCGGAAATCGCCTGGCCCAAGCCGATTCGTGGTGAGTGCCACCTTCCTCGACGACCAGGCGCAGGCGAGTTTCGTCCAAACCGGCGCGGCGCAAAATCGCGGCCAGTTCGCGCACGTCGTCAACCATGCTTTGATCTTTATCCGGCCGCCCGGCTTCAGCGGTTCCAGTGGCAAGGAAAATCCGTTGGGGCCAGCTCTCGATGGCGCGGCTTTCTCGGATCATCTGCCGGTTCGAGGCCCAAAGCGACGGACTCTCGATCAACAGACGCCCGATCACGTCCGGACGCAAGGCTGCTGTGTAGAGCGCAACCAAGGCGCCTAGTGAGGAGCCTCCCAACCCTGTATTCTCCGCGCCGGATGCCACGCGGTAGTTTTCGGCGACGAAGGGCATGACTTCCCTCATCAGGAAATTCGGAAAGCGGCTGCCCTGCACGCGCAACATCACCGGCTGCAGCGAACGGTACGGCATGTACTCGCGAAGGCGGTCCTTGCCGGCGTTGTCGATGCCCACAACTATCATGGCAGGAATTGCGCCTTCGCGAACCAGGCGTTCGCTGGTTTCGTCCACCTGCCACTCCACTCCGGTAAACGAAGTAGAGGCTTCGAACAAGTTCTGGCCGTCGTTGAGATAGAGAACGGGATAATGACGGCCAGCGTTTGCCGGATCGTCGTATCCCGGAGGGAGCCACACGCGGAGGAACCGGGAGTTTCGAAAGATGCGGCTGCGAAAGTTGTGCAGCCGCAAGTCTCCCGCTGCCGCTTGCACGCGGATGACATCGCTCGAGGGCAGGGCCGAGGCGTTTTCAGTTTTGACGATTTCGTTCATCAGGAAAACTGCTGAGAGAAGAGATTAATGGGATTCACACTCTGGCGGTCCTCAGCCGCATCACGATTGCGAGAAGGGTGATCAAGGAAATCAATACCAGGGATGCCAGGCACATGATGCACCAGGTAGTCAGGACGTACGCCTCGATCCCCGTTAAATAAAGAGCGAAAAGCAATCCGGCAATTGCCGCGCCCAGAAGGCGGTTTGGCGTCTCCGGTTGCAACCTCTTGAATGTCGCCAGAACAAAAAGCACTGCGTAACCCGCAACTCCGATCCCCGCCACAGGAACGCCCATCAGCGTGGAATACTCACTGCGGTTTACGATGTCGCAGCTGAACTTCTGGCTTAGATCGCAATACGCCGTTGCGGATTTCGCATAATGGCGCTGCAAAGAAATTGCAGAGACCGCGATTCCTGCCAGCGACAAAATTGCGATCACGGCAAACAGTACGCGATTGGCCCGCCGTATGGACGGAACGACCGGAAACGAAACTGGCGATGCATCGGTCACGGCAAGGAGCACCCGGTCTTATCGCTCAAGGCATCGAGGGACAAGACACCTTCCTTCGGCTTCTCCCTACCGAACTGCCAACTGGGAAACAATTTGACTCCGGCAATCTTGCATTCCGTGGCCAGTTCACTCGAGCCTTTGATCGCGCACTCGACGTAGGGAACATAGTGGAAGGCGTCGCCGAACATTTCTTTCTGTTCGATGCAGTGCGGACACCAGTAGAGTCCGTACATCTTGGCCTGCTTGCTGGCCAGGCATTTGGCGAAAGAATCGTACTTGTGATTGCGGTAATACCGGCCCGCGATGAACGCAGCGGCGAGCAGGACCAGCACGACGCCATAGGTGAGCATTTTTTTCCTCTTGGGGTCGCCTGGGGCGGCGCTCTCGCGCTCCAAGTGCTTTTTTCGACGTTCTTCAGACATGTCTCATCCTTATATCACGGGCTTTCAGCCGAGGCTTATGCGACCACGTTGAGAGCCGCGGGCAGCACATCCAGCTCTTCGCAATGCAGCGTGAGCACTTCCCCGTCTACCATCACATCGACGGGACGGTCCAGGTTAAATTCGACGCGCTGAGCCGCATGGCGCTCGGCCAGCGGATGCTCGATGTGGCTTCCGTCGTAGAGTCCGGGCAAGTTGCGAATCAGTCCCAATCGTCCGATCGGGCCCCAGCGAACGTATTCCACCAGTCCATCGTTAATCTCCGCATTGGGGGCAATCATCATAGTTCCACCGGTGAACTTGCTGTTGTTGAAAGTCAGAAAGAGGCAGCGCCGGTTG
>DASSRO010000042.1:0-2805 GCA_035701745.1 Candidatus Sulfotelmatobacter sp. | reverse complement strand
TCGAGTCGCTCGCCGATTTGGAAAAGTGGCTTAAGCAATAGTTGAGAACGAGAGGTGCAAAACATGTTCGATTCCACACGATTCGCGTTGTTTCTAACTGCGGCCGTTCTGCTGGCAATTGCGCCGGGGCCAGGAATGCTTTATGTGCTGGCGCGCAGTCTCGCCGGGGGGAAGCGCGAAGGCGTGTTGTCAGCGCTGGGCACATTTTTCGGCGGGATGGTGCATGTGTTCGCGGCCGCGCTGGGAGTGTCGATTATCCTGGCGAAATCGGCGCTGGCGTTCGCCACGGTGAAGTATGTGGGAGCGGCTTACTTGTGCTTTCTGGGCGTGCGCATGATCCTCGATGCGCGCAGGGAGAAACTTAATCCGGAGGCCATTGCCGGAGACATCCCCCAAAGTGCCAAGCCGGCGCGAAATCCATTGTGGCAAGGAGTGGCAACTGAGGTTCTCAATCCAAAGACTGCGTTGTTTTTTCTTTCCTTCATTCCGCAATTCGTGAACCGAGGCAGCGGGCACGTTTTTCTGCAGTTCGTGGCGCTGGGAACAATCTCGGTAGTGATGAACACGACGGCAGACTTGATGGTGATTGCCCTGGCTGGGCCTTTGGGAGAAAAGATTCGCGCCTCGGCAACTTTCCGGCGGCGGCAAAGAACCGTGACTGGGGCGATCATGATTGGGCTGGGCACCTATCTCGCGACCAGCGAGAGCAGATAGCATCGCGGAAAGTTCCTTCCAAAGCTTATGCGTACTTCTCAGAAACGGCTGTTTCCTTTCGTGTGTTGCGCCGCGGTGCTGACTTGGGCGGTAGCACAAGATGCAGGCCGTTTGCCCACGGTTGAAGGGGAGAGTCTCGCCGGACAACGCATCGTTCTACCCGACGCAGCAGGGGGCAAAATATCTGTACTGGTCTTCGGATTTACCAAGGCATCCAAGGAGCCGACGACCGCGTGGGCGAACAAGATCCTGAAGGATTTCGCGGCGCGCCCGGATTTTGTGTTGTATCAACTTCCCGTGCTCGAGGATGTTCCACGATTCATCCGGGGAATGGTGATTGGCGGGATGAAGAAAGGTATGCAGGAAGACAAGCGAGCGCATTTCGTTCCGATTCTGCAGAAAGAATCGGAACTGAAGAAGTTTGTGCACTACAACGAGCCGGACGATGCGTACGTTGTGGTACTCGGCCGCTCTGGCGAGACGCTCCTAAGGACCCATGGCAGCGGTCCCGGCGAAGCCAGTTATGAGCGACTGAGAAGCACGATTGATGCAGCGCTCGCCCAGAAGTGAGCCCCCGGCCGCTAAACTTCCAGGATCTGGTGATCGAAACAATCGGGCTGGATGGCGTCGTACAACTGGTGCAGGAATTCGGGGCCATAGCGCGCCAGAAAGAAAATGCCGCCAACGCCGCGCTCCTGGAGATTTTTATCAGGATAGAGCGCCTGACTCAGGAATTCCGCCTTGCGGTTGACGAGTTCGCTCTTCTGCGCCTCGGCGCGCCCCGCCTGCGAAGAAAGCCGTTCCAGCTGGTATTCGACTTTCGAGCGGGCGGTTTCCGCGGCGTCGACCAGCGTGGGATCAAGTTTTACCAATTTTTCTTTAATGGTCGACAAGTGTGAACCCAAAGATTTCCTGGCGGTCTCGAAGGCGGCCTGCAGGTCTTGCGGAAGGCCGCGCTCGGCGAGTTGGCGGAGCAAGGCATCGGGGCCGGCGAAAACATCGGGTACGGTGATGTCGAACTTCTCCAGCAGGCGCTGGGTTTTTGGTTCGACAACGGTGGCGGAAAAGCGCGGGATGGTCGGGGTCACGCGGCCGAGCAGAGCTTCATACACCGCTCCCGCCTGCGCGAAATAGGCGGCTTCGGCTGCGCCGCCGGTGTAGGCAAGCGTGGGCAAAAGATAATCCTGCACAACCGGGCGCAACAGGACGTTGGGGCTGAATTGTTCGGGGTTAGACCGGATGCGGCTGAGCAGTTCGGACGTGGAAAGCTTCTCTGCCGCGGCGTCGGAGCCGATTACGAATTCCGTGTGATCGCCATTGTGGCGGAGTTGAATGGGAGTGCGAGCGCCGTCTCGCATGGTAAACAGCAGCACCGATGACGAAGTGACTTTCACTTGCTGGTGATAGCCAGCGGCCTCCAGCGCTTTTCCGCGCTCCAGCAGGAGGGTGTCCAGTTCGTCGGCGCGTTCGATCGCGGCGCGAAAGATGGGCTCTGCAACTTGGTCGAGTTCGCCGTCGGACGCATCAAGGACAATCACGCCCCACTCCGCAAAGATGCGCGCGTACAGGCGGGCAAAAGCAGTTCCTAAAGATTCGCCGGGACGATAGCAGTCGCGCAAGAACTGAGCGGCGGCGGATTCGCCGAGGAGTTTGGTCGCCTGCTCGACTAGGGGGAGAATCTCATCGCCGAGGCGCACGGCACTGACAGGAGCTCCGGGCACATCGTGGCTGGACGTGGCGAGAACGTTGGGCGCACCGTCGGGCCCGGGAATCGAAACGTGATTCACTTCGGCCAGATCGTGATCGTAGGTAGCGAGCCAGAACACGGGGACGGCGTCGACGCCCGCGGCAGTTGCTTCGGCCGCGAGTTTGACCGCAGTCAGAGCTTTGTAGATGGCGAACATCGGCCCGCCGAACAGGCCGACTTGCTGCCCGGTCACGATGGCTGCTGCTCCTTTGCGCAGGCGATCGAGATTGGCCAGAGTTTGCGGAGAGGCGTCCCAGGATTTGTTCTGGCGCTCGAGGATCGAAGCAACGCGGTCCCGGCGCGCGGAATCATAGGAAATCTTCGCGGCTTCTTCTTTCAGCCAT
>DASSRO010000041.1:0-2692 GCA_035701745.1 Candidatus Sulfotelmatobacter sp. | reverse complement strand
CACTGGAAAAGTTCCAAAGTGCATAGGGATGACCGCCTTGGGCTTCAGAAGATTGCAGGCATACGCCGCTTCCCGCGGCCCCATGGTGTAGTGGTCGCCGATGGGCAGCATGACGATCTCGGGGGCATAGAGTTCGCGGATGATCGCCATGTCGCCAAAAACGTTCGTATCGCCCGCATGATAAATCTTCACGCCGTTGGAAAACTCGACGACATACCCGCAGGCCTCGCCGCCGTAAACCATCTCGTCACCATCCTGAATGCCGCAGGAATGATCGGCATGCACCATGGTGACTTTGATGTCGCCCACCGTCTGAGTTCCGCCTTTATTCATCTCGGCGGTCTGCTTTACGCCTTTCTTCTTCAGCCAACCCACCAGTTCAGGAATTCCCACCACCACCGGGTTGTGCTGCTTGCAGATTTCCACCGCATCGCCGATGTGATCGCCGTGCCCGTGCGTACACAGCAGGACGTCAACCTTCTTCACTTTCTTTTCGGCGTCCGGGCACATCGGATTATTCATGACCCAGGGATCGATGATGACGGTCTTTCCCGCCGGAGTTTCTATGCGGAACGTTGCATGTCCTAACCACGTGAGTTTCAGGTCCTTCAGGTTCATAGGGAAATCACTCCTGTTTTTCACAAATCATTCTCTCTAGTTTAATATGACCGCCATGACAGAACTCAAGGTGCTGATTTCGCGGGAGGCGATTGCCAAGCGAGTCGCCGAACTCGGCGCGCAGATCACGAAGGATTTTGCCGGGGAATCGGTCATCCTCGTCGGCGTGCTGAAGGGCGCGGCCATTTTTCTCTCCGATCTGGCGCGGCACATCGATCTCGACTCCACTTTTGATTTCATCGGCGTCTCCAGCTACGGCAACCGCCCCAGCCCCACGCAAGAACTCAAGAGCGGATGGGACTCGACCGGTGAAGTGAAGTTGACCAAAGACGTCGACCAGTCGATGCAGGATAAAAATGTGATTGTGGTGGAAGACATTCTCGATACCGGGCTCACGCTCACAGTTCTGAAAAAGCTGCTCATGGCGCATCAGCCAAAGACGCTGAAAATTGCCGCCCTGCTCGACAAGCCCTCGCGGCGCAAGCTTCCTCTGGAAGGCGACTACGTCGGCTTTAAGATTCCCGACGAATTTGTAGTCGGCTACGGGCTCGACTATGCCGAGAAATATCGCAATCTTGCCGACATCTGCATTGTGCCCCGAGAATAATTTCGTGCGATAGCAACCGGGCGATCCGCTCCAGCCACGTCCCTTCTGAGCTATCGGGCACTGCGGAAGGCGGCTGCTATCATATCCAGCGATGGGTTCTGTCGTTTCCAAACCGGATCGTCTGCCGGTCGAGTCGCTCTTGCTCGACGTGGCCGACGTGTTGGCCACCTCGCTCGACCTGGACACCACCGTGAGCCGGGTCGCCGAGGTCGTGCGCAAGGTCATCGATTACGAGATTTTCGCGATCCTGCTGCTCAACGAAAAAACCCAGGAGCTCCGCTTCCGCTTCCAGGTGGGCTATCCGCCGGAGTTTGCCGAGCGCAGCCGGATCAAAGTCGGCGAGGGCGTCACCGGGCAAGCCGCTCAACTGCGGCAGGCCGTACTTATCGACGACGTCACCAAAGACTCCCGCTATATCGAAGCCGTGCCCAATGTACGCTCCGAGCTCGCCATTCCTCTCATCACCAAGAACCGCGTCATCGGCGTGATTGATCTCGAAGCCCGCGAACCCGGCTATTTCAACGAAGAGCACGTTCGCGTGCTCACGCTGGTTGCCTCGCGCATGGCGGCGGGAATCGAGAATGCCCAGCTTTACACGCGCACGACCAAGCAGGCGCGCATTCTGCTGCTGCTCAACGAAATTGCGCAGGAACTCACTTCGATTTTGAATCTGGACGAGTTGCTGGGGCGGATCGCCGAACTGATTCGCCGCCTCATCGACTACCAGATGTTCAGCATCCTTCTCGTCGACTCGTCCGGCGAGAAGCTGCAGCACCGGTTTTCCCTGCGCTTCAACGAGAATATTCACCTCAAACACGAAATTCCTCTGGGCCGCGGATTGGTGGGCGCCGCGGCAGAGAGCCAGCAAGCCGTGCTGGTTTCCGACGTGACCAAGGATCCGCGATATGTTGAAGCGAATCCGGAGACGCGATCGGAGTTGGCGGTGCCGCTGGTCTACAAGGGAAAAGTGATCGGCGTGCTCGACCTGGAGCACACCCGCCGCGGATTCTTCACCGAAGAACACCGGCGCACCATGACCACCCTGGCGGCGCAAATTGCAATCGCGATCGAGAATGCACGCCTATACGAAGAGATTGAGCGCCAGGAGCGGCGACTGGAACGAGATCTGGCCCTCGCCCGTGAATTGCAGGGACGCCTGCTGCCGCAGACGAATCCGAAACTGGCGCACCTCGACGTCGCGGCCAAGTTCGTTCCCGCACGCGCCATCGGCGGCGATTTGTATGACTTCATTCCCTACTCCATGTCGAGGCTTGGCATTGTGATTGGCGATGTCAGCGGAAAGGGCGCACCCGCGGCGATTTACGCCGCGCTCGTCAGCGGAATTATTCGCTCCCACGCTCCCATTGAACCCGGTCCGGCAGAGATGCTTTCCGCGGTAAATCTTTCGCTGGCCGAGCGCCGCATCGAGGCGCAGTTCGTCTCGATTATTTACGCCGTCTGGGACGA
>DASSRO010000040.1:0-29042 GCA_035701745.1 Candidatus Sulfotelmatobacter sp. | reverse complement strand
AGCTCGATCCAGTAATCAGCCTTCTCGGTTACTCCGATCGCGAAGCAAAGCTGAAAGTTATTGTCCAGCGGCTTTATCCAGCTTGCTGGCCACTTTCACTCCGCTCAATCCATCCACATACTTCGCGATTCCCCGGTAGAGCGATTCGGCGATCCGCTGGCGGTATTCGCTGGTCTCCAGGCGATGCTCGTCGGTGGGATTGCTGACAAACGATATCTCCGCCAGGATCGACGGCATGTTGGCTCCAATCAGCACGATAAACGGCGCTTTCTTCACTCCGCGGTTGCGGATGGCCGGGCTCTTCGCTGCCAGCCCGCTGTGCAGCGATTCCTGCACATCCCCGGCGAACTCGCGCGACTCTTCAATCTTTTCCTTCAGCGCGATTTTCTTCACCAGATCCTGCAGTTCGTAAATCGATTGCTCGGAAACCGCATTTTCCCGCGCCGCCACCTCTAGCGCTTCCGGCGACGATGTGAAGTTCAGGTAATAGGTTTCCACGCCGCGCGCATCCGGATCGTGGCTCGAGTTGGCATGAATCGAGATGAAGAGATCGGCGCGCTCTTTATTCGCGATCGCGGTCCGAGTTTCGAGGGGAATAAACGTGTCGTTCTTGCGCGTATAAACCACTTCCGCGCCCAGCCGCGTCTGCAGCAGTTTTCCCAGCCGCCGTCCCACTTCCAGCACCAGATCTTTTTCCTGCAGCCCGTCTGGGCCGATCGTTCCTGTATCGTGCCCGCCGTGCCCCGGGTCGATCACAATCTTGCCAATCTTCAGTCCCAGCGCGCGGATCAGCGACCGGTCGCCGCTGGCCGTGGGCTTCGCCTCGCGCATGTCCAGATCGTCGCTCTTTGCCCGGTTTGCAGCTAAACGGGATGACTTTCCTCGCGCATGGCTGGGCGGCTCAACTTCATCGTCATCGTCGGCATCGACCACAACTTTCTTCACCGCCGGTGTCGTGCTCTTGTCTTTCTTCGCAGCACCCAGGGACGACGCTTTAGGGACTGCAACATTCTCCTTCGGCGCAACTTTCGTCTCGTCTCCAACGTCTTCGCTGGTAACCGGGGCCTTCCCTGCTTCGGCTCGCAATTCCCCTTTTACTTTTGCCTCGGCCTGTCTCAGCGCCTCTTCGGGCGTCAAGTCGTCGCCGCTCGCACCGCTCCCTGATCCCGCCGTCGGCGGAGCTTCCACATCCGCCATCGCCGCGCTGTCTTTCAGCAGCTTCTCGTGCATGTTCTTGCGGTTATTCTTGCCGTGAATATCAATGATCAGGCGGTAGGGATCGGGCAGCAGAAATGCTTCGTAATCTGAAAGGTTCGCCACCTCGAGCACTACGCGGGTGCGCCCCGGCTGAAACTGCGCGACGCGAATCTTCTTGAGGAACCCGTCATCTACGTCGAAGCTCTTGCCCACCAGCGTGGACGCCAGCCGCGTGCCGCGGAGGTCGAAGAAAATTCGGTCGGGATGGGAGATGCGCTGCGAGCCAAACTTGATCTCGTTCTCCAGGTCGATGGCTACGCGCGTGTAATCCGGCGTCGACCAGTGCCGGATTCCGGTCACCCGCGCCGCACGCTCGCCATTCGCCTCAGCCGCGCCCGCCTCGCTCTTGCTCTCGCTGCTCTTAGCCTCAGCAGGTTTCGCTTCTGCCGTCGAGTCGCCCTCCGCATCGGCTTCGCCGCCACCGGACCTGTCGGCGTTCTTTCTCTTGGCCGCAACCTCTCTGCCAGCCTTCTTCTGCTTCTGTCCCTCGGCCTTCTTCTCGCGCTCCGTAGCGAGTGTCGCGATCTCCCGCTTCGCATCCTCCGCCAGGCGTTGCTGCGGATAGCGGTGCAGGAACTCCTCAAAAACGCTGCGCGCCTGCTCCGCATCGTTCAGATCGTCTTTATAGATTTCCCCGATAGTGAAAAGCGCGTTGCAGCGGTACTTGCTGCCGGGATACTCTTTCCGCAAAAACCTATACTGCGCAATCGCTTCATTCAGGATCTTGTCATCGTCGAAGTGCCGCCCCATCTCCACCAGCGTCTCCGCCACGGCAACGACGCTTGGGTCCGCCTTGGTCGATGTAGGCGCGCCATAATAGACATTTCGATAGGAGTTGATGACCCGCTGGTAGTCGCGCCGCGTGCGCTCCGCGGGGGGACGTCCGTTGAGCGCCTCCCGCATGCGCTCGGCAGCCGCAAAGCGTTCCCGGGCCCACGCTTCCCCATGATGGGCGCGGGCATGGAGCGGCACCCCGGAGAGGGCCAGCAACAGCAGCAGCGCTCCCCAGCGCCAACCGCGCTGGCTCGATTTCTTTTTCACAGTCGCCGGTCCGTTACTGTCTCGATCCGCCGTTTGCAGTTGAACTGCCTTGGTGCCTGAGAGAATTCTAAGTTAAACAGATGCTCGAATCTTAATCGGTGTTGCTGATGTACAACACTCCCCGCGCATCTCGTTGAACCCGCACGGGTTCATGGTTCGGCCCTGACGGCGACAGATCGAAGCCGCCATAGTAAAGGTTCGTGATCCGGCGAACATAATTCTGGGTCTCGGCATAGTGCGGCACGCCTGAACTCCGCGCCACCGCTCCCGACCCTGCGTTGTATGCCGCCAGCGTCAGCTTCACGTCCCCGCCATAATTTTCCAGCAGTTGCTTCAAATGCCGCACGCCGGCATCGACGTTCTGCTCCGGGTCGAACGGGTTATTCACCTTCAGCGACCGCGCCGTCGAAGGCATGAGCTGCATCAGCCCCATCGCACCCTTGCGCGAAACCGCGTTGGAATTGAAATTCGATTCCACTTTCACCACCGCTCGCACCAGGTTCGGATCCACGTTGTGCCGCGCCGCTGCCATCACAATCGATTGGTCAATCTCTTCCTGCGAGGCCTGATGTCCGCGCGCGTTGGCCGCTACGATCTTCGCATTCGCCGACTGCACCGACTCGTGCCCAAAATACTGGGTGACTTCGGCTGCGGCCGATCGCGCCGCTTGCATCGACGCCATTCCCGCCGACGCCACCGGCTTCCAGCGCCCGTCTTTGCTGCTCCAATAAACCAGCGTCGAGCGTTTGGCTGGGGCTACCGCCGCCACGGCTCTCTGCGCCGGGCCCGATTCGTTCACATACACCTTCCGCCCGTGCTCTTCCGTTGTGGTGATTGCCTCAGACGTGCGGTCGCTCTCGGCTGCCCACATCCGGGGTGCCGCAAGCGATGAAAAGGAGGTCGTGATTGCCGTCGTGGCCGTCAGCATCAGTGCGAGTTGCAGGCGCTTTCGCATAGTCCGGGCGTTTTCCTTTCTCCCAAACCTCACCAAAGGGCTTCCAAACATACGTTGCCCTTCCACCTTCCACCCGCAACCTGACGGAGAATTCTGAACCAGAGTAGGACGATTATAGGCGTGAGTTCTTCCACCATACAATCTCTCCGAAGGGAGTAGAACCACCGGAGTAATCGAGGTATCTGTTTTAGATTCTTAGCTTTAGGGAAACGCAACATTTTCCCTCCCAATCCGCAGTAACCGCGGCGAGGTTACTCTCGGCCGCAATTGGATCAGGTTATTCCAACCCGGACATCGCCCGGTGCAGCGGAGCCGTCCACTTTTGGAAACATACCCGTTAGAATTTTCTTCCCGAGTGAGTTTTAGGTTGAACTCGACTCCAACCCGCACCCAAAATTACGGGAAGTGGAGTTGGTCATGTCACGACGTTCCTTATTTCTATTCGCGGTGCTGTCTCTCGGCGTCCTCAGTGGGTTGATAGCCTGCTCGGCACAAACCGAATCCGAGAAGCCATTTTCCCATCTGGGCATTGCCGTCAAGGTTTCGTCGCTGGGCGCCGGAATCGAGGCCGCCACGCCTCTCACCCGCCGCTCCAACCTGCGCGCCGGCTTCAATATATTCAGCTATGACCGCGGTTTCCATAAAGATGGGATTTCTTACGATGGCAAACTGCGCTTCCGTTCCGTGGAGGCTCACTACGACTGGTTTCCCTGGGCCGGCAGTTTCCATGTCAGCCCGGGTGCCCTCGTGTACAACGGCAACCAGATCGCCGCCAGCGCATCCGTGCCCGGCACTCAGACCTTCACCTTGGACGGAACTGATTACCGCAGCGATCCAGCCGATCCCGTCAATGGCACAGGCAAGGTCGACTTCGTCAAGGCCGCACCCATGTTCACCGTGGGCTGGGGAAACCTGCTTCCGCGCAACCAACGCCGTTTTAGCGTCCCGGTGGAACTGGGCGTGATCTATACCGGCTCTCCCCGCACCCTGCTGAATCTGGGTGGAAGCGCCTGCGACCCTACCGGATTGAATTGTGCTTCGGCCAACTCCTATCCCGGATTTCAGGCGAATGTGCAAGCCGAACGAGATAAGTTGAACCGTGACATGTCCGCGTTCAGGTTTTACCCGGTGCTCTCTGTCGGCTTCGGGTTCAACTTCTAAACGCTTCTCTCCGACTCGTCGCGGGACGGTCCCCAGCCGCCAAGCGCAAAAGAATGCAGCCCACGGCGCAAGCCGTGGGAGCGCTGACCGCCGCAGATGAAAGCCCCGAAGGAGGAAAGAAAATAGCCCGACGTTCCAGCCCCGGGCTACGTGCGAACAACGCGGATTGCGGCCCAAGCGGGACTCCAGAAACTGATCACGAAAACTCGGAAACCTATTACCCTTTCTCCAATGCCGCCGCGAACGCATCCAGCGACAGCGAGCGCAACAAATTCCGCCGCATCCCGCGCTCTACCTCCGCCAACCGGTCCGACGCCACCGTAATCCATTCGAAGTCGGCCGATGCCGCCAGCCGCTTCAACTCCGCTGCAATATCCGTGTTGCGAACCAAATCCGGCGCCCCCGCCTCGATCGAGGCCAAATCGCGCAACAACGAATACAACGTGCGAATCAAAGTCTCGGTTTTCTCCCGCCCCTCTGCGCCCGGACGATAGGTTTCGGTGACTTTGAATAGCTCGCTGTGTTCCCCGCCCGCCAGAGCGGATTTCAAAATTGCCAGCGCGTGCCCGCGCGCCGCGACATACTCCGCCAGGTCGAAGCTGCGCGCACGTCCCACCGCCCCTTCGCAAAGCCGCGCCACCAGAGCCCGCTCCGCCGCCTTCCATTCCGGGCGATGCTTCGCCAGGTACGCCTCAATCTCCTCCGCCGGCAACGCGCCTAGCTGAAACACCATCGCGCGCGAACGGATCGTCGGCAGCAACTCCCCAGGATTTTCGGTCAGCAGGAAAATCGTTGCGAACTCCGGCGGCTCCTCCAGCACTTTGAGCAGCGAATTCGCCGCCTCCTTCATGAATGCCGAGTCGGTGAAAATGTAAACTCGCTCCCGGCCTTCCGCCGGACGGTAATAAATTGTCTCGATCACCCGCCGCACCTGGTCGACTTTGATCATCATCTGCGGAGGATCCGGCGGAATCACCAGCACGTCGGGATGGGTTTGCACAAACAGCCGAGTCTCTTTCTTGTCCGTCTCGCGCAGATTTTCCCGCGCCTCCACCGCCTCGGCAAAGCGCGCATCCAGGTCCGCCCCCTGCGCAATGCGAGTGCAGTTGGCGCACTTCCCGCAATAATCCGGCAGTCCATCCGTCTTGACCGGGTCAAGACAATTCAAAGCCTGCGCCAGCATCAACGCCAGCGTGTATTTGCCCGATCCGCGTCCTCCCGCCAGCACGACCGCATGCGGAAACCGCTCGCGCGCCAGCATATCGCGCAAGCGATGCACCGTCTCGGCATTGCCATGAAAGTCAGAGAACATAGGAACAGCCGTTAGCGCTTGGCATTTAGCGCTTGGCATTTAGCACTTAGCACTTAGCACTTAGCACTTAGCACTCAGCACTCAGCACTCAGCATTTGATTGAGTTCATCCTGTCATCCCGAGCGAAGCAGAATTGCCGTCTTTCGGCAATTCTGCGCAGTCGAGGGACCTTGCGTTTTCTACCTCAACCTTAATCACAGTTTCTTTAGCAGCATTGCAGCCACCAAGAACCCGTGCCGTTCACTACGACCACGACGGCCAACTGCTGAATGCTAATTGCTGAATGCTGAGTGCCGCTTCACACCAGCTTCATCTTCTTCCGTACTACCTCCACTATCCGCTGATGCGTCTGCCCCGGCGTGCCGCGCGCATCTACCACCGCGACCCTTCCTGGTTCCCGCTTCGCAATCGCCAGGTATCCTTCGTGCACTCGGGCAAAAAATGCACGCGTCTCCTGCTCAAACCGGTTCTCATCATGTCCGCGGCACGAATTTTTCGAGTCGCGCTTATTCCTCTGCCGCGCCCGATGCACGCTGGCCGCCGCGTCCGAATCCAGCAGGATCGTCAAATCCGGCTGCAGATTTCCGCACAGCACCCGATGCAGTTCCCGCACCGCGCTGCTCCCCAGCCTGCGTCCAGAGCCCTGATACGCCTCCGTCGAATCGGTAAATCGGTCGCACAGCACGATGCTTCCCTGGGCCAGCCCCGGCTCAATCACCTCCGCAATGTGCTGCGCCCGCGACGCAAACATCAGCGCCATCTCCGCCAGCGGCGAAAGCCCCGCCGTCGCCGAGTCCAGCAGCACCTTACGAATCTTCTCTCCGGTCAGCGTTCCCCCGGGCTCGCGCGTCTCCACCACCTTGTGACCCGACGCCCGCACCGCCTCCGCCAGCTTGCGCAGTTGTGTGCTCTTGCCGGTGCCATCGAGTCCTTCGAATGTGATGAATTTTCCGCGCCGCGACATCCTGCAAAATCATAGCAGTGTCGCACTCCACCTGTGTAAGCCTTGGCCTGTTTCAGCCTGCCTTGTGCGGGAAAGGATCTCTGGCCTGGTCTGCTTGTGTGGGACCGGGTCTCTGACCCGGTCAAGCGGTGCGCAGCACCGCTGCCTGTGGTAGTCTTTGCACGCGAAAATCCCATTCACTCGATGAATCTTCCGCTTCGCTCCATCCTCGCCTTTGTCTTCACATTCTCAATCGCAGCCCCTTCCCAAACCTCCATCCTGGGCTTCACTCCGGCCCATTCCGCCACCGAAGCCGAGCTCGAATCCAAATTCAAATCCATTCCCACTCCCGACGAAGAACGCCGCCAGCACCGCATCTTCACCTCTGAGCCCCACGTCGCCGGATCGAAGCGCAACAATGAACTCGCCGACTACATCGCCGCCGAATGGCGCAAGCAGGGCCTGGACGATGTCATCATCCGCCGCTACGACGTCTACGGCACCAACCCCAAATCAGCCTCGCTCGAAATGGTCGAGCCCATCCGCTATCAGGCCACGCTTCGTGAAGCTCCTCTCGACGCCGATCCCGACTCGAAAAATCCCGCGATCAGCGGCGCGTGGCTCGGCATGTCAATCTCCGGCGACATCACCGCGCCCGTCGTCTACGCGTACAGCGGCAATCCGGAAGACTACGATCTGCTGCGACAAAATGGCATCAGCGTCAAAAACAAAATCGTCCTCGTGCGCTACTCCAATCCCTACAGCTATCGCGGATTCAAAGCGCTCACCGCCCAACACGAAGGCGCCGCCGCCCTTTTGATCTACAGCGATCCCGCGGAAGACGGCTACAAGAAGGGTGCCGTCGATCCCGACGGTCCCTGGGGCTCGGAATATCACATCCAGCGCGGCGCCATCACCTACGATTTCATCGTCCCGGGCGACCCGCAAACTCCAGGCTGGGCTTCGGTTCCCGGCGCAAAACGCATTCCCATCGAGCAGGCCCAGTCCGCGCCCAAAATCATGGCGCTTCCGCTTTCCTGGCACGACGCCAAACCTTTACTCGAAAATATGGACGGCCCACCCGCTCCGGAAAGTTGGCAAGGCGGACTCCCCATCAGCTATCGCCTCGGCGGCGACCGCGTGAAAGTCCATCTCAAAATTGAAATGGACAACGGCATCCAGCCCTATTACGTCGTCGAAGGCCGCATTCGCGGCGCCGAGCTTCCCGACGAATGGGTCGTGCTGGGCAATCATCGCGACGCCTGGGCCTTCGGCGGCGTCGATCCCTCCAGCGGCACCGCCTCCATGATGGAACTTACGCGCTCTCTCGGCGCGCTGGCCAAGCAAGGCATGCGTCCGCGCCGCACCATCGTCGTCTGCAGCTGGGACGGCGAAGAGGTCGGCCTTACCGGGTCCACTGAATGGGGAGAGCAATTCGCCGGCGACCTGCGCAAAAAAGCTGTCGGCTACATTAACGTCGACGAGGCGACCTCCGGCGCCGATTTCTACGGCGAAGCCGTCGCCTCGCTTGCTCCCATGCTGGTCGAAACGACGCACACGCTAAATGATCCGTCGGGCAAGACTCTCTATGAAGCCTGGAAAGCTCGCGTGGAGCGCGCGAAAAAAGAAGGCAAGCAATCTGGACAATTCAACGACTCCGGCGTCGTCGATGACAGCCTCGCCGACACCCGCATCGGCAGCGGTTCTGATCACACCGTATTTCTAAATTTCCTCGGCGTCCCCGTCCTCGGCCTCGGATTCGTCGGAGACTACGGCGTCTACCACTCCGCCTACGACGATTTCTACTGGATGAATCATTTCGGCGATCCGGGCTATCGTTATCACACGTTAATGTCGCAACTGTGGGGCGTTACCGCCCTTCGCCTCGCTAATGCCGACCTACTTCCCTTCGACTTCGCGACCTACGCCGCCAACATCCGCCACTTCGTCAACGACCTCGCCTCCAAAAACAAATCCGTAGTCTTGAGCCAAGCAACAAAAAATGGATCTGTCCCAGTGGGCGAAGTAAACAAAAACAGACCTGTCATCCTGAGCGGAGTGGATGCTGAGCGAAGCGAAGCTTCCACGCAGTCGAAGGATCCCTATCATCTCTGCTGCGGCGCGACACAAAGTTTCTCCAGCGGGCCCGCGTCCCAAGCCGAACAGCGATTGCTTGACCTAAACCCAGTCATGAAAGCCATAGACGCGTTCCAAGCCGCCGGACAACGTCTCAACCAATCCCTCTCCCGCCAACTCGCCTCCAACGCACTAGACTCCAGACAAGCCCTCGCCCTCAATCACGGCATGATGCAAGTGGAACGCAACTGGCTCACCCCCGACGGCATTCCCGGCCGCCCCTGGTTCAAACACATCCTTTATGGAGCCCGTTTCACTTACGCTCACCTGGAATTGCCAGGCTTGACCGAAGCCGTCGAAAAGCAGGATTGGCCGACCGCCCGGCAGCAAGCCGAAATCCTGCAGCGCGCCCTCCAAACCAATACCAAACTCCTGAATCATTTAGCCGACACTCAGCCTTAGAGGTTTGCTGCGTGGACCTTCGTGCCCTTGGTGGTGAAGGGTTTTAACGGTCTCCTCCTTATATGAAAATCTTTTCACAGTATCCGAAACAACCGGATCGGCGTATGATCCCTTTCAATTTTGCAAGTCATGCCGCAGCGTAACGTAGTCTCGGCCTCAACCAACTCCTAACCAAGTATGCAGGGCGGGTTTCCCTTGTTGCTCTTCCTGCTGGGCCATCTCGATGATGTTCACGAATTCACGCAGAGGAATTGGATCATGAAAACCAGAAGCAGCATGTTGTATCTCTCAGCGCTCTTCACTCTGACCGTCACAGCGTTATGCACCGCCCAGCAAACGCCTAAGGTCATCGGCAATGCCGTCGCACACCAACCCGTTCACTTCGACGTTTCCCGTCCGCTGTCCGAACTTGCCCTGGAAGCTCCGAGTGCGCGAGGCATTCATCAAACTCACGCGCCCTTGAGGACCAAGCCTTTCCTCGCCAACGGCGCTCTTCACAGGCAAACTGCCGCCTCCGCGATTTCGGCCGCCTCCCCTGACATCAGCGCCACTGTGGGCCTCGGCTTCGAGGGCGTCAACCAGATTGGCGATTCTCTTTCCTGCCCGCCGCTCACCGGCTTCTACTACGTCCCTCCCGACACCAACGCCGCCGTCGGGGACACTCAAATCGTCCAGTGGGTCAACGTCTGCTACGCCGTATTCGACAAGGCCAGCGGAGCCGTAGTCGCCGGTCCTTTCGCCGGCAACAATTTCTGGAAGGGATTCGGCGGACCCTGCGAGGCCAACAACGATGGTGATCCCATCATTCAGTGGGACAAGGCCAATCACGTCTGGATCGCAGCCCAGAACGTTTTCAGCGGGCCGCCCTACTACACCTGCGTCGCCGTCTCGCAGACCTCCGACGCTTCCGGCAGCTACTACCGATACATGTTCCCCCAATCGGCTGGCTTCCCTGACTACCCCAAGTGGGGCTTGAAGCCCAACACCTATTACCAGTCTCAGAACCTATTTAACCCCGGCTTTGTGGGCGTAAACGTCTGCGCCTACCAGGCCAATCTCATGCGGCAGGGAAATCCGAATGCCAAGCAAGTCTGCATCGCGGATAATTCCAACGGCACTCTGTTCGACGACAGCATGCTGCCCGCCGACGACGACACGCCTTCCGGGCCGAATGATGCCGAAGTCCTTCTCGGAGCCATCGACAACTTCCTGCCCGGCGACACCCACGTTTACGAATATGTGTTTTCCGCGGATTTCGGGAAGCCCAACAACTCCAAACTCGCAGGAGTCGATGGCAGCATGCCGATCAGCGTGCCCGCTTTCGATATGGCACTCTGCGTCAGCGGTGGTTTCCTCACCACCAACTGCGTTCCGCAGCCGACCGCCGGATCTGACATGCTCGATACGCTCGGCGATCGCCTCATGTATCGCCTGGCTCACTTCACCAGCCACGGCACCCAGCATTATCTCGTCGGCCATAGCGTGAACAACACCTCGGCGGTTGCCACCACCTGGTACGAGTTCCGCTCTCAAGGGCAGGGCACCACGAAACTGTCGCTCTATCAGTCGGGCATTACTCCGGATGACGGCGAGTATCGCTGGATGGGTTCTGTCGCCATGAACAAGGCCGGTGACATTGCTGTCGGCTACTCCCGCTCCAGTGCGGCCGCCGGCGATTACCCGTCACTCTATTACTCCGGCCAAACCGCCGGCGATCCGTTAGGAACCACCGAGACCGAAGCCGTCATTAAACAAGGCGGAGGCTCGCAGATAAATTCCTTCGACCGCTGGGGGGATTACTCGAGCATGGCGCTCGACGGCAGCAACTCCTGCACCTTCTGGTACACCAGCGAGTTCTATCCGGCGGACGGCTCCTTCGCTTGGTCCACATGGATAGCCTCCTTGAACTTTCCCAACTGCCACTAAAACACGTAGCCCCGGACGCATTCGTCCGGGGCGTTTCTTAAATCCTGAGCGTGCCCCCCTTGTCGCGCACTTTGCGACAGGGTGGAGATCCTGATCTACCCAGCGCCGAAACAGGGCACTCTGACTCGGCCCACTGCCTGCGCAACGAAACCATGCAGAAGGCCCCGACTCAGGCCCGGGTCTCTTTCATCTCCCGTTCCATCACCCGCCGCAGCGTGGCATTAATCCGCGTCTGGTACCGGCGCCCATCCCGTTTGAACCACGCCAGCACATCGGCGTCCAGCCGCAACGTCACCGGTTTCTTGAGGGGCTTATAAAACTCCATCACTTCGTGCATCGAAACCGGCCCCCGCTTCGAGGATTCAGCCGAAGCCCTGCCTTTTCTTCGTCCGCTCTTCCGCCGGGATCCCGTGGAAGACTTCCCCCCGCGTTTAACGCTCTTCGCAACTCTTGCTTTATGTTTCATATATCTCACTATACTTATACTCTTGTACGTACACAACCGCCCTGGAACGGGGCAAAAGGACCATTCGGGAAAAACTCTCCCGGGAATTCTCTCAATCCGCTCATCCTGCTGCAGCTTCGTCCACGGCCAGGTCGTCATCGTCCATGAAACCGAAGACCTCCTGGGGCACGGGGTTCTGCCACACCGGCGCGAACGACAGACGGTGCAACGGCGTCGGCCCTAGCTCGCGCAGCGCCGCCAGGTGCCGCGGCGTGCTGTAGCCCTTATTCGACGCCAGCCCGTACGCCGGAAACACCGCGTCCCATTCGCGCATCATCTTGTCCCGCTCCACCTTCGCCAGAATCGAAGCTGCCGCAATCGAAGCCGAAACTGCGTCCCCGTGAATGATCGCCACCTGCGGCTGCTCGCAATCAATGCGCAGCGCGTCGATCAGCAAGTGATCCGCGGCAGGCGCCAGAAGCGTCACCGCCTCGCGCATCGCCAGCCGCGAGGCATGATAAATATTGATCTGATCGATGCGCGCCGCATCCACCGCCGCTACCGACCACGCCAACGCGTGCTCGCGTATGCGCTCCGCCAGCACCTCGCGCCGCTCCGCAGCCAGCAACTTGGAATCGCGCAGCCCTCGCACCCGGTAAGCCGGGTCAAGAATCACCGCCGCCGCCACCACGCAGCCGAACAGCGATCCGCGCCCCACTTCATCCACGCCCGCCACCAGCCGCGCTCCCGCCGCCCATGCTCTTTTTTCATGGCGCAGCGTGCAACGCAGTTTTTTCAATAGTCGCAGCTTGGCTGCGGAAGGCGACAGCGTTCGTGCCGAGGTTAATTTCATCACCACAACTTCAAAACAAAAGTATGACTTGCCCCCATCTTCGTCCACCCCGGAAATTCTTGCAAGCCGAGTTTCAATACTGCTGTCTCTGGCGCTCCAAAGCCGGGAACCCGCCCGCCAGTAACCATCCCCACGATTACCCACGTACATTGCCCGTTAGGACATGTACTGGTAACTTGGCGTCAGTCACACGATCCAAGAGGAAACCTGTGCAGAGTTCAAACAAACTGTCGCCGGACGATGGCCTGCTCACCGCAAAACTCGTCCATCTCGCCATTCCTGTGCGTTGGAGTCTGATAGGGCAGGAAGGACGCGGCCCTGCCGAAATGGCCTGCACCTATGACATCCACCCGCACGGCGCGCGCCTGCTGGGCACGCGCCCGGTCAACATCGGCGACATGGTCATGATTGAGCGCGGCCGTAACAAAGCCATTTGCCAGGTGGTCTGGGCCGGCGACGCCGCTTCCGCTCTCCGCGGGCAATTCACCGTTCAATGCGTCGAAGGCAGGACCCCCTGGGATGAAGAATTGCGCCAGATCGAAGAGCAATACCAGCCCATCGATCTCGACAGCTTGGAGCGCGGCAAGCTGACTCGCTCGTTCAGCGGCCCGCAGGCACCCGCGAATCGGCGCCGCCGTCCCCGGTTCTATGTGGAGGGTCAGGCGCAGGTGATCGACGGAGTGCAACTGGTCCAGGGCCAGGTCGAGCAGATTTCAGAATTCGGTGCGCGCATTGCCTCCACAGAAATCCTTCGTCCCGGAACCGATTGCCGACTGGCATTGAACATCTTTGACGTAAGCCTTGCAGTTAAGGCCCGGGTGAAGTATCTGGTCAACAACCTGGCCATGGGCGTGGAATTCCATGAGATCCGTCGCGGCGATCGCCCTCTGCTCACCTATGTCCTGAGCAAGTTGCGAGGAAACCGCGTCAAGGAATTTGATGGCCAGCTACCCGGGCAGCCCCTGGCCTCCGCTGCGGTCTAGCGCCCAGTCTCTCTCATCGGGCCTGGCGCACCCGGCCTGAGCCGCCACCCCGAGCTTGACCTCCATTCCACAGACACTTCATTTACAATGCTTGCGGGTCTTCTCGGGTCGTGCATGTCTTCAATCGGAAAGGTAAATGCGGCGTTGGCCGCCGCCATACTCTTCCTTCTTCTCAGCAGTTGCTCCGCCTATCTCGCCTTCACCAGCATGGACTCGAGTCAGCGATGGGTTCGCCATACGCGCGAGGTCCAAAACGCGTTAGCGCGGTTTTCCATGGCGACCGCGCGCGCCGGAAGGCTTCGCTCCGAATACCTCGATACCGGCGACGAATTGCTGCTGCAGCAGCAGGCCGCAGTGGTGAGCGAGATCAGAAGTTCGGCGGCCACAATCCAGCGCCTCACCGCCGACAACACGCAACAGCAGGCCAATTGCGTCAAGCTGGCGGATCTGAAGGAGCGGCGAATCGTACTGCTCGATCAGGCGATCGACCTTAAGAAGACGGGAAAGTCAAACTCCGCCGCCCAGGCCGCGATCAGCCGCCAGAGTCTGGCCGCGGCCGATGAGACCGACCAACTCTTGCAACGCATGTATGACGCCGAGGAACAATTGCTGGGCGAGCGTCAGGGGCGGGCCAGCCGCTTCACTGCATTGACTGCGGAAATCCTGCTCACCAGCCTCTTCCTGGCGCTGGTGTTGTTCTTTTTGCACCATCGCCTCCTGATGATCCAGGTGTCGGCCCGCTCCCGAGCCGAACTTGCGCAACGCGCGCTCAGCGCCAAGTTGTTAACCCTGCAAGACGAAGAGCGCCGAAAGTTCGCGCGCGAGTTGCACGATTCCGTTGGACAGCAACTGGCCGCAACCAAAATGGCTCTCACCACCCTGCTGACAAAACTGCCCGCGGATCACGTGCTGCTGGACTGCATCAAGCTGCTGGATGATTCCATCGCGGAAACACGCACGATTTCACACCTGTTGCACCCTCCCTTGCTGGACGAGGCCGGACTGAACTCGGCCTCCCGTTGGTTCGTAGAGGGATTTGGCAAGCGCAGCGGGATCAACGTCAATCTCGACATACGCGATGGCGCGGGCCGCTTTCCGGAGGCCACTGAACTGGTGCTGTTCCGGGTGCTGCAAGAGAGCTTGACGAATGTACACCGCCATTCCGGCGCCAAACGCGCCGACGTCAGCCTGGAGACCGCCGGCAACCACGTCACTTTACGCGTGCGCGACTACGGCAACGGTATGCCTCCGGCCGTCGTGCACAGTCTTCGGGAAAATGGTTCCGGCGGTGGAGTTGGACTAGCCGGTATGATGGAGCGCATCCGCGAAATTGGCGGCACACTGCAAGTCAACTCCAGCGCTGTCGGAACTGAAATCGTCGCGCGAGTGCCCGTACCTAAAAAAAACACGCAACAAATTTCTCCGCCCAGAATGCAAGAGGTTAAAGGATGAATCGGAAGATCTGGCCCACAACGATCTGCGCAGTCGTTCTCTTGGCCGCCTGCGCCTGCACGAAACAGGATTCCTCGCCCCAGGTACTCGTAGAAATTCCATCTGGCTTCAGCGGCGATTTTCTTCTGGAGATGGGGGTGAAGGACGCTCCCCCGCTCGAGAAGCGTGGTGAGGCCTACATTCTGCCTGTTCCCAGGAGCGGAAAGGCCGTTACCTCAACTCTGCTGACCAATGCCCATGCTACCTTTCACAATGGCAGCGAGGGCGCGGTCTGGGGCTACTCGCATTCGCTCTTCAAGACGGGCGACGGAATTCCCATCGGCGGCAAGATTGAGTTCTTCGTGGGCACCAGGAAAGAGTACGAAGCGGAGCAGAACAGGAAGAACCACTCGGGCGGCGTCTCGACGCCAGCGGAGTCGCGCATTCAGGCTTAGCGCAGCCCGAGGTTTAGTGTGGAACCCGGCCAGGCCGGCGGTTTAGTGTGGGACCGGGTCCTCTGACCCGGTCAGGCCGCGCCAGCGGCCTTGCAGTCGCCAGCATCTACCTCGATGTCTCTCAACAGAAGTCTACGCCTTCTCCACATCCCGCAAGCGCGCCGCTTTCCCACGCAGTCCGCGCAGATAGAACAATCGCGCACGCCGGACTTTTGAAGAGCGCAGCAGTTCGACCCTATCCACCACTTTGGAGTGAATCGGGAAAATGCGCTCCACGCCCTGGCCGAAGCTGATCTTGCGCACAGTAAAACTGGCTTGCGGCCCGTTGTCGCGCTTGATGACCACGCCTTCGAAGGCCTGCAGCCGTTCTTTATCGCCTTCCTTGATCTTCACGTGAACGCGAACCGTGTCGCCGGGACGGAACGCCGGCATATCCGTGCGTTGCGACTTCGCCAGCAGTTTTTCGATGATTAAGTTTGACATTGTCGTCTCTTCCTTCGTTTTGAATCTCTATCAGAATTTCGCGGCATTACACTTAAGAGCTAGCCGCCGTTCTTGATGCGGGCTAAAAGTTTGCTGTCTTCCTTGTTCAACTCCGCGCCCTCCAGCAAATCCGGACGGTTGCGCAGCGTTTTCTCCAGCGCCCTCTCCCGGCGCCAGCGGCGGATCTCCTGATGATCCCCGTTCAGCAGAACTTCCGGCACAGCCAATCCGCGGAACTCCGCGGGACGCGTGTAGTGCGGATAATCCAGCAGTCCGCCGGAACCGCAGGTCGAATCCGCCGCACCCGCATCCTTCTGCTCATGCGCGGTAAACGATTCCTGCCGCGTGGAAGCTTCGTTGCCAACCGCGCCCGGCAGCAACCGCGTGACCGCTTCGATGATTACCGCAGCGGCCATCTCTCCGCCGCTCAACACGTAATCGCCGATCGAAAGCTCGCGGTCCGCGAGAAAATCCGCCACGCGTTCGTCTACGCCCTCGTAGCGGCCACAAAGCAGCACGATCCGGTCGAGCCCCGCCAATTCCGCCGCAACCTGCTGCGTGAACCGCTGGCCCTGCGCCGAAAGCAGTATCACCGACTGCTTCACGCGCCCGCTAATGCGATCCGCGCGCGCGGCCACCTGCAACGTCTCCAGACATTCAAAGATCGGTTCCGGCTTGAGCACCATGCCCTCGCCCCCGCCGAATGGGCGGTCATCCACGGTGCGGTGCCGGTCGTGCGTAAACTGCCGCAAGTCGTGGATCTCGATTTTCGCCAGACCCATCTCGCAGGCCCGGCGGGTAATACCGTGATCCAGCGGTCCTTGAAAGAAGCCGGGGAAGATCGTCAGAATATCGGCTTTCATCTGGACCTGAAACCTTTAACCGCAGAGGGCGCGAGGCCCACGGAGAAAACTCTAGCGCTTCGTTTTTCTTTCCGACTGTTGCTCCTGCTTTTCTTCCCGCGTTAGCGGAGCATTAATTTCCAGCATGCCTTCGGGAAGATTCATGCGCACCTGCCGCCGCTTTACGTCCACCGCTTCCAGGTACGCTTCCGCGAACGGCACTTCAAACTTTTTTCCGGCTGCGTTCGCAACCGTCAGCAGGGGCGCTTCCCCCGCTCCAAACTGTACATCTTCAATGCGGCCAATCTCACGAGAGTGATCGAGCAATGTGCAGCCGATCAAATCGCTCACGTAATTCCAGCCCGCTTCCAGCTTCGCGCGCTGGGCAATCGGAACCTGCAACTCCGCTCCCACTAAAGGCTCTGCTTCAGAAATCGAATCCACGCCGCGAAACTTCAAAACCAGCAGGCCCTTGTGCGGCCACAAATCTTCGACTTCCAAGTCCCGTCGCCAATCGTCTGCCTTCGGCAGAGCAAACAACCTCATGCCTGCCGCGAATCGTTCCGGAACGTCGCTGTGAACCTCGGCGGCAACTTCCCCGCGCCGCCCCTGCGTCTTGACGACACGCGCCAGGGTAACGAACTCGCCCTTTGTTTCCGCGCTCAACTCGCTTCTACTCGATGATCTCGAGCGTATAGCGCTGGCGGGCCCGGTGCCCGGCGGCGCTCAGCAGGGCCCGCAAGGCGCGGGCAGTTCGTCCCTGGCGCCCAATGACCTTGCCCACATCGCTTTCGGCGACTTCCAGTTCAATTACGCCGTCGTCGAACTTCTCCACGAACACTTCGTCGGGAGTGTCGACCAGCGATTTCGCGATCATCTCAACCAGCGCGCGCACATCTCCAGAAGGCTCAGTCATAATCGTGTCGTTCTCGCGGTGAAGTTCGAATGAGGGGCCCACCCTTCGCGCTCATCGCGAACGGGAGGAAATCGGCAGCCGCAAGAACTTAAGCGGCGGAACCGGCGGCCACCGGAGTAGGCGCCTTGGAGAACAGTTTGTTCACCCGGTCCGACATTTGGGCGCCCTTCGACACCCAATATTCCACGCGGTCGCGCTTCAGTTCCACGCTGGCAGGATTGGTGCGGGGATTATAGGTCCCCACCACTTCCACCGGACGGCCATTGCGCGCGCGCGCCTTCTCAATCACCACAATGCGATAATACGGTTGTTTACGCGCACCTCGGCGCGCCAGTCGAATCATTAACACGGGTCTTATATCCTTGTTCCGGAAGAGTCCGGTGAGATCGAGGCAAACTCTTATTATGCCGGAGCTTAGATGGAATGGCAAGGGGCACAATAGAGCCCTCTTGATCCCGACAGCGCGCCTTGCCCTCTGGGATTGTTGCTCGCGTGGTTCCTCGTCTACTCGCTCCGCAACGCCGTCATGGGATCGATCGTAGCCGCCCGCCGCGCGGGTAAGTACGACGCCACCAGCGCCGTGCCAAACAACAGCAGGCCAACCGTAATGGCGACCGAAAAATCCATCGCTCCCACGCCGTACAGAGTATTGCGCATGGTCCGCCCCACCAGCACCGCGCCTGCCAGTCCAATCCCCAGCCCAGCCGCAGCCAGCAGCGATGCTTCCCGCATAATCAACCAGATCACATTTGCCCTGCTCGCGCCCAAGGCCAACCGCAGCCCCATCTCATTAGTCCGCTGCGCGACTGCAAACGCCATTAACCCGTACACTCCCACGGCCGCCAGAACCAGCGCCACCGCCGCGAAGCCGGCAAATAAGACCATCGTGTACCGGTCCTCGCCCAGCGCCTCCGTTTTCACTTGATCCATGGTGCGCAGCCGCGCCAGCGCGATCTCGGCATCCACTCGATGGACCGCCGCCGCGATGGTCTCACTCATCGCCGCGGGGTCCCGCTCCGTCCTCACTCCTATCGTCACATTCGGCGACAACGACTGCGCAAACGGCACATCCACTTCCGGCGATGCCTCCCGAAAATCGTCATACATCACCGTATGAAACACGCCCACAATCTCCCACTCCACCATCGGCCCCAGATCCTGCGCACCCGGAATGATCTGCTCGAAAGCCAGCCTCTGCCGCAACGGGTCCATCCCTTTCAAATATCTCCTCACGAATTCCTCGTTGACCATCGCAACCCGCACGCTCGTGCCAGTGTCCTGCTCGTTGAAAGCCCGCCCCTGCACCACGCGAATGCCGAAAGTCTTAAAATACTCCGGCGAGATCGACTGAAACCCAGCACCAGGCCGCTGTGATTCATCTGCATACGTCGCACCCACCACGCTCAGCGACATGCCGTCGCTATGAAAGCGCAACGGCAGCCCCGTTACAGTCGCCGCCGCGGCCACTCCCGGCACAGACTGCAGTTCGGTCAACATGCGCTGGTTGTAGGCATACATTTCCTCCCGGCTCTTGAAACGCCCCGGTGACTGATCCAACCCAAAAGTGAGCACGTGATCGGTCCGCAGTCCCAAATCTACGCGCGTCAAATTCCAGAAACTGTGAATCGCCAGTCCCGCCCCCGCCAGCAGCGACAATGCCAGCGCGAATTCTCCGGCGATCAGTCCTCGCCGCAGTTTGTGACTGCCCGCGCCAGTCCCCGTCCGCCCGCCCTCCTTCAGTGATTCTCCCGGATCGACTCGCGACGCATACCATGCCGGCGCGCAGCCGAATAAAATCCCCGCCAGCATCGTCGCCGCCAGCGCCACCAACAGCACGTGAATGTCGAGTTGGAAATTCGCCTCCGACGGCAAAATATTCTCCGGCACAATGCTCAGAATCGCACGCAGCAATCCCACGCCCAGCGCTATCCCAAGCCCTCCGCCAATCAGCGCCAGCACTAAGCTCTCCGTCAGAAACTGCGCAAAAATCTGTTTTCGATTCGCTCCCACGGAACTGCGAATCGCAATCTCCCGCAGCCGCGCCGCCCCCTTCGCCAGCAGCAGGTTCGCAATGTTCACGCACGCAATCACCAGCACAAATCCCACCGCGCCCAGCAGCAGCCATAAGTTCTGAATGCGTTCGGGAGGCAGAAAGTCATTCTGCAAGGGTTCCACCGCAGCGCCCCAGCGTTGATTCGTCTTTGGAAAAGCCTGCGCCAGATGCGCCGTCACTGCATCCATGTCGGCCTGCCCCTGCTGCAGCGTCACTCCCGGCTTCAGTCTCCCCATCGCCAGCAGCCAGTGATAGTTATGATTGATCTGTTCCGGACGAAATGCCAGCGGCACCGCCAGTTCAAAATCAAATCGGTCCCCAATGCCCGGCGCCAGCACACCCACCACCGTGTAAGGTTCCAGGTTGATGCGCAGCGTTTGCCCAACAATGTTTCGATCCGCTCCCAGCCGGTTCCACAACTTATAAGTCAAAACCGCCACATGATCGCTTCCGAGATTCCCTTCCTCCGCTCTGAAATCCCGCCCTAGCAGAAACCGCATCCCCTGCATGCTGAACCATCCCGGCGTCGACTGCATGCCCGGAACCTGCTCCGGTTGATTCTGCGTCGCTAAATTAAAACTGCTCCCTGTCCACGCCGCCAATTGCTGAAACGTTTTGTTCTGCTGTTTCCATTCCAGAAAATCTCCCGCCGAGATCACATTCCGCCCACCGTTCACCTTCGACCAAACCATCATCAATTGCTCTGGATGCGGATAAGGCAACGGCGCAATCAGCACCGCATACACCACCGTATAGATCGCCGTGGTCGCCCCAATCCCCAGCATTAACGTCGCAATCACGGCCGCCGTCAATCCCGGATTCTTCCGCAACATCCGCAGGCTATAGCGAAAATTCCCCATCACGGTTCGCACGTCTCACCTCGAATGCTCAATCAGCATGTAGGGACAGCCGCCTCGGCTGTCCGTCAAGCGCAGCTCGACCACCCCTGCCGGAACCTCTACAAACGAAGTGCCATTCCTGCGCCGCCAATCCATACTGAAAGGATTTAACTTAGTTCCCTGCCCGCAACTCGCCCCGCATCCCGATCTGTCCAGAACCGAAATTCCCTGTCCGTTCCCGAACACCGTAGACATAAGATTTCCATCGCGAACGCTCCTGGCTGAGTTCCTAGGTTTCCTTCGTTACCCTCCGTGTCCTCCGTGGTCCAAGGTTTTGGATTGTTTTGGATTCCTAAGCCGCCCGCAATGCGTTCATCGGATCCTCCGCCGCGGCTCGGCGAGCCGGAATCGCCGAAGCCGCCAGCGTCATCCCCACCATGATCAAGACTCCCAGCAGGTAGATGAATGGATCGGTCGCGCTCACCTCAAACAGGAACGAACTCACCACCCGCGAAGCCGCATACGATCCCGCCAACCCGATCGTGCACCCCAGCAGCGCGAGCTTCGCACTCGAAAGCAGCACCAGCCGCGCAATGCCCGCGCGTTGCGCCCCCAGCGCCATGCGAACCGCAATCTCTTGCCGCCGCAACGATACCGAAAACGCGACCACCGCATAAATCCCCGTCACCGCCAATAGCAGCGCCCCCGCCGCAAACGCTGTAATCAAATCAGTATTAAATCGGCGAGGCCCTTCAATACTCGCGATCACTTCGTCCATCGGCTGCACCTGCTGCAACGCCAGCAGCGGGTCGATCTCGCCGATCGTCGAACGCAGCGTCCTCGCCATCTCGCCTGCGGGCAGAGCGGAGCGAAGCGTTATGTATCCACTCGCCGCACTGCCAAGGCTTTTCGATCCCGTCTCCCCAGTAATCGCCGGCTGTTCCGCCGGCGCGTACCACTGATCCGTGTCTGCTTCGTCGCGCGCCCCGAGCTTCGTATTCGCCACCACCCCGACCACCGTCGCCCATGGCCAGTCCTTCCTCCCCGGGTTGCCCACGTGGATGCGCTTGCCCAATGCCCGCCCGCCGGGCCAGCAATGTTGCGCCATCGACTGGTTCACAATCACAACCAGCGGCGCGTTAGCCCGATCGTCCCCCGTGAAATACCGGCCATCGATCAACCGAATTCCCATCGCCCGGAAATAATCTCCATCGGTAGCCGACAGCATCGCGAATTGCAGTTTCCAATCTTCGGCCCGCACTCCCTCGACGGTGTACGACGTTCCTCCGTTAAAACCCGACGCCGGCAGAATGTCGGTGAGCCCCATCGCGGCCATTCCCGGCTTGCTCGCCAGTCGCTCAATCACCTCGTGATGGAACGCCTCTACCGAAGCTTCAGTCGAATACTGCGTGAGCGGCAACTGATAGCTGGCGACCAGCACGTGATCGGGGCGAAAGCCCGGATCAACTGCGCGCATCTTCTGCAGACTCCGCAGAAACGCCCCCGCCACCGTCAACAGCACCAACGCAATTGCAATCTCCGACACCACCAGCGCCGAACGCAACCAGCCATGACTTGCAGAGCCCGTGCCCGACCGCTCTCCTTCTTTCAGATTTTCCGTCACATTCGTTCGCAAGGCCGCGAACGCCGGCGCCAGGCTGCACACAGCTCCCGTGATCAGCGCTAGGATCAATGCAAAGGCCGCCACAGTCGCGTCCATGGAAATCGAATCCACACGCGGCATCGATTCGGGCAGCAGTAGCAGCGCAGTTCGAATCGCGATCGCAGCAAACCCCAGCCCCAGCAGCCCTCCCGCCGTGCTCAGCAGCAGCCCTTCAAAAACCGATTCCCGGATGATTACGCCCGATCGCGCTCCCAAGGCCAGCCGAACCGCATATTCCCGGCGTCGTCGCAGCGCGCGCACCAGCAGCAAACCTGCGACGTTGACGCAAGCGGTCAACAACACAATCGAGACCGCAAGAAACAACGTCCGCAACAAGGGCCGCACTTCGGCCACGGCATACTCGCGCAACGGTTTCACGTCGCCCCGAATGGGGACCGCTGCCAGCCGTGCCGGAAAGTCGCGCCTGACCTGCTGGGCAACGCGGTTCGCATCCTCCGCCCCCTGCGCCGTCGTGACCCCGTCTTTCAACCGAGCCACGAGCTGATATCCCCAGTACCCTGCGTGGTCGTCCGACAATTCCCCAGCCGTCAGGCTCATCGGCACCCACATCTGCGCCTGGTCCAGCAGTCCGTCGGCCAGCGGAAACCCGAAACTTCTCGGCATCACCCCGATGATCGTGTAGGCCTTGCGGTCGAGAACGACGGATCTCCCGAGCACACGCGGATCAGACTGATAGTGCTTGCGCCACAGCGCATAGCTGATCACCGCCACCGGTTCGTGCGCCTCATCCTCCTGCTGCGTAAACACCCGCCCCAGAATTGGGCGAACGCCGAGCGTGACAAAAACGCCCGCTGTGAACCGTGCCGCGCCAATTTCCTCGGGCGCGCCTCCGCCAGACAACTCATAGCTGTTCCCGATATAACCGCCCAGCGAGGAAAAAGCGCTCGCACTTCCCGCATAGGTCGCGATCTCGCGCGCAGTAACGGGAACATTCGGGCTCTCTCCCACGTGATCCCCCACCAGAACCAGCCGATCGGGGTCGTTGAATGGCAGCGGCCGCAGCAGAATTCCTTCCACCAGCGAAAACATCGCGGTGGTCGCACCGATGCCCACGGCCAAAATGCCCACCACCGTCAAACTCAACCCTGGCGCTTTCCATAATTGGCGAAGCGCAAAACGTAGTTCCCGCGTGGTCGAGTCCATGCGCCCTCCTGTCTGCGAACACCAGGCGATCCAGATGAGAGAACCATCAGCAGGACGTCTTCAATCCCGATTCTTCAATGCGACCTTTCTTCAACCGCTGGTGTTCAACACTTAAGGTCCGAATCGCTCGAGGTTTCCTCAGTGAAACCTCTGTGTCCTCTGTGGTGCAAGCTTTGTCTTGCCCTTCGTAGTTCAACCTAACGTTCCTAGCTCCGCAAAGCCGCCAACGAACCACGGCTTCGCCCCTGCCCAAGCCCGCTCCCGCCTTTAACGGACGATCCTTCCCCCTGCCATTTCCGCGCCAGCCCTTCCAGTTGCGCCAGCACCTTCTCAATATCCTTCATGCGCTCGGTAATCCCGTACGTCACCGCCGGCGGAATCGTCGGCTGGTAATCGCGGTACACGAACCCCTTCTCTTCCAGCGTGCGCAACCGCTCCGTCAGCACGCGCGACGAAATCCCGTCCACATTTTTCCGCAACACCCCAAACCGCATCGGCCCGTTCGTGTTCAACGCCCATAGAATGTGCAGCGTCCACGGCCGGGTCAGGAGTTCCAGCATTCCGCCAATGGCGCACGGAGATGGCGTCTTCGCAAATCGTTTCATAGTGGCTTCCAGATACTAAGTTACTACAGAGTGCCTAATGTTGAAAGGGCTGGCAGTTATTTATTGTAACCAACAATAATCGTTCGCCATCTAAAAAGGTGAATGAGGAGGCTCTCATGAAACTGCTTCGCATCGATTCCAGCGCCCGCCGCAACTCGGTCTCGCGTCACCTCACCGCCCGCTTCACTGAAGCCTGGCAGCAGGAACATCCCGATGGCGCCGTCATGGAACGCGATTTGGCCGCCACCCCTCTTCCTCACATTACCGACGAGTGGGTGCAGGCAATTCACACTGCCCCCGAAAGCCTGACCGACGAGCAAAAGCGGATCCTTCAACTCTCTGACGAACTCGTCGACGAGCTCGTGCAAGCCGACACTATCGTCATCGGCGCTCCTATGTACAACTTCGCCATCCCAGCGCCGCTCAAAGCTTGGATCGATCAGGTCGTTCGTGGGGGCAAGACGGTTCTCTTCGCCGCCTCCGGCCCGCAAGGAATTTTGAAAAACAAGAAGGTCTTCGTAGTTACGTCGCGCGGCGGCGCCTTCCGCCCCGGCACGCCCACCGAACGCTTCGATTATCAGGAGCCGTATCTTCGCCACATTCTGGCCTTCATCGGACTCACTGACCTGACCTTTATCCACGCCGAAAACCAGAAGCCTGGCGCCGAAGCTGAGATTGCCCGCTCCGCGGCCATCGCCCAACTCCGTGATCTGGCCAGCGATACCTCGACGTCCGTGACGCACTGACCCCGGTCCGCTCGGCGGTCGGGAATAGGCACCCCCTCCGCCATGCCGCAAGCCGCCGAGGCCCGCATTCTGTCGCTTGATTTTGATTTCGATCGCACCCGAAGGAGAATACTTATGGCAACCGCTACCGTTTCAACGCGTTCTCTAACCCAATCCCCCGCCCTCGCGGGACCGCTGGTCCTGCTGGGCCGCCTGTTCTTCGCGCTCGTTTTCCTGACCGCCGCACCGAACAACTTCCGCGGCCAGACGATCGCCTATGCCGCGTCCCAAGGCGTGCCGCTGGCCTCAGTCGCAGTGCCCTTGTCGGCCCTTCTTGCCCTTGTCGGAGGGTTCTCCATCCTGCTCGGCTACCGCGCCCGGATTGGCGCCTGGCTCATCGCCCTGTTCCTGGTCGGCGTCACTCCCCTGCTGCATAACTTCTGGGCCGTCTCCGATCCCATGATGCACCAGATGCAGATGATCATGTTCATGAAGAACTTGTCGATGCTAGGCGGCGCCCTCCTGATTACGCAATTCGGCGCTGGCCCATGGAGCCTCGACAACCGCCGCTAACCATGGAGAGACAGCCGCCTCGGCTGTCCCGCGAGAGCCTGCCCTGAGCGAAGTCGAGGGGGCTGGTGCGACTGCCGTCTCCCAATAGAAAAGCCGCCTCGCAAAAGGCGGCTCCAGTTCTGCATTCTCGCGATCTACGCCGCGGTCTCGACCGCCTCCCGCACCGGCGGCTGAAATGGCTCGTCGTAACTCCCGCCATAAATTGACGGGACCTTCGACCCCATCGGCCGCAGATAAGTCGTCAACTCCCCGCGGTGATGGATGCTGTGGTTGTTGAGAAATCCCAGGTACAGCGCCGCCGGCAGGTTGAACACGCCGAAGAACTCGATCGGCGTTAGCAGCTGCTCCGCCGTCATGGCCGCCACTCGCGCCATGCCGCGTTGCATATTCTCGTCGTACCAGGCCACCACTTCCGCCGACGTCTGCGGTTTGCGCTCGGGCGTTTCCATATTGAATTTCAGGTCGGCAACTGCATCCAGAAACTGAACGTCAGTGTTCGCAAGGTGCCACGCCAGTTCTTTCGCGGTGCGAGCATTCGGGTCAGGCTTGTAGCTGGCAGCCGCGTCGGGCACCGCCGCGATCACTCGCTTGGTGACCTCCGCTTCACGCTTGATGCCATCCAACATCATGGCGCGATAGCCCAAAATAAATTCCGGAGTCAGACCTTGTTCGGACATGCTTTCCTCCTTGAGGTAGATCGTTTGAAGGGACAAAAAAGAGGGACGCTCGTCGCGTCCCTCTCTGGGATCTTGATTCGAACGAGGCTGAATTATACCCCGACCGGCTGTTTGCTGCGGACCTTGCTTCCCACCGGGACAGGCGTGAGCCAGTTGTGCCGGTCGTTCTTCTCTCCGCGCACGATCGCGTAAAACTCTTTCTGCAGCGCCTTGGTGATGGGCCCAATGCCGCCCTTGCCGACCTCGATCTTGTCGACCGAGAGGATCGCCGTCACCTCCGCCGCCGTTCCCGTGAAGAACGCTTCGTCGGCAATGTAGAGCATCTCGCGCGGAATCATCTGCTCCACGACCGGAATGTTCAGGTCGCGCGCAATCTGCAGCACCGAATCGCGCGTGATGCCGGGCAGCACGGAGTTGCCCAGCGGCGCGGTGATCAGTTTGTCGTGATGCACCAGGAACAAATTCTCGCCCGAGCCTTCGCTCACGAATCCGCTGGCGTCGAGCGCAATGCCCTCCGCGTAGCCGTTCACGATCGCTTCCATCTTGATGAGCTGCGAGTTCATGTAGTTCGCCCCAGCCTTGGCCATGGCGGGCAGGGTGTTGGGCGCCAGCCGTGTCCACGACGACACGCACACCTCGCACCCTTCTTTCTCGCCGCTCAGATACTTGCCCCACGGATAGTTGATGATGTAGACCTCAGTCGGCGAGTTGAACGGGTTCACGCCTGCTTCGCCATAGCCGCGCAGGATAATCGGACGGATATAGCAAGGCCACGCGCCGTTGTGCGCGATCGTCTCCACCATGCCCTTGACCAGTTGTTCGCGCGTGAAGTCCACGTCGATGCGGTACACCTTGGCGGAATCGAGCAGCCGCTGCATGTGTTCCTGCGCTCGGAAGATCGCCGGCCCGCTGGGCAGATCGTAGCAGCGCACGCCTTCAAAAACCGAAGACCCGTAGTGGATGACGTGCGACATCACATGAATGGTCGCGTCGTCCCAGTTGATAAGCTTCCCGTTGTGCCAGATCTTGTCGGTCTTCTGAATCGCCATGCGAACTCCTTGGGTCTACATTGTTCCCCACCAATTATATCCGAGCCGAGTAGGCCCACTGGTCGTGTAGGCCCACCGGTCGTGTAGGCCCACCGGTCGTGGAGGCCCACTGGCCGTGTGGGGGCACTGGCCGTGTGGGGACGGGCGCTCTCGCCCGTCCAGGCGGCCCAGGTTCATCGGGCCGCACTCCGCATGCTCTCCCAATCTTCCAACGGCGTAATCGGACCCACGACATCCCCCACGATCTTCACCGCGCCCGCCATATACCCGAAGATGTCTTCACCTACACTCCGGGCTGGAGTCAGCTAGTTCGCGGATTCTTCTCGGTGTTCCACGTCGTCCCCCAAAAGAATTGTGTCCCAGCAATCCTAGACTTCCTATCAAAACTTCTTGTCATTCCGAACCGGGCGCTAAGCCCGGGGAGGCGGTGGCGGAAACTCAAATGCCCAAAGGCCACCGAAGACACTTGTGGGTGTGGTTTGCAATTCTAGCCATCGTCTACGTCTGTGTTGGAGTAACAATCAGGAAGGACGAAGCTCACCAAGGCGAGGTGAATAGTCAGGAACTGAAAACGGCGCAAGACAACTCAACAAAGTTGCTTTCGTTATTCGGACTGATTCCACCCATCGCGCAAGATGTCACTGAGATAAAAACACAATTGGCAAGAAATCAAGGGCGGAATGTGGATGCCCGGACAGTAAAGGATCTGGAAATGAAGACTGATGCTTTACAAAAAGCATTGGCTGACCCGGAACTGGTAGCCGCAATTGAAGGGGCGATTGACCCGGTCCTGTCAGGACAGAAAAATACATCCCATACAAATCCACCTCCGGATCCCACCCCCACACGACCGCAAAAGTGCGAAGAAGTTGAAGTTCACCTAGTGCGGCCGCTCCCTAGCAACTTCAATTTTCCAGAACAGCGCATCGGAACCTCCAATGAGTCCATCCATCTAGGTGCGAGTTGCTTATTACCTCGGGATGGTGAACCAGAAGCCAAGTTGCTGTTCACTCTTCAGGGACCGTTCTATTTTTTCGATGGGGGTGGTCAAACACTGATCCGCCCGGTCGTGGGTGTATCACCCATTCATATTGGAATCTTGTTCCGGCCTGCCGTGGTAGGGCCTGCCTCCGGGACCCTGCACATTTTCTCGCCCGATGGTGCCAGAATTACGACAAAAGGTTTTGATAACCCGGCCAAGCTAAGCGGTATCGGGACAGATCAACGGTAAGCACGCAACCGGGAGTGAATAGGACCGATCATGAAAAGGGTGATGTCCGTTGATTGAACTGCTATGATTTCCTATCGGACGAAGGTATGAACATCCATCTCACTCCCGAGCAAGAACGGATAGTTAACGACGAATTGAAATCGGGCCATTTTGAATCCGCCGAACAAGTCATCGCTCACGCTCTCGTCGCTCTCCGCGAGAAGGAGGCATCGTCTCGCGCTGCAGATAGCAACGGATTCAACCACACCGCCGTCCACGAGATGCTCACTTTCGTCGAGAAAAATCGAACACCCCTGCAGGGCATCTCCGTGAAACAGTTGATCCACGAAGGCCATCGCCTGTGAGTGATTTTGTGCTGGACGCTTCCCTCGCGCTCCAGTGGTTCTTGGAAGATGAAGCGGGGCCGTCAGTACAGCCTCAAAGTCCTAAACTGTCTTTCCACGAACCGCGCCGTGGTTCCCTCAATATGGTTGTACGAAGTTGGCAATGGACTCCTCATGGCCCATCGCCGGAAGCGCATCAGCGTCGACCAGGTCGATGGATTTCTCACTCGGCTTAAAGTCCTTCCCATTGATGTTGCGCCGGAACTCCGCGAAGAAACTCTCGCTCTGCCTGCTCTCGCGATGAAGCATAGCCTTACCAACTACGATGCCGCTTATCTAGCCCTCTCTCTGCGACTCGGATTGCCCCTGGCCACTACTGACACCGACCTACTCCGCGCGTCTGCTGCCCTCGGTGCGCCGTTACTCGTGCTATAGGCTTGGAACTTGGCCTTGCTTTCCTTTTCCACCGCCTTCCACAAATAAATATTCCCTTCTTGTGACGTACGACCTTTACTGAGAAATCTCAACAGGCCAAATTGGACTATGCGCCAGCGCGGCCTCAGCTTTGATTCGACCAACCGGAAGCCAGAGTCCGGAAC
>DASSRO010000039.1:0-4561 GCA_035701745.1 Candidatus Sulfotelmatobacter sp. | reverse complement strand
TCCTCGGCGGGGCCAAAGTCAGCGACAAGATTGGCGTCATCAAGCACCTGATGGACAAAGTGAATTCCCTGATCATTGGCGGAGGCATGGCCTACACCTTTCTGAAAGCGCAGGGGCACGAAATTGGCAAGTCGCTGCTCGAAGCTGACAAGGTCGATCTTGCGAAGCAACTGCTCGCGGAAGCTAAGAAGCGGAACCTCCGATTCCTACTGCCCATCGATCACGTAGTCGCCATGAAGCCGGAAGCGGGCGCGGTCGTCCAGCAGATTGGCGAAGGCCAGCCCATTCCCGCCGACAAGATGGCGCTCGACATTGGGCCGAAAACGATTGATTTGTTTTCCGAAGAAATCTCGACCGCCCGCACCATCGTTTGGAATGGACCCATGGGAGTGTTTGAGGTTCCGGGATTTTCGCGGGGCACCTTCAAGATTGCCCACGCGGTGGCCGAAAATGGCGGCGCCATTTCGATTGTGGGTGGCGGCGATTCCGTCGCCGCGGTCCATGCCGCCAATGTCGCCGACAAGATGACGCACATCTCAACCGGTGGCGGCGCGTCGCTGGAATTTCTGGAAGGGAAAAAGCTGCCGGGAGTCGAGGCGCTTACAGAGAAGAAGTAGAGCAACCTCGGGCCTCAGCCTCGCGCCTCGCGACGTTCGAGCATATCAATGATGGGAAAGTTCCTGACCCTCCTGGACAGCAGCGTGGAAACCTTCACAATCCGACTGGCGCTCGATGAAGGCCAACCCGTCCGCGAGCAGTCCGGCCGGCAAAAGAGGATTGAAATCCATGGCCCGGCGGACCTCACGGCCGAAACCACCGACGCCATTGTGAACGCCGCCAACTCGTCCCTGCTTGGCGGCGGCGGCGTGGATGGCGCGATTCATCGCGCCGGAGGTCCCGCGATTCTGGCCGAATGCCGCCAGATCGTCGCCAGGACTGGAACTCTCCCCGCCGGAAAGGCCGTGATCACTACTGGCGGACGACTCGCCGCCAAACACGTCGTTCACACGGTGGGTCCGATTTATCACGGCGGCCGGCACGGCGAGGCTGAAACTCTGGCAAGCTGTTACCGCGAGTCCGTGCGGCTGGCCGACGAGCACGGTCTTGCCTCCCTGGCATTTCCTGCGATCTCGACGGGAGCGTATGGGTATCCGGAGAGCGAGGCGGCGCCCATTGCAATTTCTGCCACACTCGAAGCGCTCTTCACCGCGAAGCACGTTACACTCTGTCGATTCGTGCTATTCAACGTCTCGACCGTTCGCGCCTTCGAGCGCGCAGCTGAACACCTTCAACGTTTGAACGCCACTTCCTCATTCCGCATTGAAAAGGCTCACTTATGAGAAAAAAAGTAATGGCCGCCAACTGGAAGATGTACAAAACCCCCGACCAGACTCGCGCCTTCTTTCGCGATTTTCTGCCCCTGGTCTCGGGACACGACCGCGACGAAATCGTGGTGTGCCCGCCGTTTCTGGATTTGCCCGCGGCGTTGGAGACGGCAAAAGGATCGAATGTCGCCATCGGCGCTCAGAATGTGCACTGGAAAGAGGAAGGCGCGTTTACCGGCGAAACCTCCGCGGCGCAACTGCTGGCTCTGCATGTGACTCACGTTATCATCGGCCACTCCGAACGTCGCCAATATTTTGGCGAGACCGACGACACGGTAAACCTGCGCCTGAAGACCGCTCTGGAAGCCGGACTCACGCCCATCTGTTGCGTCGGCGAAGTGTTGCAGGAACGCGAGGCTGGCTTAACCGATGACGTTCTGCGGCGGCAGTGCGTGCGCGCGTTTCATGCCATCTCGGCGAAGAAGGCTGCCAAACTCGTTGTCGCGTACGAGCCGGTTTGGGCGATCGGCACCGGGAAGACCGCGACGCCGGAACTCGCAGCCGAAGCGCACGCAGTCATCCGGCGCGAGGCCAAAGAGGTTTTCGGCGAAGAGTTCGCAGCCCACCTGCGCATTCTCTATGGCGGTTCGGTCAAACCTGAAAACGTAACCTCGCTTATGTCCCAGGAAGAAATTGACGGCGCCTTGGTCGGCGGAGCGTCGCTCGATCCCAAGTCCTTCGCCGCGATCGTGAAGTATTAACAGCAAGAGTGACGGCGGTCACTGACCATCGCTACCACTCGGCAATAGACTTTTGGAAGCGAAATCCGCGCAAGCGGACTCCTCAATCTCTTTCGATCCAAGCGAGGAGGTCTTATGCCGCTGTCTAAGCTTCGCAAGTTTCTCGATTCTCACGACATTAAATACCTGGTTATTTCTCATTCCCTTGCCTACACGGCGCAGGGCGTTGCGGCTATGACGCACGTCTCCGGTAAAAAGATGGCAAAGACGGTGATCGTCAAAATTGATGGCGTCCTGGCAATGGCAGTCGTGCCGGCAGCGTTGCACGTAGACCTGGACCGGCTGACAAAACTGACGGGCGCTCAAATAGTCGAGATCGCGACTGAGCGTGAGTTCAAAGACGCTTTTCCGGATTGCGAGACTGGCGCAATGCCGCCCTTTGGAAATCTCTACGATATGGCGGTGTACGCCGACGCAAGTCTCGCTGACGACGAGGAGATTACCTTCAGCGCGGGCACGCACCGCGAACTCATTCGCATGCACTGGCGTGACATGATGCGATTGGTAAATCCCCTGGTTGCTCAACTGACCCGAGGCCGGCCCATCGCCGTACCCGCCTGAAACGGCGAGAATCGGAAGTAATTCGCCGAATGGTCTCACGACAACATTGCAGAGCCTGGCCCTATGCTCCGGTTCGGCGGTGCGGAGCGCGATATCCCAACTGCATGGAGACGTGGCGCGCCGCGTCCTTCAAGGCCTCCAGGATGCGCGGCATGGTTTGCGAGTTGACCTGGCCAATGGTTCCGCTCAGCCCGATGCTGGCCTCGATCGCGCCTTGCTGATTGAAAACGGGAGCGCCAACGCAGCGTGCTCCTAAATTATTTTCTTCGTCGTCAACTGCGTATCCCTGGGTACGAACTTTTTCCAATTCCTTCAGCAGCCGCGGCAGCGTGGTGATGGTCTTGGGAGTACGTTTCTCCATGGCGCGTTCGCCAATGATTTTTTCCAGCCGCTCCTGCGGAATATGCGCGACCAGCGCCTTGCCCACGCTCGTCGCGTGAACCCGCATGCGGCGGCCAACCCACGTGTCCATGCGGATAAATCCCGGCGGCTCGACCTTCTCGATGTAAACCGCCTCGGGGCCGTCGAGAATCGCCAGATGACAGGTAAGGCTGGTCTTCTCTACTAAGTGGCGCATGATGGGCAGCGCCACTTCGCGCACATCAATGCCGCTGAGCGCCCCCCGGCTCAGGCTAAGAATTTTCAGTCCCACGCGGTATTTGCCGCTGTGAGCATCGCGGTTCAAGTAGCCCTGCGTCTCCAGAGTCCGCAGGATGTAGCTGGCGGAACTCTTCGGAATCTCCAGCTTGCGGCTGATCTCGGCATTGCTAAGTCCTTCTGGCTCAAGCGCAACCGCCTCCAGCATAGACAGGGCGCGTTCCACGGCCACCGACGGGGATTCCTCTTTGGAAATCATGCTAAGAACCGCCAAATCGTTATGGTAGCAAAACCTTAGTCGTCCAACAAAATGAATGTATGTTCCGCATATTGAACAACGCGCTTGACGGGTCTTTGGAAGGCATCGTACGATCCGCCAGTATTACGAATTAGTGTTCGGTATGTTGAACATTGAATACCAAGGGACTGAGGATTATGACCCCAACTGCAGTTGCCGCGACCGAAACGGATGCACTGATTAACCCGATCAGCACCACTCCAGCGGGCTTCGACGCCGAACGCGATCTTCCAGCCGGATTTATGGATTTCTTTCTGCCGCTGCACCGGCGCTTCACCCCAAGGCAGCAGGAACTCGCGCGCAAGCGGGTCGAAGTGCTGCAGCGATCGTTGGAGGGTGAAAAACCGACGCATCGTTTCCCTTCAGACACGGTTCGCAATGGCTGGCGCATCACCCTGCCCGACTGGTGCCAGGACCAGCGCAACCAGATGACCGGTCCGGCCGACGATGGCGAACTGTGCGTCAAGATGTTGAACTCGGGCGCCCCCGGCGTGATGCTCGATCTGGAAGACTCCTGCGTGAACGAATGGTCGCATCATGAAACCGGGATTGCGAACATTCTCGCCTGCCTTCGCGGCGAACTCAGCTACTACGATAAAAAGCGCGAGCGAACCGTCACTCTCCAGCGCAATGCGTCCGTGATCTTCACCCGTCCGCGAGGACTGCACCTGAACCAGGACGGATTGATTCCCGGCGAACTGGTTTCCGCCTCGCTGCTGGATGTCGCGCGAATTTTCTTCAGCATTGACCCGGCGGAATTGAAACATCCGCTGTGCATCTACATTCCGAAGTCGGAGTCGGCGGAGGAAGCGCTCTGGTGGCGCGATCTGTTCCAGGCGCTCGCGCAGTGGCGCGGGTTGCCGCACAACTACATCAAGTGCATGGCGCTGGTGGAATCGCATCCCATGGCGTTTCAGATGGAAGAGTTTGCCTACAATCTGCGCGATCACATCATCGGACTCAATCTTGGCCGTTGGGAC
>DASSRO010000038.1:0-6489 GCA_035701745.1 Candidatus Sulfotelmatobacter sp. | reverse complement strand
GCCAGCCGCCCGCGATAGGATTGAGCGGACTCTTCAGCCATTACGGTTGGCTCTCGCTAAATTCGCAGACATTGCGTTGAACTGGATTGGCTTCGGGCCGCGACGGAAAACGACGAACGCCTGCGCCGCCAACGGAGGCCTGCACCCCCAACGAACGCCTGCCCCGCCGACGGACGCCTGTACCGCCGTGGAAGAGCGGCGCTTCAGCGCCGCGTAAAACGAGGGTTCTTATCGGGCTTCAGCCCCCGTGGTCGTCGTTCCGCTGCCAAGCGACGCGCCCTTGCTGGGGCGATGACTGCCGGCTCCACCGGTGCCGCCACGACTTTATCCGGCGTGATCTGCAGCATCGATCGTCCACTCACATGCACGAAGCTCAACTCTCGCGCTGCGAGCAGCGCGTTGACCGCATCTTTCACCTTCGACCGGGCAATGAAGTTGCCGAAAAAGATTTCCAACTCCGCCTGTTCGATCGCGATTACCGAGTCCAAATATTTCGAGATCAACGCGGTGAGCGCTTCCTGCACCGACAGCCCCACCCCTTCTTTCACTGCGTCAGGCGCCCACCGATACAGCACATCCCACACCGATCCCTCGCTCGCCTTGTAGTCCACGCGCGTGATGCGCAACTTCGACCACAACTCGCCCAGCGCGCCGTCAAGCGCGGCGAACGACACGCTTCCGCCCAGCACTTCCTGCATTTTCTGTTTCGAAATCGGACCACTTCGCGTGATCAATTCAAACGCGTCGCAAGCCAGCGCGGAATACGGAGACCGCGATCCCGCTTTCGGTGCTTGCTTAGGATTCCGTTCGCCCATGAGCGCATAAAAATAAGGAAACACCGAGGCTGCGATCAGAAATCCGTTGTTTTCTTCGAACAGATTAGCCTCGAACGCTGCGCGCTCCCGCAGCAATCGCACCATCAACTCCGTCGCCTCCGCCGCCCGCGGATCCTGGAACGCATGCTGCCACCCCGGCAATCGCTCGTCGGACCCGACAAAGGCGCCAATAAAAGTGGGAACCAGGAGCGCCGGGCGCTTGGGATACATCAGGCAGAACCCAACCTCCTCGAGAAACGCGCGCGCCTGCTCGATCGTCCGGATGGCCTTGCCCTCCAGTCGCCACTTTTCGCGCCGCAGTTGTTGTAGTTCCTGTTCAGTCATAAGAACCGCTAACAGCTATCAGCTTTCAGCTATCAGCCTTCAGCAAAGCAAATCCGAAATCCCTGAAAGCTGACAGCTCTCAGCTAGATCCTCTTGAACGCCTTCTGAATGTCCTTCACAGAATACCTCAGCACCACCGGACGTCCGTGCGGGCATGCCATGGGATGGTCGGTTTTGGCCAGTTCCGCCAGCAGCCACTCCATTTTGTTTTGCTCCAGCGGCATGTTCACTTTGATGGCCGCGTGGCAGGCTATCGACGCGGCAATGCGGGCGCGAATCTTTTCCAGATTCAGCGACTGCTCCTCGCGGGAGAGTTGGTCCAGCAATTCTTGCAGCATGTCTTCCACCGCCGACGCCTCCACTCCCGCAGGCGCGACTTTGACGGCCACGCTGCGCGCCCCGAAGGGTTCGGCTTCGAAACCGTTGTGCTGCAACTCGTCGGAGATCTCGGCAAACACCGCTTGCTGTGCGGCAGACAGCTCCAGTACGATCGGCATGAGCAATCGCTGGCTTTCAACTTTCTGCGCAGCACGTTGTTTCAAAACGCGCTCAAACAGCACGCGCTCGTGAGCCACATGCTGGTCCACGATCCACAAACCGTCTTCGTTGACGGCGAGGATGAACGAATTTCGAATCTGCCCTAGCGGCTTCAGTGTGCCCAATGACGAGAGTGTGGGCTCCTCTCCGCTCACGTCGAGCGCAGGAGCACAGCCATGATCGGGAACCTCTTCGGGTTCCCGCGCCAACGAAACCGCCGCATTCGCCTCGACCGCGATTCCGCCTTCAAACTGAAACCGCGCCGAAACCGGCGGTTGCGCCGGAGCTTGCAACGCGAATCCTCCTGAGGCCGAGGCCTCAGGCTCCTGCCATCCGGCTTCCGGAATGCGCCCGCCGCAAGCGGGAAGTCCTCCGTCGCTCGACGGTTCCCAGCCCGCACCGGGGGTGAGAGCGCCCGGCGTGAGCGATGTACTTGCAGTGGCGTGGGCGCGAATCTCGGTCATGAACTGCGGCACGGGGCGCGCTTTCATCAGCGCCGCGCGCACCGAGTCACGCACAAAATCATGCATCACGCTTTGCTGCCGGAAGCGAACTTCCGTCTTCGACGGATGCACGTTCACGTCAACCTCGCCCGCCGGCATTTCCAGAAACAAGAGCACCACCGGATAAACCGATGGCGGAATAATGTTGCGGTAAGCCTCGGTGAGCGCGTGCTGCACCAGACGATCGCGAATCAGGCGTCCGTTGACGAAGACGAAAATCGAATTCCTGTTCAGCTTCTGGATCTCTGGCTTTGAAACGAAGCCGTGAATCCGCATCTCGCCCGGATCTTTTGATTCTTGCGGCTCGCCCTCATCCTCCTCTTCCTTGCGCCGCCACGGTGGAGGCTGCGGCAGCCCCACACGCTCCAGCGCCTGGCGGGAGGCGACGGGTATCAACTGGTCGAGCGTCTCCTTGCCGAAAACCTGGTAGACGCGCTCGCTGTATCCCGCCACCGGAGGAGCCACCAGCATGGCATTGGCGGCCGAGTGCAACTCAAAATGTTTTTCGGGATGCGCCAGCGCATAGTGCGTGACCAGCGAGGCGATGTGCGACAACTCGGTCGACTCCGCCTTCAGGAATTTCTTGCGAGCCGGAGTGTTGAAAAAAAGATCGCGCACGGTGATCGACGTCCCCAGCGGCAGGCCGGCTTCTTCCACGCGGGCAATTTTTCCGCCGTTGATTTCAATCACCGTCCCCGCCGCCTCTTCCTCCGCGCGCGTTTCCAGTCGCAGCCGCGAGACCGACGCAATCGAAGGCAGCGCTTCGCCGCGAAATCCCAGCGTGGCCACGCTCAACAGGTCTTCGGCATTTTTTATCTTCGAAGTCGCATGCCGCTCGAAGGCCAGCATGGCATCGTCGCGCACCATGCCGCATCCGTTGTCGGTGATCTGGATCAGCCTTTTGCCGCCCGCCTCGACGCTGATCTTGATGCGCGTGGCGCCGGCGTCGAGCGAGTTTTCGAGCATCTCCTTGACCACCGAGGCAGGCCGCTCCACCACCTCGCCGGCGGCGATCTGGTTGGCAACGGTTTCGGAAAGCACGTGAATTCGGCCCATGGGACAGTGGTCAGGATCAGTGGCTAGTGGCCAGTTTCGCAGATGGAAGGATGAGAAGGCAAAGCGGCCTTGAGCGGTGGCCTGCTCTCGAGAAAAGAATCACGGATTGTGTGAATTTTATGTTCACAGTTGGCGTCGCAAACCGAAATCCCCTCATTGTCATCCCGAGCGAAGCAAAACGACGAGCGAAGCGAATCGTTTTGCGCAGTCGAGGGACCTTGTGTTCGGCTGATCCTCGCTAGTTACCTATGCACCAAAATTGATGCAACGTTCATCACCCCGTAACATTCCCCAGCTACAACCGGAGTATGGATCTGCACGTGTACAACACGCTGATCCTTTCCGACCTGCACCTGGGTGCAGAGACCAGCCATGCGCGCGAGGCCATGCGCGTGCTCAAGCAGAATCGTTTCCAGCGCCTGATCCTGCTGGGCGACATTTTTGCCGACCTCAACTTTGCCCGTCTGACCAAAGATCACTGGAAGTTTCTCGGCTACATCCGCAAGCTTTCCAATCCCAAGCGCAACATCGAGGTCGTATGGGTGGAGGGCAATCACGATCATGGCCTGGCCAACATCATGTCCCACCTGGTCGGGGTTCGCGTTTACCAGCAGTATGCGTGGCAATACCGCGGCCTGAAGCACGTGGCCATTCACGGGCACCAGTTCGATGGCTTCCAGGTAAACCGGGTCCGCCTCAGCCAGTTTGGAACGTCTCTTTATCTGCGGCTGCAGAAGATGGATCTGAAAGGGAAGCCGATCGCTCGGCTGATAGACCGGCTCAACACGCGTTGGTTGCGGATGTCCCCGAAAGTGGCGGCGGGCGCGCTCAACTACGCGGCGCAGCATGGCGCGGACCGCATTTTCTGCGGACATACCCACGAAGCAATTCACATAGCACAGAACGGAATTCAGTACTACAACTCCGGCGGGTGGGTCGATTCGCGGCTCACCTACTTGACGATCGACGAACAGGGGGTCGAAATCCATGTCTATGACGAGCCTGTCTACGACAAGCAGGACCATGACAAACACGAATTCGCCGGCGACGACAACGACGGCTATGAACACGGCGAACGAGTTGACCATCGTGATTCCGGCGAAGAACGAGGCGAAGCTGATTCCGCGTTTGCTGACCTCGCTGACGAATCAGGATTACTCGAAGATGTCGAGTACGAGAGTGCTGGTCGCTGATGCGAACTCAACCGATGGCACGCCGCAGGTCGTGCTCGGCTTTCGCGACCGCCTGAACGTGAGCGTGATTCGCGGCGGCATGCCCGCGGTGGGACGCAACCTGGGCGCGGCTCAGGCCGACACTCCTTACGTGCTGTTTCTGGATGCCGACATCGAACTCGCCGACCGCTCGCTGGTGCGGCGCTGCGTGGAACTCGCTAAGGGCAAGGATCTGCACTGCATCACTACTAACATTTTGTGCGCGGAAGGCAGTTGGCTCGACAAGGCCTTCTACATGGGCAACGACTTTTTTCAATACCTGTCGTACCTGCACCGTCCGTTTGCCACGGGAATGTTCATGATGTTTGACCGGAAGAAATTCTGGGAGCTGGGTGGATTTCACGAGCAGATTTTATTTGCCGAAGATTACCGCTTGAGCCAGCAAGTCGAACGCCGCCGATTCGCGATTGTGCGCGGCGGCGTCTACACCACCAACCGCCGCTTCAAAAAAATGGGGCACCTGCGTGTAGGTTGGCTATTCCTGTGGACCGCCATGAATTACTGGAACGAAAAATACTTCCTGCGCGATCACAAATACTGGACGTCGGAGGCAGATGGAGTGCCGCGATCCTGAGATTTTATTGTTGATTGCTGATTGTTGATTGAAAGGCCAAACGCGCAGGCAGCAGGTTTTCAATCAACAATCAAAATCAACAATCAAAAATAGCCTCAGCCACCACACCCTAAAACCGAAGAACCGCCCCCAACGCCAGTCGAAAATTGTTCTGCTTCGAATTGAAGAAGCCGGTGCGCAGGTAGTCGCCTTCGATGCGCGCGGCGAGCGGGCCAAACAGGCGATAGTCCAAGCCGCCGCCAACCGCGTAGGCGAACGACGTATTCGAAGGGCTGGGCAGAGTTCCGCCCGTATGAATGTGCGCCGCACCGACCATCAACTCCCCAAAAGGCCGGAATTTTCCGACCGGCACCGAAAGTCGCGGGCCTACCAGATATTCCTGTTCATGTCCGGTCACGTTGATGGTTTGCGGGCCGTTGGGCGTCGCCTCAGCGAAATTCTGAGAACCGTAGTGGCCGCTGACGTCGCCGACGATTCCTACGAATGGCAGGAATTTTCCTTCAAACGAAGCTTCCCATCCGTGAAGGTTCGAACCGGTCACGGTCGATCCAACCACGCCCGGGCCAAATGCCGAGGAGTTTGTGCGTTCGTACGAAAAACCGAGGAAAACATTTCCCGATGGAATTTGAGCGTGGGCCAAGCCTGCAAGTAGAAACACGGCGGCGCCGAGGCATACAGCTTTCAGCATGAAAAAAGTCTCCCTTCTCTGGCATCCATGAACCCGGACGTGTCCGCAAAGTTTTGAATGTTTCAAGAAGAGATTCTGGCCATAGCAATTTGGTTTATGCCGAAATTGCTCTGCAGTCTGGCGCTCAGAAGCGCCAGACGGGCCCGGTGGAGGCGCGGTAGTCGTTCTGATAGGCGCTGCCGTAGTGGCCGTACAAATAATCCGCCTGGAATCGCCAGGAGAAATTCTTGAAACGCAGCTTGTAGTCGGCGCCTCCCCCGACGTCGACCGACACCACGTTATAAATAAATCCCACAGAATTTACGTGCCGGATCCCGCCGAAGGCCTGAACGAAGGGCCTCCATTTGCCGTAGGTGAAAGAAAGCCTTGGGCCGCCGAGGAACACATATTGCGTGACTTTTTCCGTACCCCTGCGATAGTAACCGCTGCCATCGAGCACAATGCCCAGGCGTGGAAAGCGGGTAAAAGGGAGGGCTTCGACCGAGGCCTCAAATCCGCGATAACTCTGCCGGTTGATGACGTCGGTGAGCTGGCCGTAAGAAACACCGGCATACACATTGCCATTTGGAAGAAGCCCGTTAAATTGTGCCGCCATGGGGATCGAGAACAACAGGAAAGAAAAACCGGCCAGCACCAGAGCAGCAGTCTTCGACACGCAGTATTCCTCCCCGGCGGCTAGGCCGGCAAAAAGTGCAATTTAATCAACGAAATCCGTTAGATGCAGTGTACCGGATGCCCA
>DASSRO010000037.1:0-8315 GCA_035701745.1 Candidatus Sulfotelmatobacter sp. | reverse complement strand
CTCGCGCAGTGGCGCGGGTTGCCGCACAACTACATCAAGTGCATGGCGCTGGTGGAATCGCATCCCATGGCGTTTCAGATGGAAGAGTTTGCCTACAATCTGCGCGATCACATCATCGGACTCAATCTTGGCCGTTGGGACTACATGGCCAGCCTCATTCATTTCAACCTGGATGACCCTGACTGGGTCCTGCCCGACCGCAACACGATTCCGCACAACGTTGCCTTCTTTCAGAACCTGCGGGAATTGATGCCGGACATTTGCCATCACCGCGGCATCCTCGCCATTGGCGGAATGACTGCGCTGTATCCCAGCCGCGAAGACGCGGAGTTGAACGCGCGGGCACTGGCGGTTCTGGAAAAGGACAAAAAGAACGAAGCCGACTGCCTGATGGACGGCGCGTGGACCGGACATCCCGATCAGAATGCCATCGCGGTGGCGCAGTTCCCTTATCCAAACCAGCTCAATGCAAGACCGAAACATGCAAGCCGCTATCCGAATTTGCGGCCGCAGCCGACCGGCGTGGGCGCGCGCACGGTGAATGGCACGCGAGCGGCGGTGCGAACCGTAATCCGCTACCGGCACGGCGTTCTCTGCGGCCGAGGAGCAAGCCTGCTCGACGGGTACATGGAAGATCTGGCGACGGATCGCATTTATCGCCTGATGATTGCGCAGCGCGTCCTGCATCGCAATCTGGTCCCGGTGACCGACGACCAAGGCTGCGCGGTAAAGCATACGCCGGAGTTCATCACGCAGTTGTTCGACGAGGAATTGGAGCGCTTGCTCGCCGGTCTCCCCGCCAACGCCGACCCGGAAGAGTCGCAGCGTTTGCGCCGCGCTCGCGAAATCAGTGAAGCCATGATCGTCAACGGAGAATTCAACCCGGCCTAACAGCCGCGCAACATCGATTAATTTTCAGGAGAGAAAGTATGTCAGCCAACGGAAACGGACACAGCGCACAACCCCTAACCTCACAGCCGATCGAGCACCCGTTGAGTGATCAGGAACGGGTCGCGCAGTATGCGCTCGCTCAGGCCGCAATGACGCAGGATTGGGCGTCCAATCCGCGCTGGAAAGGCGTTCAGCGTCCGTACTCCGCCGAAGACGTACTGCGCTTGCGCGGATCGATTCACATCGAGCACACTCTGGCTCGCATGGGCGCCGAGCGCCTGTGGGACCTTCTGCACAACGATCCCTACATTAACGCTCTGGGCGCCATGACCGGCAACCAGGCGGTGCAGCAGGTACAGGCGGGACTCAAAGCGATTTATGTCAGCGGATGGCAGGTCGCTGCCGACGCCAATAACGCGGGCACAATGTATCCCGATCAGAGCCTGTATCCCGCGGACAGCGTTCCCAATCTTTGCCGGCGCATCAACAACGCCCTGCAGCGCGCGGACCAGGTGCATCACGCCGAGGGCAAGGTGGCGCCGGGGCAGACTTGGTTTGCTCCGCTGATTGCCGACGCCGAAGCCGGATTCGGCGGCACGCTGAATGCCTTCGAACTGATGAAGGGAATGATCGAAGCGGGTGCGGCCTGCGTTCACTTTGAGGATCAGCTCTCCTCGGCGAAGAAGTGCGGACACCTCGGCGGCAAAGTTCTCGTCTCCACCACCGAAGCGATCCAGAAGTTGGTGGCCGCGCGGTTGGCTGCTGATGTGATGGGCGTGCCGACGATGATCATGGCGCGCACCGACGCCGACAGCGCTCACCTGCTGACCAGCGACATCGACCCTCGCGACCGCGAGTTCTGCACCGGCGAGCGCACGTCGGAAGGCTTTTTCCGCATTCGCGGCGGAATCGATTCGGCCATTGCCCGCGGCCTGGCGTATGCGCCCTATGCCGACCTGATCTGGTGCGAAACTTCGCATCCCGACATGGACGAAGCGCGGCGCTTCGCCGATGCGATTCACGCCAAGTATCCCGACAAGATGCTCGCCTACAACTGCTCGCCAAGTTTCAACTGGCGCAAGAATCTGGATGAGGCGACGATTGCCCGCTTCCAGCCCGAACTGGCGCGCATGGGATACAAATTCCAGTTCGTCACCCTGGCGGGCTTCCACGCCCTGAACCTCAGCATGTTCGAGTTAGCTCGCGGCTACAAACTGGACGGCATGACCGCTTATTCGCGGCTGCAGGAAAAAGAATTCAGCCGCGAGACGCAGTACGGATACGAAGCGGTAAAACACCAGCGGTTCGTGGGCACCGGATATTTTGACCAGGTGCAGCAGGTCATCAGCGGCGGTTTGGCGTCGACGACGGCTTTGACCGGATCGACCGAGACCGAACAGTTCATGGAAAAGAAACCGCTGCTGCACCCAGCCAAAGGGCCAGACGCGGCTTGCCAGCCCATTCTCGGCAACTGCCCGCAGGTGCCCGTGAACATCGATTTGGGGCCAGAGGAGATGCTGTTGCCGTCGGGCGACTAAACGGTCGCAAGCATCGCGGTGACGCCATGGGGGCCGTCCGCAAACGCGGATCGGCCCTGTTGTAGTTTGTGGCGAACTGAACCAGCCCAGTTCTCGCACACCCGGCCCGGCCGCACTTACTCCCCGTACTAAATCTTCGCTTCCCCTAAAATATTTTTCTCGCTGATTCGTCTACATCTGTAGATGGATGCAGCGCTGGGAAAACCCGGGATGATAACAGAGCAAGATCGGCAAATTGCGGAAGCAATCGATCGTGAGCAGCCGCGCCTTCGCAACTTCATCCGCCGGCGCGTGGCCGACCGGCAGGACGCAGAAGATATCCTGCAGGAAGTTTTCTACGAACTGGTCGAAGCCTACCGGATGATCAAGCCCGTCGAGCAAGTCACGGGCTGGCTGTTTCGCGTGGCTCGCAATCGCATCACCGATCTTTTTCGGCGCAAACAGCGGGAGGCGTTGCGTGATGGAGCCGCAACCGTGGCCGACGATGGAGAGAGATTGGAACTGGAAGAACTGCTTCCCTCCCCCGATGCCGGCCCGGAGGCGGCCTACGCTCGCACGGTGTTACTGGAAGAAATGGAAGCCGCGCTCGACGAACTCTCGGAAGAGCAGCGCGACGTATTCATAGCTCACGAGGTAATGGGCAAAAGTTTCAAAGAGCTTGCGAAGGAAACTGGCACGAGCGTGAATACGTTGCTCTCGCGCAAGCATTATGCCGTGCTGCACCTGCGAGAGCGGTTGCAGGCCATTCACGACGAATTTACGAAATCATGAGGACAAGAAAATGAAAAGCAATCGAGTCGCGAGAATGTTGAAGTTCGCCTTGTTCGCACTGCTGTTTGTGACCGTATTCAGTTTTGTGGTCATGCGCCTTTGGAACTGGCTGGTGCCGCCCGTATTTGGATGGCATGTGATCACATTTTGGCAAGCCCTAGGCCTGTTGCTTCTGTGCAAGATTCTTTTTGGAGGATTCCACGGCCGCGGGAGGAACATGTACTGGCGCCGGCGCATGATGGAGCGCTGGGAGAAGATGACTCCCGAAGAACGCGAAAAGTTCCGCCAGGGCATGCGCGGCCGCTGCGGTTCCTTCGCAGATCCTGCCCCGGCGCCCAAAGCTTGAAACGTTATCGCCGCCCTTTGAAGCCTAACGCCAAAGTATTTTCGCAGGTTCTCTCAGCGGTCTCTGCGGGCTCACTCCGCGTTCTCCGCGGTTAAAGGCTTTTTCGCTTTGCGCCTTTTCGCCTCTGCTGGGCACACTCTCCGCTCGAGCCCGCGATCTGTAGATGACTGCACTATAGAGGATCTAGTAGGAATCGGTTATTGACCCACCGCGCCGACTACTCGAAAATGCCTCACTAATTTCTGGGGAAGCGTTTCTAACAATTGCTACTGAATGCGCGACCGTGACGCTTGCGAATTTGTGCAGCGCGGACAACCGCGTTCGTTTCTGCACGAGAACGATTACACAACGTATGAACACGTTCATTCTTGGGGATGAAATGACATTCAGAATATTACGCGGACTGGGACTGGGAATAGTGCTGCTAGTGGGCAGTGTTTTCGCTCAAAACGCTTTGCTGGGAAGCGAAGCTTCGAACGCCTCTCGATCACCAGGAGGCGCGCCTGCGCCCGCTGGCGCGCAATCCGCCCAAGATTCCGGGCCCACCGCGACCGCGCCATCCAAGCCCAAGCTTGGTCCACTCGATATTTCGCTTAACTGGCGGACTCGCGCCGAAGGTTGGAACTGGTTTGAGGGCAAAGCCGGAAACAGCGACTACGGCTTCTGGGATTCCACGTTTCGCCTGGGTCTCGGTCAAAACTTGGAGCACGTCGATTGGTTTGTTGAAGGTGAGCAGCCGTCGATTCTCGGTTTGCCGAACAATGCCGTAGTCGCGGCTCCGCAGGGCCAACTCGGTCTGGGTGGCACCTACTATGCGGCCAACCACAATCACACCAACGTGGCCAACGGATTTGTGAAGCAGGCATTCGTCAACTTCAAGCATCTCGGGCCGGCAAGTTTAAAACTCGGTCGCTTCGAATATTTTGACGGGCTTGAAGTCGCGCCTCATGATCCGCTGCTGGCGACGGTAATTCAGACCCGAATCTCAAGCCGCCTGATTTCCAATTTCGCATTTGCCGCCGTGCAGCGGACATTCGACGGAGTTCAACTCTCGGCGAACTCCGGGCGGAACAATTTTACTTTCTTCGGCGCGCGTCCCACTCAAGGAGTGTTTCAAGTAAAAGGAATGGACGAGTTGGATGTGGACAGCTATTACGGCGCCTACACACGCTCGGTCAACAGCCGGCAGAATGCAGGCCAACTGCGAGTGTTCGCGCTTGGCTACGTCGATCACCGCACGCGTGTCTTGAAGACCGATAACCGTGCTACTCCGCTACGCGCGGCCGACATCGGAAAGATTGAAATCGCGACCTGGGGAGCGGACTACGCCCATGTCGTCAACACCACCAATTCCGGCAAGTTCGACTTCCTGGCCTGGGGCGCGGTGCAGACCGGCTCATGGGGCAACCTCACGCAGCGCGCTGCAGGGTTTGTGGGCGAGGCCGGATGGCAACCGCCGGTTAAGACTCTCAAGCCTTGGTTGAGCGCCGGATATTCGTACGGCAGCGGCGACGGAAACGCCAAAGACTCTCGGCACGGCACTTTCTTTCAAGACCTGCCAACGCCCCGCCAGTACGCACGCTTCCCTTTCTACAATATGATGAACAACGAGGATTTATACGCCACGCTAAACCTGCGCCCGATTTCCAAGTTGGCGCTGCGCAGCGAGGTGCATGCCTTGCGGCTGGCGAGTGCTTCCGACCTGTGGTATTTGGGCGGTGGCGCGTTTCAGCCGCAAACGTTCGGCTATACCGGCCGCCCCAGCAACGGAAACCGCGGCCTTGCCAATGTCTGGGACCTCAGCGCCGACTATCCCCTCACGCGGTACTTCGCCGCCACGCTCTATTACGGTCATGCGTGGGGCAAGGGCGTGATCGCCTCCATCTATCCCAAGGACGCAAACGGACAGCTGATTTTCCTGGAGACAAACCTACACTTCTAAGAACCTCGAGCCGCAGGCTCGGCTAATATAATTCCACTATTGACCACGTACAGCACAAGGTGGGATCGTGGTCACATTTTTAACGGGGTCTGGGGAGACCGGCAATGGCAATTTCACATCCTGCGGTTCCCGCTGTCTGTAATGCGCCGGGAACGAACCTAAGCCTCTCGGAAAAACTGAATACGCGTTGGCATGAGCGAGCACTGCAGGTCTTTATGCTGATTGTCCTTGGTCATTGGGCCGAACACCTCGTTCAGGCGTACCAGATTTACGTCATGAACTGGCCTCGGCCAAAGGCGTTGGGCCTGCTCGGGTTGTGGTATCCATGGTTGATCCAGTCAGAGACTTTGCATTACGGTTACGCGCTGGTCATGCTGATCGGACTTTGGATATTCCGCAAGGGCTTTACCGGAATTTCGCACACCTGGTGGATGGTTGCGTTCTGGATTCAGTTCTGGCATCACATCGAACATTTCCTGCTCATCACTCAGGCCACGCTTCACCACAATTTTTTTGGCAAGCCCGTGCCGTGCAGCATCCTGCAACTGGTTTTCCCGCGGGTGGAGCTTCATCTCTTTTACAACTCGATCGTCTTCATTCCCATGGTGATTGGCATGTACTACCACATGTTCCCGCCGGAAGGGGAGCAGGGGAACGCGGCCTGCACATGCGAATGGGGCCGCCACGCCTTGGCGAAGGCCGCCTGATCAACAGTGTCCCGTCGAATCCCGGTTGTTCTGGTGTGCGCCGCGATCCTGTTCATGGTCACCTGTTCGCGACGAAGCGCATTACCAGATTCGATCACGATTGCGCACGAGATCTCTCCTGAACCGGCGCGGGTGGGCGACGCTACCATTACTTTCAAGTTGGCGGACGCGGGAGGCAAACCGATCACGCACGCGAAGATTGCGGTTGAGGCGGACATGACGCATGCGGGCATGAGTCCTGTATTCGCGGACGCGGTGGAAGAGCAACCGGGCCGCTATCAGGCAACTGTGAAATTTCAGATGGCAGGTGATTGGATCCTCCTGCTTCATATCACGCTACCCGGCGGAACAAAATTAGAACGGCAGATTGAAGTGCGGGGCGTCCGACCCAACTAGGCGAGCAGTTGAATCCATCTCCCATTCCGGCCCTTGAATCTGACGAGTCGCTGCCATTTGACTTGATGCGAGTCCCCGTCGTGGGCCATTTGTTCCGGTGGCGCTATGCCCGGCCATTATTGCAAGCTCCGCTGCTGGTCCTGAGCATTGTCATGATCCTGCACGGGCTGTTCGGGCCAACGCTCGCGCCCAAGAATCTGGCAACCACGCTAAGCTGGCTTCATTTTCGCGGAGTCCTGGTGCTCGTGCTGCTTTGCGCAGGAAATTTTTTCTGCCTCGCCTGCCCGTTCATGCTGGTGCGCCAAGCCGCGCGACGATTTTTTAAACCGCGGTTTAACTGGCCGCGGGCTTTGCGCAATAAATGGGTCTCAGTCGCGCTGTTCGTCTTGATCCTTTTTACTTATGAACTGTTCGATCTGTGGTCGTCTCCCTGGTGGACGGCCTGGCTGATTGTTGCCTATTTCCTCTCGGTCCTGGTGGTCGATGGATTTTTCAAGCACGCATCCTTCTGCAAATTCGTCTGCCCCATCGGACAATTCAATTTTGTGGCTTCCACGCTTTCACCGTTTGAAGTGAAGGTGCGCGAGCAGGACGTTTGCACTCGCTGCCACACCAAGGACTGCATTCGCGGCCGGCGCGAACCGGTTTCGGACCTGGTAACAATCCGCGGTTGCGAACTGGCCCTGTTTCAACCGAGCAAGGTGGGAAACATGGATTGCACTTTCTGTCTGGACTGCATTCATGCTTGCCCGCACGACAATGTTGGAATCTTGAGCCGCCTGCCGGCCAGCGAACTGATGGTGGATCCGATTCGCTCGGGAATCGGATATTTCTCCCGCCGCAAAGATTTAGCGGCACTGGCAATCGTGTTCACCTTTGGCGCACTCCTCAATGCCTTTGGCATGGTCAGTCCCGTGTATGCGGTCGAGAGCTGGCTGGGGAGGCTGCTGCATGTGAATCACGAAGCGCCGGTGCTGGGCGTGATCTTCACCGTCGGCTTGATTGTGGAACCGGCACTCCTCCTCTGGCTCGCAGCATGGTTGTCGCAAAAGTCTATGAGCGCCGTGCCCGGTCAAGAGCGCGCCTTGCTCCCGCTGGCTGTGCGTTACTCCTACGCCCTGGTTCCTCTCGGCTTCGGCATGTGGCTGGCTCACTACGGCTTTCATTTTCTAACCGGCCTTTATACCGTCATACCCGTTACTCAGAACGCGATCGCAAGTTTAGGCAGGCCTTTGCTGGGCGAGCCTCATTGGAGTCTGACCGGACTGCCGGCGAATCTCGTGCAAGTCATCGAAATCGGATTTCTGGTTTTGGGATTGGCTGGCTCGCTGGTCGTGACCTACGGACTGGCCGAGGAGGACTCGCCGCAGCAGCCGTTGCGAGCGTTTTTTCCGTGGGCTGCCGTTTGTCTGATTCTTTGGTGCGCCTCGATGTGGCTGATGTTTCAGCCAATGGAAATGCGCGCCACGATGATGAGTGGATAATCGCTTGATTCCATATTCTGGGTGTGCGAACAAAACGTTGGATCGTGGAACCCGCAAACGGGAATTCTCCGTTGCGCTTGTGGTGGGGGTCTGGCTGATGTTGACCTCAGCCGCCAGTGCGCACAACGGCCCGCCCTTCCCCATCATCGAGAACCAGAAAGTTGGGCCCTGTATAGTTGCTCTCTGGACTCATCCCGACGTCGGCACCGGGGCGTTTTACGTCTTTGTCGAACCCGCGCC
>DASSRO010000036.1:0-12461 GCA_035701745.1 Candidatus Sulfotelmatobacter sp. | reverse complement strand
TAGCGATTGGGAGACATTTGGGGACGAACACTGCCTTACAACCGGGCCATGCCTCGGACGATCGTGCCTGATGTCGCCCAGACATTCGAGGATTCGGCGTCTGACGCCTAATCACTTCTCTCCTTCCACCGCAAGTGGTATGTTTCCTTCAAGCTTGCAGTGAGGAAATCTTTGCCGCGATTCGGGCCCAAATTTGTGCTGTGGATGATGGCGGCGCTGATTGCCACGAGTATGGCTGCCCAGACGTTTGGTCCTCCACGCCTGGTGAAGAGTGTTCGCATCATTCATGAGCATGGCGTGCCGGTGGTTGAAATTCTTTCCAGCGGTTCGCTGATCCCTGAGATACAGACGCTGGATTCGCCGGCGCGACTGGTCATCGATTTACCCAACTCCCGGTTGGGACTGATGCAAAAGCGAATTGCAATTCAAAAGGAAAATATCTTAGCGATCCGGGTGAATCAGTATCAGGAGACGCCGCCGGTGACGCGGGTCGTGCTGGACTTGCTGGCGCCCTATGGCTATTCGTGGGACGGCGCGGACACTCGCCTGCTGGTGCGGCTCAAGCCGCCCGAGGATGCGAATGCGGAGAAGAACTCGCCGGAGCCGGCCACGGCGCCCGGGATGTCGATGAGCGCCTCGCCAGCGGTCATGCCGGTGACTAGTGGAGAGGGCGCGCTGGTACTGGCGGGAAGCCGCATCGGTTCAGGCTCAACGGTGACGGCTGGATCGGACACGGCAATACTGCGGCTGTCGCGCGGAGGCGAACTTCGCGTGTGTCCCGGCACCACGGTTTCGGTGACGCCCTCGAAGACCAAGCGCGACCTGATGCTCGGCCTCGGTACGGGAGCGCTCGAGGCGCACTATTCCCTGAAGGCTTCGGCGGATACGGTGCTGACCCCGGACTTTCGGATCCTGTTTGCCGGGCCGGGAGAATTCCACTTCGCCGTCAGCGCAGACGAGCATGGGAACACGTGCGTGCGGTCGCTTAAAGGCAATACGTCTTCGGCGATCGTGACGGAACTGATCGGGGACCGGATTTATCAGGTGAGGCCTACCGAGCAGGCGATGTTTCATTCCGGTCAGATCGACAAGGTTGACACCGACGTTCCGCTGGAGTGCGGATGTCCTCCGCCGTCGCCGCTAATACGGGCGCAAGCTCCCTATGCGCCCAACGTGCCCGACGCGGAGCTGCCGGCGCAGGCGCGGATTGGGGGCAGTGAAACTCCGTTGGCCTCTGGGGGAGATGGCTTGCCGGGCGGACCGCCTTCGCAGACGAGGCTGTCGAATGGTCCAGAGACAGCTTCCCTGGCGATCGCGCAGACGAACGACGCGCCCGTGCGGATCGATGTGCCCTTTGTATTTACGCCCAAAAATCGGGCGGCTGCCGCGCTGCCCCCGCCAGTGCAGGCAGCGAAAGCGTTGCCGGTGGAAGATACGCCAGAGCGCCAGGTGCATCTCGATACAGTGGTTTCATGGCCCGCGCCGGTGAAATCAAGGAAGCCGGAACCGGGCGGTTTCTTGCATCGCGTCAAGGAAGTGTTCTCGGCGATCTTCCAGTAAGGCTCGGCAGTTCCAGCGGCCAGTGAAGAGTCTTAAATTACAACTGATCACTGGCCACTGACTGAAGTTAGCTGCGAGTGATGGCGCGGCGCAGCGGTTCCACTCGTTCGCGGAGATCGTCAGCAAGGTCAGCGCCTCGGGCGGCCGCTTCACGCACACGATCGCTCGCGTCGCGTACCCGGTCCTTAGCTTCGTCAGCCCAGTCTTCGATCGTCTCCCTGGCATCTTTGTAGCCGCGCTGCAGATCGCGGCGCATTTGCTTGCCGGTCTTAGGCGCGAGCAGAAGCGCGGCCAGGGCTCCAGCGCCCAGCCCGATGAATAGGAATGTGATGGCTGTGCCGACGTGGCTGCCTTCTGAAGATTCGTAATTTCCGCTTCGCATCATGAAAGCCTCAATTTTCCGCCCGGAGAAAGATTCGGGCATATTGACGAAGGGTGCGCCGCAATCCGGCGACAACTGATTCTAGCCCTTCGGTGCGCGCCGCGGCGAATACAATTGGCGACCGGAGAGCGCGCGCATCTACGATGAGTTCGACAAGGGGAAGGTTTCTTTTCCGACGCAGATGAGTGTAAAATAATGCTTTAGCCATCGTGGCGGCGGAACTCGTGGCCTGCCCGCCTTCCGCCAGCTTTACTAGCCGCAACCTACAAGGAGAGTTTTTTAAGCGATGTCGATCCCTGCCACCCAGCTTCGTCCCGGCATGATCATCAAGCACAACAATGATCTGCACTCCGTTTTCAGCGTTGAACACCGAACGCCCGGCAACCTGCGCGCTTTCATTCAGGCCAAATTGCGCAACCTGCGCACGGGCGCAATGTTCGAACACCGCTTTCGCTCGCCCGATCCCATTGAGAAAGTCAACGTGGACGAGGTTGAGATGCAGTTCCTCTACGCCGACGGCGACAGCTATTACTTCATGGACACCACGAATTACGAGCAGACCCACCTTAGCAAAGACATTCTCGGGGACGCGGTGGACTATCTGATTGCCAATCTCGAAATCAAAGTCGAATTTTTTGATGGCAAGGCAGTCGGCATCGAGCTGCCGCAGACCGTGGTTTTGACCGTAGTTGAGACTGAGCCCGGACTGAAGAGTGCCACCGCCTCCAGCGTGACCAAGGCTGCCAAGACTGAGACTGGGCTGGTTGTGCAGGTGCCGCCGTTCATCAACGAAGGCGAGAAGATCAAGGTCGATACTTCGGAAGGCGCGTACTTATCACGCGCGTAAGGCCCATTGCTGATTGTTGATTGTTGATTGGGAACGCCGGGGTGCGTGTGCCTGTGGTATTCAATCGACAATCAAAAATCATTAATCAGCAATTTCTTATGACCTCCACTGAAAAGCCAATTCAGGCGCGCCGGTTCCTGGTGCGCGGACGAGTGCAGGGGGTTGGATTCCGCTGGTTTGTGGAGCGCGAGGCGCACTTGCTCGGCATCGCCGGGTGGGTGCGCAATAATCATGACGGGAGCGTGGAAGTTTTGGCCCAGGGAACGCGCGATCAACTCTCTGGATTGCATTCCCGTTTGCGCGAAGGACCGCGTGCGGCTCGGGTTGACGCGGTGGAAGTATCCGACGCTACTCCGGTCGCCGGAACAAATTCATTTCGTATTGAAGGAGCCTGGTAGAACTAGAACAAAGTTTCAGAGTACCAAGGTCTCAAAGTTTCAAGGAAAATCTGCCTTCCGGCTCACCTGAGAGCTTGAAACTTTGTAGCTTTGAAACCTTGAAACTGAAACTTTGAAACCTTTCCTTATGACTCCAGATCAGCTGAAGAAACTCATTCGTGAGATTCCCGACTTCCCTAAGAAAGGGATTCTGTTTTACGACATCACGACGCTGCTTAAAGACAAGACCGGATTCGCCACCCTCATCGACAAGTTTTCCGAGCACTACATTTCACAAGACATCGACCTCGTTTTGGGAATGGAAGCCCGTGGCTTTATCTTTGCTCCGGCGCTGGCCTACCGGTTGAATGCCGGATTCGTGCCGGTGCGGAAGCCCGGCAAGCTGCCCGCCGAATGCGTGAAATACGACTATTCGCTGGAGTACGGCACCAATTCCCTGGAAATTCACCGCGATGCGATTAAGAAAGGTCAACGCGTACTGATTGTCGACGACCTTCTGGCCACCGGCGGCACTGCCGAAGCTACGGCAAAGCTCGCGGAGATGCTCGGCGCGAAGATCGTCGGCCTGGGATTTGTGGTGGAGTTGGACTTTCTTAAGGGGCGGGAAAAACTCAAAGCGTACGACGTCATGTCGCTGCTGCGTTACGATAAATAGTTCCAGGCAAAGAAAAACGAGGCCGGCGCTGGTTGGCGTCCGGTCTCGTTTGCGCTTCGAAGTCGTTTATTTCCAGATACGTCCCACGATTACTACAAGTCCAGCCCAAAAACTTGCGCTGACGCTAATGGCGAGCGCTAAGCCCGAAATCGTACCCCAAGTAACGCGGCGACTGCCGTCCGCATCCAGGCCGTCGTCGTCATCAAGCCAGCAGGGCCCTAGAGAAACGTCGTGTGAGGCTGGGATGGAAGAGCCCCAGAGATCTGGAGACGCGGCCTTCATCCGTATACCGTCGGTGCTTGCGGGGGAAAGCTGCAAGGCTTTGTAGCTCATAAAGCACCTCTCCGTTGGCAGAAATTGCAATTGGGTGGCCACTTCGATGGTGGCCTAGGCTGCTTAAACTACAGGGCCGATCTCTCGAAGCGAAGGTGGGAAATCGCTGATTGCGTCGAAGTTCCCAACCTTCCATCCCTGTTTTGCGAGATTTGCCGCAGCTTGTTCACCCAATACGCGAATGGATTTTCCCGCGCCGGTGGAAAAACTGGTATACAGTGAAACCCTCATTGCCAAATAGTTTGTTCCCCGGATCAGCCTTCTGCCAGTAGTAAGTGGGAGTCTTTCGGCAGGTATCCCTTGCGCCGAAACCAGTCCTCCATGGCTTCGCGCAGTTGGTCGATGGGGACTTTAGACCCTATTTCCATCTGACCATCGGCGATGGGGAGAGCGTCGTCGAAGGCGCTGGCGTTGGTGAAGTTGCGCATGGAAAAGCTGTCGAGCCATTTGAGCGGGCAGGGAAGGCGGCTGCCGTTGGCCTCGTATTCCACGCGAATCTTGCGGGCAAACATAGATGTTAGAGATTGTTGATTGATGATTTTTGATTGATGATTGAAGGCTGCGGGCGAAGCTTTGATCTTCAATCTGCAATCAACAATCAGCAATCAAAAATGGAGCTATCGCTGCGCCTTCGGGCCGGCTGCTTTGACTTCTGGCGGGGCGTCGAACTTCTCGAAGTTCACGGCAAAGCGGTTGCGGAGGTCTTCGGCGGCCTTATCGTAGGCGGCTTTATCGCGCCAGGCGTTGCGCGGATTCAAGACGTTGGCGGGTACTCCGTGGCAGGCCTTCGGAATGCTGAAGCCGAAAGTCGGCTCGACCTCAAATTCCTCGCGAATCAATTCGCCTTCCACCGCTGCGTCGACCATGGCGCGGGTGTAGGGAATGTCCATGCGTTTGCCGACGCCGTAGGGGCCGCCTTGCCAACCGGTATTCACTAACCAGCATTGCGCGTTATGTTCGCGCAAGCGGCGTCCGAGCATTTCGGCGTAAGTCTTTGGAGGGAGCGGCAGGAACGGAGAGCCGAAACAGGTCGAGAAAGTTGCTGTCGGTTCCTTCACTCCGGCTTCGGTTCCCGCGACCTTCGCCGTGTAGCCCGAGAGGAAGTGATACATGGCCTGCTCGGGCGTGAGCCTGGAAATCGGCGGGAGGACGCCAAAGGCATCCGCAGTCAGAAATACGACGTTTTTGGGATGCCCGCCAATGCCGGGGATGACGGCGTTATCGATGAAATCGACGGGGTAGGCGGCGCGGGTGTTTTCGGTTTTGCTGTCGTCGTTGTAATCCGGAACGCGCGTGTGCGCGTCCAGGGTCACATTTTCCAGCACACAGCCAAAGCGGAGAGCGTTCCAGATTTGAGGCTCGTTCTTTTTGGAGAGCTTGATGCACTTGGCATAGCATCCGCCCTCGAAGTTGAAGATGCCGTCGGCGCTCCATCCGTGTTCGTCGTCGCCGATGAGGTCGCGCGAGGGATCGGCCGAGAGCGTGGTCTTGCCGGTGCCCGAGAGGCCGAAGAACAGGGCGCTCACGCCATTGCGCCCGACATTGGCCGAGCAGTGCATGGGGAAGACGTTGCGCGGCGGCAGCAGGAAGTTCATGACGCTGAAGATGCACTTCTTCATCTCTCCGGCGTACGATGTTCCGCCGATCAGCACGGTGCGTCGGGTGAAATTCAGCAGGATAAAGACTTCCGAGGCGATGCCGTCGCGCTTGGGATCGCCCTTGAACTCCGGGGCGGCGATGACGGTGAATTCCGGCTGGTGATGTTTGAGCTCTTCCGCGGTCGGACGCAAAAACAACTGGCGCACAAACAGGTTGTGCCAGGCGTATTCGTTGACGATGCGGACTGGCAGGCGGTAGGCGGGATCGGCGCCGCAGAACAGGTCCTGAACAAAGAGTTCCCGCCCGCGCAGATGCTCCATAACCCTGGCATAAAGGGCATCAAACTTTTCCGGTTCGAAAGGGGCGTTCACGGCCCCCCAAGCCACGGTGTGGGCGGTGGATTCATCTTTTACGATGAATTTGTCTTTGGGAGAGCGACCGGTGCGATTGGTGTAGCCGACGAGGGCCCCGTTGGATGCGAGCTTGGCTTCGTTGCGGCGGATGGAGTGCTCCACCAGCAAAGCCGGAGAAAGGTTGAAGTGGGTCCGGCCTTCACTCAGCAACTCGGCTACGTCGCTGACGTGCATTGTGGTCGCCATCGGGTCTCCTGGGGCAGAAAGAGCTCACAAAACCGCAAACGTACTATTCTCCCTCAAAAGGCCTCGGACTGCCAAATAAGAATGTGCGCAAGATTGTGCGCTGTGCTTGGAAGACTGCTGCGAGGGAAAGCCTTGCGGGATGTTACTCAGGAGAATGCGGTGAATCGGACGTTTTATAGTCACAGGCTTTGCGGCAGGCTTCGCAGTACATTAAACCGTCGGCACAAATGCGGACGTCGACGACCGCCTGGCAAAGACAGCAGTATTTGTCGCATTCGCAGGACCCTTCCGGCATTTCGCATTGCGAACAGCGATATTTGGTGGGGCTGGTTCCGGTGCTCATGAAAATACTGTAGCGCCGGCCGACGGCGAGGCGAAAATGACCTTGGTAATAGCCGACGCCCAGAAAAGCGCATCTGCGACAGCAACAGTGGGGTTTTGCGTGGCCTATAATTCCCAGCAATGACCTTCCAACATCTTCTGGATGGCGCGGAGGTTCTCGCTCAGAGTGGGGATCCCATCGTCAGTGGTGTGGAATACGACTCGCGGCGGGTGAAGCCGGGGACGGTATTCGTCGCCATGCGCGGAGAAACGTCGGACGGCAACCGGTATATCGACCAGGCGATTCAGGCGGGCGCGGTTGCCGTGGTCACCGACTCGGCCGAGCAAAAGCCGCGCGAAGGTGTGGCCTGGGCGCTGGTACCGCACGGGCGGCGGGCTTTGGCGCGATTGAGCGCGAATTTCTATAAACGTCCGGCTGAGCGAATTGCGATCACCGGAATTACGGGGACCAACGGAAAAAGCACAACTGCATTTCTGATCGAAGCGATCTTGAAGGCGGCGGGACGCAAAAGCGCTCTGATCGGCACTATCGAATATCACGTGGCGGGGAACGTCTATCCGGCGCCGCACACGACTCCGGAAGCGCTCGAACTGGCTCGATTGTTCAACGAAGCTCTTGGGTTAGGAGCGACTGAGGCCGTCATGGAAGTTTCTTCGCACGCGCTGGCCCAGCAACGGGTATTCGGGGTGCCGTTCGACGTTGCGGTGTTCACCAACCTGACGCGCGATCATCTCGACTATCACAAGACGATGGAGGAGTATTTCGCCGCCAAGCGCGTACTGTTTGAGGGCTGTGGCACGGATGCGCCGCGGGCTGTGGTGACGAATCTCGACGACGAATACGGCGCGAAGCTTGCCGACTTCAGCCGGAAGCGGAGTTCGGTGGTGCTGACGTATGGCTGGGAGCGCGGGGATTTCCACGCCGAGAACGTAGATATTACTCCCCGCGGCACACGCTTCGACATGATTGCTCTGCGTGAGAAGATCGCCATTTTTTCTCCGCTGATCGGGCGGGTGAACGTCTACAACATTCTGGCCGCGGCGGCCGCCTGCTTGGCGCGGGGATGCCCGCTGGAGGCGATAGCTCGCGGCGTCGGCGCGCTTACGCATGTGCCGGGTAGGTTCGAGCGCGTGGACTGCGGGCAGCCGTTCACGGTTGTTGTTGACTACGCGCACACCGACGATGCGCTGCGCAACCTGACGGCGCTGGCCCGGGAATTCGTCTCACGCGGCGGAGGAAACGCGCGGGTCTTGACCGTGTTCGGGTGCGGCGGCGACCGAGATCGCGCCAAGCGGCCGCTGATGGGCGAGGCGGCGGGGCGCGGCAGCGATTTTGTGGTGCTCACCTCTGACAACCCGCGCAGCGAGGATCCGCGGGCCATCATCAACGACGCGTTAGTAGGCCTGCAGAGGACGGGAGTGAAATACAGCGTTGAAGTTGACCGCCGCAAGGCAATTGCGCTGGCCATCGCACAGGCCCGGCCCGGCGACATTGTGTTGCTTGCGGGTAAAGGCCACGAGAAGGTGCAGGTCACGCGCGAAGGATCGCACCCCTTCGACGACGTGGAAGTGGCGCGAGAAGCGTTGCGCGCAGCCGGCTTTGAATGTGCGCAGGCGGCCGGGGGAGCCCAGGCATGAAGCTAACGCTGGCGAAGATCGCCGAGTTTATCTCAGCGGCAAACGATGTGGGTTCCTCGGCGACTTCCCGCGACGAAGCGGCGCAGGGCTACTCTATCGACTCGCGCACGATTGGCGCCGGAGAACTTTTTTTTGCCGTTCAAGGCGAACGGCTCAATGGCCACGACTATGTGGATGCCGCTCTGGAAAAAGGGGCGGTCGCGGCGGTCGTGCGCAAAGATCAGCTGCAGCGCTATGCCGATAAGGCGATGCTACTCGCGGTCGACGACACGCTGGTTGCGCTGCAAACGTTGGCTACTGCGGTGCGAAGAGTGTGGGGAAAACCTTTGGTCGGCGTCACCGGATCCGCGGGGAAGACGACAACGAAAGAAGCGATCGCCCATGTTCTGGCTGCGCGCTTCCGGGTGCTGAAATCGGAAGGCAACTTCAATAATCATTTCGGGCTGCCACTGATGCTTTTGAAGTTGGAGCCGGAGCATGACGTCGCGGTTATTGAGATGGGGATGTCGCATGCGGGAGAGATACGGGCGCTGGCGAAGATCGCGCGGCCCGATATTGGCGTGGTTACCAATGTCGCTCCGGTGCACCTGGAGTTTTTTGATTCGATTGCCGGAATTGCGCGGGCGAAATACGAGTTAATTGAGTCGCTGCCCGCTACAGGCATCGCCGTGCTCAATGCCGATGATGAATATGTTTCGCAGTTCGGCCGCAATTTCAAGGGCAAGGTTGTGCGCTACGGAATGTGCGCGACGGCCGACGTGCGGGCCGAAAATGTGCAGGGTCGTGGCGCCGAAGGTTCGGAGTTTGATGTGGTCTTGAACGGCGTGCGCGAACACGCCGCGTGGCCGCTGGTTGGGGAGCACAATATTTTGAATGCACTGGCCGCGGTCGGAGTGGGCGTGGCTCGCGGGCTGAGTTTGCAGGAAGCGGTGGTGACGCTGGCGACGCTCACTCCGCCGGACAAACGCGGGCAGGTTCTTCAACTGGGTAACATCACGGTGATCAACGATTGCTACAATTCGAATCCGAAGGCGCTGCGCGCGATGGTCGATGCGCTGGCCGCGATGAAAGCTGGGCGGCGCATCGTGGTTGCGGGAGAGATGCTGGAACTCGGTCCCGACGGCGAACAAATGCACCGCGCCGCAGGGCAGCATATGGCCGAGAAGAAGATCGACATTGTGGTTGGCGTGCGCGGGCTGGCGCAGGCCATGGCTGACGGGGCGCGAGAGGCGGGAGCGGAAGCCGTGTATGTGACCACGCCCGAAGAAGCCGGCGAATGGCTGGCTCGCGAGACGCGCGCTGGCGACATCGTGCTGCTGAAGGCTTCGCGCGGCGTGAAACTCGAAAAGGCGCTGGAGACCTGGAAGGCGCGGCGGAACGGAAATTGATGATTGATGATTTTTGATTGCTGATTGAAAACCCAGGAACCTTCCGGCACAGTCGTCTTCAATCAATAATCAAAAATCAACCATCAGCAATGTTTTTCTAAACGCAACGGAGGGTGATTGCTCTACTGGCTGCTGTTCGTCAAGCTGCAACATTACGTTGCGCCCTTCCGTATTTTTCGCTACGTCACGTTCCGCACGGCATTTGCCAGTCTTACCGCACTGTTTACCGCGCTGATCGTGGGGCCGCTAGTTATCGGCCGGTTGCGCGAATTCCAGATCGGACAATACATTCGCGAAGAAGGTCCGAAGGCTCATCAGAAAAAAGCGGGTACGCCCACCATGGGCGGACTGTTGATTGTCATCGCGATCATCGTCCCTACGCTGCTTTGGGCCGACCTGAGCAATCGCTTCGTTTGGATTGCAGTTTTTTCCACGTGCGCCTTCGCGGCGATCGGATTCACCGACGATTACACCAAGGTGACGCGGCGCCGCAACCTGGGCCTGACCGGCCGCGCCAAACTCGGATTGCAAATCGCCACCAGCGTCGTGATTGCGTCGATGCTGATCGCCATGCAGGCCTATGGCATGTATTCCACCAAGCTGATCGTGCCGTTTTTCAAACAGTTTCATCCTGATCTGGTGGTGAGCGCCCTGGAACGTTATCCGCACATCTGGCCGCTCGCGTTTTTGCCGTTTATTGTTTTCGTAGCGTTCGTGATCGTAGGCTCGAGCAACGCGGTGAATCTCACGGATGGGTTGGATGGGCTCGCCATTGGCTGCACGGTGATCGCAGCGGGCGCGCTCACCGTGTTGACGTATGTAAGCGGCCACGCCACTTTCGCAACTTACCTGGAATTGCAACGCATGCCGCAAGTGGCGGAACTGACGGTGTTCTGCGGGGCCATGGTGGGATCGTCGATTGGATTCCTGTGGTACAACGCGCATCCCGCGGAAGTTTTCATGGGCGACGTGGGATCGCTGGCCCTGGGCGGCGCGATCGGCACAGTTGCGGTCATCATCAAGCAGGAACTGCTGCTGCCGTTCATTGGCGGCGTGTTCGTGATCGAGGCGGTGTCGGTGATCCTGCAGGTCGGTTCCTACAAGCTGCGCAAGAAGCGTATCTTCAAGATGGCGCCGCTGCATCATCACTTTGAATTGCTGGGCTGGTCGGAGTCGAAAATTATCGTGCGCTTCTGGATCGCGTCGCTGATATTTGCGCTGTTCGCTCTGACCACGCTGAAGCTGAGATAAAAGGATTGTTGATTGATGATTTTTGATTGTTGATTGAAGAACCGGCGCCGACTGCGGTCTTGGTTTTTTAAATCAACAATCAACAATCAGGAAATCAACAATTGGTTTTCTATGGATCTGAACGGGAAACGCGTGCTGGTGGTGGGCCTGGGAAAATCGGGCGTGGCGTCGGCATTATTTTTAAAGGGACACGGCGCGCAGGTTACGGTCTCAGACACCAAGAGCGGCGACGAATTGCGAAATGAGATTCCGGTGCTGCTCGATCACGGCATCACGGTCGAAACCGGCGGTCACGGCGACCGCACTTTCCGCGGCCAGGATTTGATCGTGGTGAGTCCGGGAGTTCCTGTGGACGCTGCGCCGCTGGTGCAAGCGCGGGCTCTGGGTGAGGCGGTGATTGGCGAAATCGAACTGGCAGCGCAGTTCCTGCCCGGTCCGATCGTGGCCATTACGGGATCGAACGGCAAGACCACAACTACCACTCTTGTGGGCGAAATCATGACGGCGGCGGGGTTTCCGGCGCTCGTGGGCGGCAACATTGGGACGCCCGCCATTTCGCTGGCCGAGCGCGCACAGCGCGAAAGCGTTATCGTGCTGGAGATTTCAAGCTTTCAACTGGAAACGGTGCGAACCTTTCGGCCGAAGGTTGCGGTCGTGCTAAACGTAACGCCCGACCATCTGGACCGCCATCGCACGTTTGAAATCTACGTGGACGCGAAGGCGCGGATCTTTGAAAACCAGCAGGGAAGCGACTTTGCCGTGTTGAATGCCGACGATCCCACGTGCGTGGCGATGGCGGCGCGAACACGGGCGCAAGTTTTCTGGTTCAGCCGGCAAAAAGAAGTGCGCGAGGGCGCATGGGTGCGCGACGGCAACATCGTTTTCCGCGACGGCAAAGGCCAGCAACAGGAAATCATGCAGGTTTCCGAGATTCCGTTGAAAGGCGCTCACAATCTGGAGAACGTGCTGGCGGCGGTATGCGCGGGCGTGCTGATGGAATGCGCTCCAGTCAAGATTCGCCAGGCTGTGAGCGAGTTCAAGGCGGTTGAGCACCGCCTGGAATTTGTGGCGACCATTGGCGGCGTGGATTACTACAACGATTCGAAAGCGACCAATGTGGATGCAACGATCAAGGCGCTCGAGTCGTTTCCCGCTAATATTCACTTGATTCTCGGCGGCAAGGACAAGGGCAGCGACTACTCCGTGCTCAACGAGCTGCTGCGGAAGCGCGTGAAGCGCGTCTACACTATCGGCGCGGCGGCGGCGAAGATCGAATCGCAGATCGTTTCTTCAAAAAGCGGGGGTCCCGAAGTTGTGCACGCGGAAACGCTGGAGAACGCCCTCCGCAAAGCCAATTCCGTGGCGAAACCCGGCGACGTGATATTGCTCGCTCCCGCCTGCGCCAGCTTCGATCAATTCAAGAACTACGAGCAGCGCGGGCAGGTGTTCAAAGAAATCGTACGGGGGCT
>DASSRO010000035.1:0-6585 GCA_035701745.1 Candidatus Sulfotelmatobacter sp. | reverse complement strand
CCCTTCAGGTTCTTGCGGATGACCTGGACCAGTCCTGCATAGAGCAAAGCCGGCAGCGCGAAGTATTGGTAGAACCGCCTCTGCCAGCGCAGAGTTTTCGCGGGAACCGATTCCGGTCCCAACTCCGGCAGTCCCAACTTTTCGAAGGGAACGCGCGACAAATAGAGCGCTTGCGTGCCGCCATTATCAATTTCTCCGTACACGCGATTCTGGTAGTAGCGGCCGGGATTGTCCTTGATGCGCTGCTTGGCATCGAGCAGCAGCACCGAGCGCGGCCCAAAAATCACCGCGCCGGTCGGGCACACCGTGGTGCATCCCGGCTTCAGTCCTTTGTCCAGACGATCCGTGCACAACTCGCACTTGGTGACGCGAGGATTGAAGCCCATCCACTGGAAGCGTGGAATGTGATATGGGCACGTGATGGTGCAGTAGCGGCAACCGATGCACTTGTTGGCGTCCCATTTCACCACTCCACTTTCAGGGTCTTTATGCAAGGCCTGGAAGGGACAGCCCGCCGCGCATGCTGGATCAAAACAGTGCATGCACTGCCGCTTCACGAACGAAAACGCCGAACCATCTTCCGGCTTGTAGAGCTTGATGACGTTGCGGGTCAGGTCGTTCAAGTCCTGCGGCGCCTGGTGCAGCGCATCGCCGCGCGTGTCAGGAGGCGTGTCGTTGGCTTCGGCGCAGGCCGCTACGCAGGCCTTGCAGCCGATGCAGACGCTGGCGTCATACAGCAGCCCAACCGCGGCACTGGGCACCGGAATTTTTTCTCCCGCCTGCAGTACATCCGTGCCGACCGTGACCGCCACCACCGCCGGAACCCCCGCCTTCGCCACGCCGCTGAAGAGTTGTCGCCGAGTGATAGGCACGTTAGTCCTCTTTCTGGAAGACTGGCTTCTCGTTGGTCACTTTTAGTTTCTCGGCGTGCGCGCGGTCGGCCGCAATGCGGCTGACGCCCGCCTCCATGCTGCTCTGGAAGCGCTGCGACGCGACCCACGCCGCTCCCCCCACCGCACCGGTGATCGCACCTACCAGGGCTGCCGCTCCTACTTTCAGTTGTCCCGCCGAACTGTAGATTGGAGGATAAGTTTCCGGTGGCGTCGCCAAATGAATGGGAACGGTTTCAAACGTTCCCATCTTCCAGACCACGCCCTTTTCCGTGCATCCCAGGCAGGGCGCGCCGATTCCAATCGGCCACACTCCCGGAACTTCATTGAAGTGCCGCGTCGCGCAAGCCGCATGCGTTACCGGGCCTTTGCAGCCCAGCTTGTAGAGGCACCAGCCCTTGCGATGACCCTCGTCGCCAAAGGCCGCTGCGAATCGCCCCGCATCGAAGTGCGCCCGCCGCGGACAACTCTCGTGAATCACGCGGTCGTAGGCAAACTTCGGACGGTTAAACGTATCCAGTTCCGGCAACCGACCCATGGTCACGTACTCCAGAACCACGGCCAACAAGTTGTAAGGATTGGGAGGACAGCCGGGAAGGTTGACAATGGGTTTGCCAGAGACGACCGAATCGACCCCGACTGCGCCCGTCGGATTCGGGTCGGCAGAAGGAACTCCTCCCCACGACGCGCACGAGCCGATCGCAATCACCGCCGCCGCCTGGGCAGACACCTCTTTGACTACCTCTATGGCGGGCTTGCCGCCAAGTTGCATGTAGACGCCGTCGTCGCGCGCAGGAATCGATCCCTCGACTACGAGCACGTACTTTCCCGCGTTCTCTTCGACCGCCGAGCGCAGCGCCCTCTCCGCCTGCGCCCCAGAAGCAGCCATCAGCGTCTCGTGATAGTCGAGCGAGATTACGTCGAGGATCAGATGGCCCACGTCGGGAGCCGAGGTTCGCAGCAGCGTCTCAGTGCACCCGGTGCAATCTTGAAAATGCAGCCAGATCACCGAAGGCCGCCGTGCCTTACCCACGATTTTTGCCACCTGCGCCGCTGTCGCTTTGCTGGTCAGGCTGAGCCCAACCGGCGCCGCCACGATGAGAGTGGAACAGAGTTGTAAGAAACTGCGGCGCGACACGCCGCACTTTTGCAGATGTGCCGCAATCGTATCTTTTTCGCCTGTCTTCATGGACAGTCTCCCTGGCTGCTTGCGTTCAGCTCAATCGAGGCCTGGTCCCGGGATCGTCGGTTTGGCACGGAAAAAGGAACAGCGGATGGTCACCCGTTTGAAAGTCACGCGCCGCTACTTGTATTCATTCCCGGAACTGATATTCGATTTCGGTGGGAGGCGGGGGCCTGACGGGTAGGATAAAAAATGAGAGCTTATCAAAATTCTTACCCGCAAACGCTCCTGATCAGAACGAGTCTCCCGACATTCTCCTCGGCCCCGTCCGGTTCCCTGTTCAGGCCATCGAATCGAATGCAGTGTTTATCGTTCATTCCCGAAACGGCCTCAGTGATGGAGATCACAGCTCCGCGTGACAGCCGTCATCTAGAGAAAGGCTTTTCAGCAAAAACGAGCGCCGAAATGGCGTACGCCGAGGGAAGGTTGTTCAAAATCAATCAGGACGGTGTTGCAGAATTTATCGTTAAATAACGACGTTCAATGAGACGTGTTCTCTCAGCATTCTCCGCGCGTCCTCGTCGAACTCAGGGGACAAAGTTTTTAGCGCGAGTTCGCAAGCCACCCCGCGAGTCTCACGAACCCGGCGACAATGGAATGTTAGAAAGAAAAAGAAAAGGGGTCAGCGAAGCGCCAGCCTCACCTCTCGACGTCATCCAGCAACGACCGCAGCTTCCCCGACCGCGAGGGATGCCGCAGCTTCCGCAGCGCCTTGGCTTCGATCTGTCGAATTCGTTCCCGCGTCACGTCGAACGACTGCCCCACTTCTTCCAGAGTGTGTTCCGAGCCGTCGTCCATTCCGAAACGCATGCGGATAATTTTCTCTTCGCGCGGACTGAGCGTGCGCAGCACGTGCGCGGTGCGCTCCTTCAGATTTACGTTGAGCACCGCTTCGGCCGGAGACATCTTGGTGCGGTCTTCGATCAGGTCTCCCAGGTGCGAATCGCCTTCCTCGCCGATCGGCGTCTCCAGCGAAATAGGCACGCGCATGATCTTTTTCACCTTGCGCACCATGGCTTCGGGAATGTCCATCTGCTTCGCGATTTCCGCCGACGTAGGCTCGTGCCCCGACGCCTGCACCAGTTGCCGCGTGGTGCGAATCAGTTTGTTCACGACTTCAATCATGTGCACCGGCAGCCGGATCGTCCGCGCCTGGTCGGCGATCGCGCGGCTTATGGCCTGCCGGATCCACCACGTCGCATACGTAGAAAATTTGTATCCGCGCCGGTACTCGAACTTGTCTACCGCCTTCATCAAGCCGACGTTGCCTTCCTGGATCAAGTCGAGGAACTGCAGTCCGCGGTTGCCGTACTTTTTCGCGATCGAGACCACCAGCCGCAGGTTCGCTTCGATCAATTCGCGCTTGGCCTGCTCCGCATTCATGTCTCCCTGGATCATGCGGCGCTGTGTGCGCTGCAGGTCGGAGAACGACATTCCTGCCTCGTCCTCCAGTCGCTTCATTTCCACGCGGTGCTGCCGCTGTGCGGCGCGATAATTCTTCTTCAATTCCTCGCTGCGCGTCGCCGAAATCTTCCCTTCCAGTTGTGCGCTCTCGCGATCCAGCGAGCGCATGAGTTCGATGGTCTTATTTACCCGCTCGATCAGGCGCTTACGCTCCGCCGGATTCAAGCCAAGATTGCGAATGATGCGCGAAACCCGCACCATCTCGCGGCCCAGCTGTCCGCGGTAGCGGCGATATTCCCGCGGCTTCTTCTTCGCCGAAACTGTCTCCAGCTTCTCGGTCAGGCGGCTCGCATTCCTGTAATGTTTGCTCAGCCGCTCGATCTGGACGGCAAAGTCGGCGACGCGCTTCTGCAGAGTCTCGTCAGTCACTTCCTCGTCGTCAATGACGACCGTATCTTTAATCGAGCGCAGCCCGCGCTTTAAATCTTCGCCAATGGCCAGCACCTGGTGAATCACGATCGGCGAACGTGACAGCGCTTTCAGCGAAGTAACCTGCCCGCGCTCGATGCGCTTGGCAATCTCCACTTCTTCCTCGCGCGTCAGCAGTGGCGAGGCGCCCATCTCGCGCAGATACACTCGCACCGGATCGCTGGTCGACTCGGCCGCGCCCGGCGTGAGGTCAAGCTCCACCTCTTCACTCTCTAATGTAATGCGCTGTTCCAGCGCGGAGAACGGCGACGGAGTGTCGCTCTCCACCACATCGAGCCCCCGCGTGCCGATGGCGCTCAGCATGTCATCGACGTCGGGAGAATTCGCCTCCGACGGCAGCAGTTCGCTTACTTCGTCCTCTGAAACTTCGGTTTTCGTAGTGTCCAGCATTGATCGGTTCTTTATGTCGCCTGTCGCCAATGAGAATGCCTCTTCGGTGCCTGGTGCTTCTGTATGGGATGAAGAGAACTTGGCGATAACTGTGGCAAGTTCAACAGAAAGCGGGAATTAGCCCAATACTCATGCTAGCACAGCTGTGTCCGCATTCCTATTTCGTTTTAATGGAAAGCAGCATCACTTCTCAGGTCCCGCAGGAGTTCTTAGCCTGGCATTGCGTCGTTGTCCCAAAATAATGAGCAGGGCCGAAGCAGGACAATATTTAATCACCGGACTCCGGCCGCTGCTGCCCCCCATCCATGCCTACAAACTGCAAGGATGGAGCACGTGAATCCCCCCGCTCCATTCAAATGGAGCTGAGGACCTCTGCTTACATAGATCAGGCAACCGCTTTCGTTCTTGACGCCGTACCTTGGCTCTTGGCCGCCGGCCTCGCCAGGAAAGTCGTCAGCGCGCTGTTAACCTCGTCGGCGTGTGTCCAGGCGACATTGTGCGGTCCGTCTTTGATGACCACGAGTTCGGCGCCATTAATCAGCTTAGCCGTGCGCTGGCCGGCGGCTGCGAATGGCACGATTCGGTCCGCGTCGCCGTGAATGACCAGCGTGGGGACGTCTATTTTAGCCACATCTTGCCGGAAATCTTCACCCCAGGTCGGCACGCAGGCCAGGCTGGCGGTCGCCGACGCTGCCGCAGCCACATTCCAACTCGCCTGCACTGCCTGCTCGCTCACCCGCTTGCCCAAATTCACGTCCGTGTTGAAGAAGTTCTTGAAAAAGTCGGTGAAGAACGCATAACGATCTCCAGCCACCGCCTTTTCGATCCCCTCGAAAACATTGCCGTCCACGCCCTCTGGATTGTCCGCAGTCTTCAGCAGGAATGGGGGAACGCCGCCGATGATGACCGCCTTGCTCACATCTTTCGATCCAAACTTTCCAATGTAACGCGCCACTTCGCCGCCCCCCATGGAGAAACCCACCAGGGCAAAATCGCGCACCTTCAGGTGCGTAACCAGTTTGTGCAAATCTTCGGCAAATGTGTCGTAGTTATAGCCCGAAGTGGGCTGGCTGGATTGTCCGAACCCGCGGCGGTCGTAAGCAATGACCCGGTAGCCCGCGGCCAGCAGTGCCGGAATCTGTTTTTCCCACGACGAACTGCTCAAAGGATATCCATGGATCAGGACAACGGGCTTGCCCGAGCCGTGATCCTCGTAATAAAGACTGATCGCGCCGGAATTTTCTTTGCCTACCTCAACATACGGCATAGGTCCTCCTTAATAAGTTGTGGTTGAAAATGCAGCTAACAGTTAATTGGGAATACTCGGCGTGCTGTAGTCGTAGATGACCGGCATGGGCTCGAGGATACGTTTGATTTGTGAATTTTTTGCTAACCGCCTGCTGCTAAACTCGATTGTTTGGAGGCAAAAGCTTGCCAGGTGTCTATATTCTTTCGGCGGTGCGTACGCCCATCGGGAAGTTTGGCGGGACGCTGTCGTCTCTAACCGCTGCCGACATGGGCGTGGTGGCCGCAACCGCAGCCATCGAGCGGGCCGGCATCGAACCCGCGCAGGTCGAAGAGACTATCTTCGGCAACGCGCGCCAGGCGGGCGGCGGTCCCAACGGGGCGCGGCAGATTTCGGTGCGCAGCGGAGTGCCCCAGGAGGTCCCCGCCTACACCGTCAACAAGGCTTGCGCCTCGGGCATGAAGTCAATTGCTCTCGCCTACCAGGCGATTCTGCTCGGCGAATCTAACTGCATTCTCGCTGGCGGCGCTGAATCCATGTCGCGCGTTCCTTATTATCTCGACAAGGCGCGCTGGGGTTACCGCCTGGGCAACCAGGAATTAGTCGACGGAATGTATCGCGACGGATTTTTCTGTCCGCTGGCGAAAATGGTGATGGGCGAAACCGCCGAGGTTCTGGCCGAACAATACAAGATTTCGCGCGAGGAGCAGGACGAGTTCGCGCTGCTCTCGCAAACTCGCGCGGCCCGCGCCATTGCGTCCGGTCGCTTCGACGCCGAAATTGTTCCGGTGACCATTGAAAGCAAGAAGGGCCCTACGACCTTCGCCCGCGACGAGCATCCCTTCCCCGACGCGAGCATGGAGAAGCTGGGCAAACTTCCTCCCGTATTTTCGAAAACTGGAACCATCACCGCCGGGAATTCTTCGGGAATCACCGACGGTGCGGCCGCGATGGTGGTGGCCGGAGAGCATTTCGTGAAGCAG
>DASSRO010000034.1:0-5550 GCA_035701745.1 Candidatus Sulfotelmatobacter sp. | reverse complement strand
GCCTGTGCCCTCCTTAATATTGCCGGCGTGAAAGTCGTCTCCCTGACTTCGCTCTGGCTGTTCCTCGCGCTTTCAGCGCCGTTCGCGGCAATTGTGGTGCTCGCGCCCTTCAAGTTGGGTGCTCTGGCCAGCGCCGTGACCAAGCCGACCACTTCCACCGTCGACATTCTCGGCGGCCTGCTTATCTGCATGTGGAACTACATGGGATGGGACAACGCCTCGACCATTGCCACCGAAGTGGAGCGTCCGCAGAGGACTTACCCGCGCGCGATGCTGGTCGCGGTCTGCATCGTGGCCGCCACCTACGTTCTCCCTTTCGCCGCCATGTGGATGACCGGACTGAAGGCCACTGCCTGGGAGACGGGCTCGTGGGCTGACATCGCGGCTCTCATCGGCGGTCCGTTGCTGCGGATCGGCGTTGTGTTGGGCGGCATGATGAGCGCCTTTGGCATGTTTAACGCACTGGTCATGAGTTACTCTCGCCTGCCCTTGGCTATGGCGCAGGATGGCATGCTGCCCGCATTCTTCGGCAAGCTGCAAAAGAAATCGCGGGCTCCGTGGGTCGCGATCGTCGCATTGGCCATCGGCTGGGGAATGTGCCTCGGCTTGGGCTTCGCCCGCCTGGTGACGATCGACATCCTCCTCTATGGCGCCAGCTTAATGCTGGAATTTATCGCACTGGCCGTACTGCGCTTCCGCGAGCCGACTCTGAAACGGCCATTCCGGGTTCCCGGCGGGCTGTTCGGGGCGATTTGCATCGGCATTCCGCCCATGCTGCTGCTCGGCTTCTCGGTAGTCCGCAGCGAGCATGAATCCATCCTTGGGATGAGTTCGTTCGCCTTCGGGATGATCCTGATAGCAGCAGGCGTCGTGGCTTATTTCGTCAACCACGCACTCAAGCCGGCAGGATGGACGGCGCACGAAGAGAAGCCGCAACCTGTAGCCTGATTCCGCTTCAATAAATGAAAAAGGGGCCGAAAGCTTTCCGGTCCCTTTTCTTTTCATTGTGTGGACAGCCGACGTCGGCTGTCCGCCGGACGAAGCTCGGCAGTTACAGCACACTATGCCGCAGCCTCGGCCGTGTCGCGCAGGCTCTTTACCTTGTCATGAGCGGCCTGCACACTCGCAGCCTGCCGCCGCACGATCTGCGCAATATTTTCCGGCAAGTCCGAAGTGACCGCTTTCTGATACGCGTTCTTGGCGTGGTCTTCGCCATTTTCCAGCCAGTCGAGAACGGTCTTGTCGCCGCCGCCCAAGCCGACTTTCGTATCGATCCACGCGCGGTGCAGGCTTCCGACCACCGATCCGGAAACTTTCTTGTCTGGCTTGCCCAACCGGATCAACTCCTCTTCCAGTTCTCCGGCAAAGCGCGAGCGCTCCAGACTCTGCTCACTGAAGAACGTCTTCAGGTCGCTGCGCTTCACTTTCGACGCGGCCTCCTGGTAGCCCTTTTGTCCGTCCTTGCAGGTTTGAATGAGGTCTTCGAGCACACTAATCGCTTTATCTTTGTCCATGATAGCCTCCTGAATTTTGGATGCCGGTGACCCTGCCGGGTTTGGCAACATTCTGCCCGCAAAATTATGTGGAAATGCCGTCGTGCTCTAAAATCAACGGAGAGAGCGTGTTGAGAGACTTATGACCAAACGGAAATCCAAGGGCGCCTACATGATTTCCTCAGTAGCAGAGATGTACGGCATTCATCCCCAGACTCTGCGGCTCTACGAGCGTGAAGGCCTGCTGAAACCTTCCCGGACCGAAGGCAACACGCGTCTTTACACCGACGAAGACTTGCAGCGCCTGGAATTTATCTTGTCGCTGGCCCGCGATCTGGGCGTGAACATCAGCGGCATGGCCATCATCCTCCAGATGCGCGAACGCATGGAAGAAATGCAGCGCCAGATTCAGGAGTTCGTGCAATACATCCAGCAGGAAGTGCTCACTCGCGCCAACGCCGCCGCCGATCCCGCCAAGGGCGCAATTGTCCCCGTCCGGCGCCCAATGGTTGCGCCCGTGCTGCAGCCGGGAAGAAAGAAGTAGCTCCTCCAACCTTGCCATCCTGAGAGGTAGTCGCTGCATCGCGAAGCAAGCAGTGACGAAGTCTAAGGATCACTTCCTCAACTACGCGACCTCAGCCGACGAAGTGTAAACTGCCGCTCGTCCGCGTATCATATGAAGTCCTCAGTAACTCAGCTGGGCTGCTGAGGCGCCGAGTTTTGCAATGCTCCCCTTCAAGCTCGTTTACAGCGACGCGTACTACCTTCCCATCGGCGATCACGTCTTCCCCGCCGAAAAATACCGGCGGGTGCGCGACCGGTTAATCGCCACCAAGGTGGCCGACACATCCGACTTCCTCGAACCGCAGCCGGCTACTGATCTCGACATCCTCCTTGTGCACACTCCTGAGTATGTACAAAAACTCAAGACCGGCACGCTCAGTCCCCGCGAAGAAATGGAAATGGAAGTTCCCTACTCGCGCGACCTGGTGGACGCCTTCTGGCTGGCCGCGGGAGGATCCATCCTGGCGGCGCGCCAATGTCTGACCGATGGCATTGGCATCAGCATCGGTGGCGGTTTTCATCACGCCTTCCCCGATCACGGCGAGGGCTTCTGCATGATTCACGACGTGGCCGTAGCCATCCGGCGCCTGCAGCGCGACGACAAGATTCGCACGGCCATGACCGTCGACTGCGATGTTCATCAAGGCAACGGCACAGCCTCAATTTTTGCCGGAACGCGCACCGAGAGCGTTGCCCTGCCGTCGGCCTCCGCTGCCACGCTGAACCAGCGCTGGGCCTCCCGAACCCGCATGCACGGCGCCCATGCCGGCGACGTTTTCACCATCTCCCTGCATCAGCACAACAACTATCCTCTGTACAAGCCGCCATCGTCGATCGACGTCGACCTGCCCGACGGCATCGGCGACGACGACTACCTGGCATGGCTCGACAATGCGCTCAGCTCCGGCCTCCGACAGTTTGAGCCCGATCTGCTCTGTTATGTGGCGGGCGCCGACCCTTATCGCGACGACCAGTTGGGTGGGCTCGGCCTGTCGATTGAAGGATTAAAAAAACGCGACACTCTCGTCTTCCAGGTCGCCCGCGCCCGCGGCATCCCCGTGATGGTCACCTACGCCGGCGGTTACGCCCGCAACATGGAAGACACCGTGAGCATTCACAGCAACACGGTGGCGGCAGCGAAAGAAGTGTTCGTCTGAGGTTGCGAAGATCCCCCATTCTCCACCTTGGCAAACCATGCCCAGTGCCGAAGGCACGGTATGTGAAGGCCGGCACGGAAGTGCCGGGAAGAGAGGGAAAAGTGAGAACAAGTCCCGAAAGGGACGGCACTTTACCCTAACGCCTCCGTCGCATCAAATGCAATTCCCGATCTCCGCAATATCGCCTCGAACTCCGTTTCGCAGGATCGGGTCCGATGATGTTCCGCCTGATGCTTAATGTAGTCGGTGACTGCCTGTTTGTTGGAGGCGCTCACGCTAAACGCTGCGTATCCCTCCTGCCATGAAAAATCGATCCCATGCTCGCGAACCCATCGCGAAGAATTCGCTTTCAGCAACTGCACCGCCTTCGCAACCGACATGTCTGGCGGGAGCACAATCAGCAAATGAGAATGGTTCGATGTCCCGCCCGCCGCAAGCACCGAGATTCCATGGTTGCGTCCGATGCCCGCAAAATATTTCGTCAGCGTGGCAAGCATCTCTTGAGGAATTAAATCGCGGCGTTCCTTCGTGCTGAAAACGCAATGGATGAGAATGTTCGGATACCGGTGGGCCATGCTCACAGATATCTCTCCTCCTCAACGCGCGTCTGGGCCGAACGTCACATCGGGCAACGTGCCGTCCCTAAACGGGACTTCGGGCCTGTTTTCCTGCCCTGACCCGGCACTGCCGTGCCGGGCTTTCCTATCTCGTGCCTTCGGCACTGCATTCGATAGACCATCCACATTCGCGTTTACCGAAGCATTCGGCCGTCGACACATTCCTCCCCTGTTAAAATATCCTTCTGACATGTTTGAGAACTTACAGGAAAAACTTCAACGCGCTTTCAAAACCCTTCGCGGGCAAGCCAAGCTCACCGAGGAGAACATTGATGAGGCGCTGCGCGAAATTCGGCTGGCGCTGCTCGAGGCAGACGTCAATTTCAAAGTCGTCAAGCAGCTTATCGACCAGATTCGCGCTAAGGCCGTTGGCCAGGAAGTTCTGACCGCGCTCTCCCCGGGCGAGCAGGTCATCAAGATTGTGCGTGACGAACTGGTCGACCTTCTCGGCAAAGATACCGCGCGCATGAAGTTTGCTTCGCAGCCGCCCACGGTTGTGCTCATGGCCGGCCTGCAAGGTTCGGGCAAGACCACTACGTCAGGCAAGCTCGCGAACTGGTTCAAGACCGGTGGGCATCGTCCGCTGCTGGTTTCAGTCGACGTCTACCGCCCTGCCGCGCGCGAGCAGTTGAAAGTCGTCGCGCAGGCAGTGAAGAGCCACATTTATGAAGGCACTGTCGGCGAGGCGAACACCGCGACCGTCGAGCGGCTCGTAAAAGAGGCGCGCCGCGAAGCCGTTGTCTCCGGCTGCGACGTGCTAATCGTCGACACCGCGGGCCGCCTGCACATTGACGATCAGCTCATGGACGAGATGCAGTCGCTGAAGAAGTTGCTGAATCCGTCGGAGATTCTCTTCGTCGCCGACGCCATGACCGGACAGGACGCCGTCCGCTCCGCCGAAGAGTTCCACAAAAAACTTTCGCTCACTGGCGTGGTGCTCACCAAAATGGACGGCGACGCCCGCGGCGGCGCGGCGCTTTCCATCCGCCAAGTCACGGGCCAGCCCATCAAGTTCATTGGCGTGGGCGAAAAGTACGACGCGCTGGAACCCTTCCATCCCGACCGCATCGTCTCGCGCATTCTCGGCATGGGCGACATCCTTTCGCTGATCGAGCGCGCCGAGCAGCAGATCGACAAAAAGAAAGCGCAGGAAATGGCTACCCGCGCCCTGACCGGCGACGGATTTTCGCTGGAAGACTTTCGCGACCAGTTGCGCCAGGTCAAAAAGATGGGATCGATGAAGAGCCTGATGGGCATGCTGCCCTCGATCGGCCCGTTCTCCGGCCTGCAGAAAGCAGCCGACAACGTCGACGAGGGCCAGATTAACCGGGTTGAGGCGATTATCAACTCGATGACCATGCACGAGCGCCACCACCACGAAGTCATCAACGGCAGCCGCCGCAAGCGCATCGCCCGAGGCTCCGGCACCAGCGTGCAGGAAGTAAACAATCTTCTCCGCCAGTACGCGCAAATGAAAAAGATGTTCAAGCAAATGGGCAAGCCCAGCTTCGCGCGCCGGCTGGCAGGAATGAAGCTGCCGGGAATGTAGAAGAGCAGTGGTCAGTGATTAGTGGTCAGTAGCCAGTAGCCAGTAGCCAGTTAACAATATTTCAACCGGCATGTCATCCTGAGCGGAGTTGCCGCGAGCGAAGCGAACGGCAACGTAGTCGAAGGATCCCTATAAGCCTCTCTAGCACCGATTATGAAGTGGCGCTCTCT
>DASSRO010000033.1:0-21938 GCA_035701745.1 Candidatus Sulfotelmatobacter sp. | reverse complement strand
GGGTTCATTCATTACTCGCAAGACAGCTGCTGCCGAGGCGGCAGCCGACAGATGTAGAAACGAGCGCCTCGAGAAACGCGGCATGGAAGCCTCCGGCACGGCGTGTACTGCTGAGGTAAGAATTTAACCACAGAGGGCACTGAGAACACAGAGGAAAACTGCGGGCGCCGAAGATTTAACAGCAGAGGGCACAGCGGGTCGCCGACGGGGAAACCCCTGCGCAACTCTGCGGCTAAGGTTTTAACTAGTCCTGTTTGCGGGCATAATATCCGGCGCGGGACTGGATTTTGTAACCCTGCTTGTCTTTGATTTCGAGCTTGCGGTAGGAGCCGTCGAGCTTGGCATTGTTCGGGGTGTAGCCGATGTTGTATTGGCTGCGCAGTTCGGCGGCGATCTGGTCGAAGGCGTCGCGGAGTTTGTCGAACTTGTTGCCGACGTTGATGACGCGCCCTCCGGTTTGCTCGGTGAGCTTGCGCATCTCAGACTCGCCGGAATAACCGAACCCGCCGTAGAATCCGCGGTCCGCGCAGAGCAGCACGTAAACGATGGAGTCGGCCTTCTGAGCAGATTCGATCGCGTCCTGAATTTTCAGCCGGCTGCCTTCATCCTGACCGTCAGTAAGCAGAATCATGGCTTTGCGGCCGACTTCTTTCGAGAGCATGTCATGGGACGAAAGATAGATGGCGTCGTAGAGCAGCGTTCCTGGCGAATTGTGCTGAGGAACAGGGCCGCCGCCCATGCCGGGGATGCCGCCGCTGCTGTAGTCGACGGTCACTTTCGCCTTGTTCAGGGCGGCCTGCAGGCGGTGCACGTCGCGGGTGAAATCCTGCAGCAAGTCGACGGAGATGTCGAAGCTGATGACGAACGCCTCGTCTTTGTCGGTTAGGATTTGGCGCAGAAAGGCGCCGCCAACTTCCTTCTCCATGTCGATGACGTTGCGCTGGCTGCCGCTGGAGTCGATCATGATCCCGAGCGTAAGAGGCAGATTGCTTTCGGCGGTGAAATACTTGATGGTCTGCGCCTTGCCGTCTTCGTAAACCTCAAAATCGTTTTTGGTCAGGTTGGGGATCAGGGCCCCGTGTTTATCTTTGACGTTAAAGAAAAGCTGCACCACGTTGACATTTACTTTTAGAGTTTCGGTGGGTTGCTGCGAGTCCTCGGATTTCTGGTCAGGCGAGGCAGGCTGTTGCGCTGGGGCTCCGGCTGACGACTGCTGGGCTGCGATAACCCCGGACGCCGGAAAAATGGCAACCGAGGCCAAGGCGACCAGAGCGATGATTGGCAGCCTTCGGCGCGGGGGGATGGGGAGCTTAAGCATCCGGTCTCTCTTGGGATTCTGGTTAGTGATAGTCTAATCCCGTTCTCGCTTAGTGTTAGTCTAACCCTTAGATGCACCAAACGTTGCGGATTGGGCATCTTACAGGTGGAAACACGATTTTTTTTCGCGAGACGAGGCATTTATGGCGCCGGTGGTGGGAAAAGGGTGGCGGATGCGCGGAGAGTCCAGGCTGGGAGCAATCTGTACTATCCTGATTTTAACGATCTTGGCCGCCGTTCCTCGAAGCGAGGCGCAGTCTGGAGGCGAGTCCCAGCCACCCCCGGCGGCGAGTTCTGGACAGTCTCAGGAGATCCCTGATGCTCCCTCGACCGTGCAACCGCCCGAACCGAAGCTCCCCACCGGGCGGCCAGATAACAATACAAGTGCTCCGCCGGCGTATCCCGGCGAGTCCGGGACACAGCCGGATCAGAAGACTGTAGCGCCTCCTACGCCCCCGGTTGAGACGCTCCCGGCCGGCAGCAGGCCAAGGAACCAGGTCAATCCCAAGGAAGACCTCTACACGATCACGGTCGCGGCGCACGTGGTGCAAATCCCAGTCATGGTGAAGGACTCCGACGGGCGACCCGTCGATGGCCTGCTTCCCAAGGATTTCACCGTGCTCGAAAACGGCAAGAAGCAGACGTTGACTTACTTTTCCAGCGATCCGTTTGAACTTTCCGTGGCCATTGTGCTCGATACAAATATCGCGGACGTGGTTCTGCAACAGGTAAATCAGACCTATGCCTCGCTGGTGGGCGCGTTCAGCCCGTACGATGAAGTTTCGTTGTACACGTACAGCAGCACCGTCACCCAGGTCACAGACTTCAGCGGCCGGGCGACAAAATTGACGGCGGCGCTGAACCAACTGAAGACGGTGCGCGGCCGTAATAATGGTCCCCCTGTATTAGGCGGTCCGCTGGGTCCGCAGGGGCCAAGCGTGAACGGGATGCCAATAGGCGGACCTCCGGTGGCGCCGGTGATGACTCCGCCCCGGGAATCGCATGTTTTAAATGACGCAATCCTTCGTGCGGCGCTGGACTTGAGCAAGCGGGATCGTACCCGGCGCAAAGTAATCTTCGTCATTAGCGATGGGCAGGAATTAGGCAGCCGGTCCAGCTACCGTGACGTGCTACGAGTGCTTCAGACTCACGACATCCAGGTCAAGGCAGTGGTCGTCGACACCGGGGCGTTGCCCGGTTATCGCCAACTCGAAAAGCTGCACCATATTCCCAAACAGGGTTTCAGCGAAATTCTGCCCAGGTACGTGAATGCCACGGGAGGGGGGCAGATATTCAGCGAACTCACCCGCAATTCCATGGAAGAGGCATACGGGCAGATCACCTCTGAGGCCAGAAATCAGTACACGCTGGCGTACTCCCCGAAGGCTACCAGCGGTCCCACCATCTATCGCAGCATAGAAGTTCTGGTGGATAAGAAGGGCCTGAATATCTATACCAAGCAAGGGTATTATCCAGTTCCGACGGCACGTTGACCGGCCGTGGAACACCCGGGGTCACCTGAGTAACCTGCGGCAGGCACCTCCCATGTGATATAAAGACCGCGAGCCTCCGAACAGAAATTGGTGCAGGCGGCAACCCCTGAGGGGGTATGCCCGCATTTGAGGAAAGTCTTGAGTTTCATCAACTTCGCAGCGCGTGAGATCAATTGCAAGATCGTTTACTACGGCGCCGGATTGGGCGGTAAGACGACGAATCTGCAGGTGATTTACCAGAAAACGGCGGACCAGCAGAAGGGCAAGATGATCTCGCTGGCCACCGAGACGGAACGTACGCTGTTTTTCGACTTCCTGCCGCTGGACCTCGGGTCCGTGCGCGGCTTCAAGACGCGTATCCACCTTTACACCGTTCCCGGACAGGTTTTCTATGATGCCAGCCGCAAGCTGATTCTGCGCGGCGTGGATGGCATTGTCTTCGTGGCCGACTCCCAGGAACAGCGCATGGATGCCAACGTGGAAGCGCTGGAAAACCTGATGTCGAACCTGAAGGAACACGGCTACGACTTCAACAAGATTCCCTACGTGCTGCAGTTAAACAAGCGTGACCTGCCGAACATTCTTCCGGTCGATCTACTCTCCACCGAACTGCGCAAGAAGAACGAACCCATTGTCGAAGCAGTTGCGTTCCAGGGCGTGGGCGTCTTCGAAACTCTGAAGGAAATCGCCAAGCAGGTTCTCACCGAACTAAAAGCCGGCGGCTAAGAGTTGCAAGGCATCGCGGCGGGGCGTGCATATACCTTTCGTTTTCGGCCTTGGCGATTCTGAGTGAGATGGCTGGTTCATCAGCAATCGCGTTTTACACAAGCCTGCACTCTCGTTCGAATCCTTCAGTGTTGCTCCCTAAATCCGGCAAGCTCCCTCTGACATGGCAGCACCTTCGCTCGTGCCTGATCTACAATGGCTGTCCGCCAATTCCGCCCTGCTCTGGAGAGATAATTCATGTGCGCTCTGCAAGAATGGTTCTGCGTCCTGCTCGTCTTAGTTGCATCTGCAACGCCCTTCGCGCTATCACAGACTGCCTCGCTTCATGGCATTGATGTTGCCGATCTCGATCGCAAAGCGGATCCTTGCAACGACTTTTTTGAATTCGCCAATGGCACGTGGCGCGCCAACAATCCGATTCCAGCCTCGATGACCCGCTGGAGCAAGCGCTGGCAGGCGGGGGAATCGTCCAAAGACAAACTGCGCGAAATTCTTGAAGCCGCCTCCAGCGAGAAGAATGCCCCGAAAGGCAGCACCGAACAAATCATCGGCGACTACTACGGGGCTTGCATGGACGAGTCCCGCGTAAATGCTCGTGGCATGGATCCGGTGAAACCGTGGTTCGCCCGCATCGACGCTGCCCGCGACATGGCCTCCCTGCAGCAAGTTATGGCCGATATGCACGACATTATCGTGAACGCTCCGTTCGCGTTCGGCAGCCAGCAGGATCCGCATAAGCCATCCTGGGTGCTGGCCGACCTTGGCGCGAGCGGTCTTGGCCTGCCCGATCGCGACTACTATCTGAAACCCGAGCCGCGCTTTAAGGAAGCCCGAGAGAAATACGTGGAGCATATGACGGCCATGTTCAAGCTGGCGGGCTGGGATCAGAAGTCCGCGGCGGCGGCGGCGCAGACTGTCATGGGAATGGAAACGAAGTTAGCGGAAGCATCGCTCGACAATGTCGCGCTGCGCGATCCCTCGGCCACCGATCACAACACCACCTTTGCCCAACTGCAGGCCATGGCTCCCCATTTTGATTGGGCGAGTTACTTCAAGCACAAGCAAATTCCTACTGATGTTGACATGAATGTGGATCAGCCCAAGTTCATGCAGGAGGTGGATCGGCAGCTGCAGCAGACGCCACTGGCGGATTGGAAAGTTTATTTGAAGTGGCAGCTGCTGAATTCAGCCGCGAGCTCGCTTTCCGCGCCCTTCGTCGAGGAGGACTTCGCTTTCAACGGCAAGTACCTGAGTGGGACCACCGAAATGAAGCCGCGCTGGAAGCGTTGCGTGGAATCGACCGACCAGTTATACGGCGAGGCGCTGGGCAAGAAATACGTGGAGAAGTATTTCCCGCCAGAAGCCAAGGCCCGCATGCAGGAGATGGTACGCAATCTGCTCGCGGCCATGCGCGACGACATTCTCAGCCGGCCTTGGATGAGTGACGACACGAAAGAGAAGGCGATGGCTAAGATCGCGACCTTCAATCCCAAGATCGGATATCCCGACAAGTGGAAGGACTACAGCCACGTCGAAGTTCGACGCGACGCATTCTTCGAGGACATGATCGCCGGAAGAAAGTTCGTGGAAGAAGACGACCGCGCACAGATCGGCAAGACGGTCGACCGCGGCCGCTGGGGAATGACGCCGCCCACCTCGGACGCCTACTACAATCCGCTGCTCAACGAGATCGTCTTCCCGGCCGGAATTCTGCAACCACCCGCTTTCGATATGAGTGCTGTCGATGCGGTTAACTATGGCGCCATCGGCGTGGTGATCGGGCACGAGATCTCGCACGGCTTCGACGACCAAGGCGCGCAATTCGATTATCTCGGGCGCCTGCGCAACTGGTGGACGGAAGCTGACCTGAAAAACTTTCAGGGGCGCGCGGCCTGCGTCGCCGATCAGTTCGACAACTACTACATCGAGAAAGACATTCACCACAACGGCAAACTGGTGCTCGGGGAAAGCATTGGCGATCTGGGCGGAGCGAAGGTTGCCTACCTTGCCTACCAGAAATCACTTGAGGGCAAGCCACGTCCCGCGGACATTGACGGCTTCACGCCTGAGCAGCAGTTCTTCATTGCCTGGGGACAGTTTCGTGGCGACGAAATCCGACCCGAAGCGCAGCGTCTGATGGTGCAGGGCGATCCTCACCCGATCGCCAAGTACAGAGTGATCGGCCCGCTTTCAAATCTGCCGGATTTTCAGACGGCATGGAGTTGCAAAGCGGACGCACCCATGGTGCGACCGGAGGGCAAGCGCTGCGACGTGTGGTGATCTCTCGTATAAGGCCCTGGCATCTTGCGAGCTTAATCGCGGGCTGCTGCGCCGGAGCAACCTGCGATCGGCATTACCAACGTCAGGTTCTGGCGCTGTTTTCCGTTTCCTGCCGCTTCCCTATTCGCTAGCCTGACTGCAAGGACGTGGGTGTTCACCGTCCTTGCGACCCGTGATGCTCTCTGCCTTGATCGTTCGTTCGTCGGACCCTACCGGCCTGCTGGTCTGGTGCGGGGTTGGATTCTGCGCAGGGATCGGGCTTTTCGTCTACGGATTTAAATTACTGCAACGCCGGCGGCTGATCCTTGATACTCCGTTTTCGAAGATTCGCAGCGCCGCGATGGGCATGGTGGAAGTCAGCGGGCAGGCGGTCGGCCCTTACACGATGATCGCGCCCATCACGGCGCGGCCCTGTTACTACTACCGGACGCTGGTCTGGGAGTACAAACAACGCGGCAAAAATAAAGAATGGGTCAAAGCGGCGGGCGAGTGCATGCATGTCCCATTTTTTGTCGACGACAACACGGGGCGCATGCTGGTCGATCCGCGCGGCGCCGATCTCGACTTGCATTGCGATTTCGAAGAACAATTCTGCGATTCGTTCTTCACCGTGAAAGAATCAGCACCTGACAATGTGCGGCAATTTCTGGGTCGGCACGGGATCGTCACCAACAACAAAATCAAGGTGCAGGAGTACTGCATCAAGCCCAAGAATTCTCTTTTTATCCTAGGAACGCTGGGTGAAAACACGGGGGTGGAAGTAGGGCCGCAGCCGGTGCGGGACGACGATTCGATCTCGCCGGGCGCTTTGTCGTTTTCGTTCGGCTCCATCTCGATGAACTCCATGTTTTCGGTATCTATGGCCCGTGGAGATGTTTCCTGCGATACTTCCGAGGCCGCTTGGTCGACACAACACTTCGAACACGCCCCGCAACAGCTAGTCCGACTGAGTCCCGAAAGCTTACCCAAGTCGTCCGCCGAGATGAGTCAACAGCAGAAGATCGCGGCCGCGCTGCTGAAGGCGGGGATTTCCAGTCCAGCGGCCTGGGCCGCAGCCGGAGTTTCAGCAGCAGGCCCAACTAACGCGGTTATGCAGTCCACCGCCGACCTGGCTGCTGCGGGCGGAAATGGCGACCAGGCTGAAAAAGGCGCTTTCGATTCGCATCCTCCGGTGGTATTGAGGAAAGGAAGTAACAACAAAACCTTTCTCATCTCGTGGCGCAGCCAGCAGGAGGTAGCGCGTTCGCTGGGCTGGAAGTGCGCGTTGATGATTTGGGGCGGCCCCGCACTGGCTTTGCTGTCTCTTTACTTTTTTCTTGGCATTAACCATCTGCGCTGACGGAGCGCTCGGCGCACCACGTTTCTAACCTGACTGGATTCGACTGCGCGTAGCCCTTCACTGTGCCTCTAGTACAATCAAACCCGTGAGCGACGCTGTGCGCATCGGAATTCTGGGCGACTTTAACGCCGATTTTCGGTCGCACCACGCCACAACGGAGTCGCTGCAACACGCCGCCCGCAAGCTCCAGACGGTTGTGGAATCAGAGTGGATACCGACCTCATCGCTGACCGCGGAAACGGTGGAGAAGAAGCTGGAGAGTTTCGACGGCCTGTGGGCGGCACCGGGCAGCCCTTACAAAAGCTTCGAAGGCATGCTGAAAGGTATCGAGTTTGCCCGCCGGCGGGATTGGCCGTTTCTCGGCACCTGCGGCGGGTTTCAATACGCATTTATCGAGTTTGCCCGTAACGTTCTCAACATCGCCGACGCCGACAGTGCGGAGAATAATTCCGGTTCCAAAAACATCATCATCTATCCCGTGGCCTGCGCCGTGCCCAACCGCCAGGGTGACGTTCCGAAACTATCGGGCGCGGTGCCGGAGATTCGCCTGCGTCCCGGCTCCTACCTGCAGTCGTTTTACGGAAAAGACCAGGAAGTAGTAACTGAAGAATTCTTCTGCAACTTCGAAATCAATCCCGAGTTTGAGTGGGCAACAATGGAGGCGGGATTTCCAGTGGTGGCGCGCGGAGAGGCGAACGAAATCCGCGCCATCGAGTCGCCAACACACCGGTTTTTTCTGGCGACGCTTTTCCAGCCGCAGTTGTCGTCGACCGAAAAGAAGCCACACCCGATCATCCTTGCGTTCGTGCAAGCCGCCGCCGATTGGGGCAAGAAGAAGCTGGACGACAGTGTGTTGGAATGAGCTGGCGGCGCGCGCAGCCGAACCCCCTCGAAGTTACTAAAGACCCTGCCCGGCACCGGTTTTTCGCCTGTCACTATCCGCATCTGGAGCGGCTTCCCCCCTCTCGCTAGACTCATCGAGTTCGCTCCCCTCATTCGAAAGAGCATCCGCAGGAGCCGCTTGTCTATGCACTTGCCGTTAGCCAACTTGAATCGCATTCCTTTCAGCACGCTGATCAGCTATATCCCCGTTATTGCCACGGTGGTAACCTGCTTTTTCAGCGTGATACTGGCGCGGGCAACGCTGCGCTACGTGGAAGCCACAGACAAGGGACTGGCGCTGGCCCGCGAAGAATTTGAGCGGGAGTGGTCGCCGGACATCCACATCAAAATGGAGCGCGTATCCGCGAGTGAGGCCAGGATCATCGTCACCAATCTGGCAAAGACTTCCGTGCTGCTGCAACTGCTGCAATTGCGGAAGCTTTCGCATGCCATGCCATTTGAGCGCAGCCGCCTGAACGATCCCCTGGTCGGCGGCATGACGTGGACGCAGGAAATGGGCAAAAGGATTCTGGCCTGCACGGGCGACGAATTTGAAGGCCCGATTGCGGCGTCGATGACGTTTTACGCCGCGGGGCGGATGTATCGCACCGACTGGTTCCGGGCGCAAATTCAGGTGCGCGACGGGCGCATCACCAATCTTGAACCCAGCACCATGCCCGCCAGGCGGGTACGCCAAATTGAGCGCGACGGCCCCGAACGACGGCGGGAGTTTGCTCAGGATGTGTCGGCCGACGCGGCTCCTGACGAATCCGGAAACCAGCCCGAGGAGAGCGCCTTCGCAGCCGAAGCGTAAGTTGGAAGCCCTCCCCCCGTATTAAAAGTGCGCGTGGCCGTTGTCGGCCGCGGAGCGCCTGCTGCGCGCGCGCCTCAGCATGAACCTTCGCGGTGCTGCAAGCTGCAACCGGCTGCTATCCTGCTTCTAATGCAATCGAAAACTTGAGATCACAAATTGTGATCTCAAGTTTTGGTCAGGTTCCCGAATATGGCGAAAACAGCTATCGTGGTAGCAAAAAAAGTGGATTCGAAAATATTCGTCCTGCGCGGGCAGAGGGTCATCCTCGACACCGACCTCGCCGAACTCTACGGCGTGCCAGTCCGGCAACTGAACCAGCAGGCCAAGCGCAATGCCAAGCGCTTTCCTGCCGCGTTTCGCTTCCAACTTTCGCCGCACGAGATAAAGATTTTGAGATCACAAAATGTGATTTCAAGTGAAGGCCACGGCGGCGCGCGCTATCGTCCCTGGGCTTTTACCGAACATGGAACGATTATGGCGGCCACGGTGCTGAACTCGGAGCGCGCCATCGAAATGAGCGTGTTTGTGGTGCTGGCTTTTGTGCGGATGCGGCGCGCTATTGCAGGAAACCGCCAAGTGTTGACAAAACTCGCAGAACTGGAGCGCCGTCTGGAAAGTCACGACGCCGAGATCCTGCAGTTGATGGAGGCGCTCCGCGAGCTGATGACGCCGGAGGAACCTAACCGGCGGCGGATTGGATTCGAGGCGCCCGCAGAGGAAGGCAAGATTCTGAAAGGTCTTACAGGGCAGCTAAAAAGTAGAAGCAGATAAGTGCGCCCCCGGACGAATGCGTCCGAGGCTACGGGTTACAGATTCCGCGCCGAGAGTAACTCTTACCAACGATAGGACATTCCACGACTGATTCACTGAAGATTCCCGATTGGCTGCCGATCTATCGCTTAGAGGACCACATATGATCAACCCAATCGGAAGCGTTCACCCGACCGAAGCGCAGGCACCCCCAAAGCCCGAGATTCCGAAGTCGCAACCGCTCGTGCAGACGCCGAAGAGCGGCGCGCTCTCCGACGATCAGGTCACATTAAAGAATGCCGGAGAAGTGGATCACGACGCAGGGAGGAAATGAAGTTTCGGATGCGGGGTGGGCAGTGCCAGGCCCCTTCTCTCAAAAACCGCCGGCGCGGCCCGTCCCCACATCAACTGGTTGGTTGGGATGCGCTGCAGGCTTTCTATCTCGCCGAGGCTTATCACCAGAATTACGCCGCCATGTCGTCCTCCTAGATTGTGCCGCCTTGGAGGAGGCCACACCAACGGCGGAAGCAGATGGGATGAGTGACAATCCTCCTTCAGGGCGACATAGCGATTCAAATGCGAAACGGCGCAGCTAGCAGACGGAACGGCAGCGTGATGGCGAGAAAAATTACCTCCAGCACGCCATGGACGGCGACACCGACAATGCGGAACGGCAGCAGCAGCAGCCAGATAAACGGATAGGCGACCAGCGCCAGCAAAGCAAGCGGCCAGCACAGAACGAAAAGGATGCACCAGAGCAGGAATGCGAACATCGCGGACCTCCTATTCCCTCTAAATCAATTTACGTTCGCGGGGGTGCAAAAGTTCCGCCTGCCGGCCCTACTCGAACTGCCGGCGGAACACGGCAAGCTGCTGCTGAACGTCGGCCAGTTCCTGGCGGAGGCGGGCCACTTCTTCTTCCAGCGACATCAAACGATCGCCAACTGAACCGGGCCGATCACTGGACGCGGCCGCGGTTTGCCCAAGGGGGGCGGCTTCCGGGATCTCGCCGGAGAACAGGTGCGCGTAGCGAGACTCCTTGGTGCCGGGCTGGCGGGGAAGAACGCGGGCCAAGGGTGGCTCACGCTGGCCGAGGCGGTCGAGGGTGGAGACGATGTCGTCGAGAGCTTCGAAATGGTACATCCGCTCGGTGCGGCTGCGGAGCTCGCCGGGAGTTTGCGGCCCGCGAAGCAGCAGCACGCAAACCACGGCGATTTCTCGCCGGTCGAAGTTAAAGACTTCCTGCAGGCGGTGTTCGAACTTTGTGACGCGGCTGTCGGCGCCGCTGGCGGGGCCCGCCAAGCGTTTTTCTTGCAGCGTGGCGAGGGCTTGGCGCACGCTTTCTTCGTCCAAAGTCATCACCGGATCGCGATTATTTTTTTGATTGCAGGCATTAACCAGCGCGTTGAGCGACAGCGGGTAGTAATCGGGCGTGGTGATATCTTTTTCGATCAGGGCGCCGAGTACGCGGGTTTCGATTGCGGTGAGGTTCACTGGACCGTCCCGTGTGATTTTAATGCATCGGGTCGGAGTGGATTCCACGAAGTCAAAATCTTCGCCCTCGCGCAAATAGCCGAGCAGGCGCACCCGGAGTTCCGCGATGCTGGTATAGTTTCTCGATTAGATATTTCTGACGCTGCGGTCAGGAGCAAGGAGCGACCATGTTGCGGCTGCTACTGCATTGGGTGCTGAGCGCGATTGCGGTGTGGGCGATGGCCCAAGTGGTGCCGGGGATTTCTGTCAGCGGCCCGAGGAATGCGCTGATCGCGGCGCTGGTCATCGGGTTCATCAATGCCACCATCGGATTTGTTCTGAAGGTGATCACCTTTCCTCTGACGCTGCTCACATTGGGATTGTTCTGGTTCGTCATCAATGCTTTGATGCTCGAGTTTGCTTCGGCGTTATTGGCTCCGGGTTTTCAAGTGCGCGGCTTTCTGGCTGCGTTCATTGGGGCGATCGTGCTCAGCCTGCTCAATATGGTGGTGAAGGCTGTCATCTCGCCGCGTCGGGCGCAATAGAAAAATCCTCCGAGGACGCCCCGGAAGCCATCTTACGAACGCGTCCGTTATTTCTTGGCCGGAGCTGACTTTTTTGGTTTGATCGCCAGCCAATCTTCTTCCGTCAGAATTCGTCCGAGATTGCTGAATTCTCCCGCGCCTTGCAGGAATTCGCCGCCGTCCATGCGGATCACTTCTCCGTTGATGTAGCCCGAAGCTTCGCTCACCAGAAACGCGGCCAGGTTTGCCAGTTCTTCCACTGTGCCGAAACGACGCAGCGGGTTGCGGTCGATTGCGTGTGTTTCGAGTTCGGGACGCGGGAGCACGCGCGAAAAGGCGCCATGGGTGGGAATGGGGCCGGGAGCGATGGCGTTCATGCGAATACCGCGATTGCCCCATTCCACGGCCAGGCTGCGCATGAGGGCTTCGACTCCGGCTTTGGAAACGGCAGACGGAACGACGTATGCCGAGCCAACTGGGGCATAGGTAGCCGAGATGCTTAGCACCGTGCCGGGCTTCTTGTTTTTGAGCCAGCGGTGTCCGCAAGCCATGGTGCAATTCAAGGTTCCCATGAGAACGATGCCGATCACCGAGTTCCACGCGCCCGGAGAAAGCTCTTCCGTGCGGGCGATGAAATTTCCCGCGGCGTTGTTAACGAGGATGTCGAGCGCGCCTTCGTTCCAAATGGACTCGATCATGGCCTCGACTGCGTCAAGGCTGCGCACGTCGCAAGGAATGGCGTGGATCGTCCCTTTGGCAGAGAGTTCGGATGCGGTCTGTTCTAGGATTTCTTCGCGCCGCCCGCAGATGTGGACCGTGGCCCCGAGTTCGAGGAAACGCTGTGCCATGCCCTTGCCCAGGCCGGTGCCTCCTCCGGTGATAAGCACGCGTTTGTTCTTAAGAAGGTCGCGACTGAACATAGGATGTTTAGTAATTGGGTAATTGAGAAACTTAGTCGTACCGCTTCCGATTTTCAATCACCAAATGACGGAATCACACAATCACTCAATCGGGCCGCAGGCTACGCGAAAACCGTAATCAGCATACTGGAAATCCGGCGGGATGCTGGAGCGGGCGGAGCAGCGCGCGACTTTGATGTGATGTCGCCACGATCCGCCCCGGGAGGATTTGCGTTTGGTTGGTTCAGGGCCACAGGGGTTGCGCGCGGGTGCAACGGCATAGTAGTTGGGGTCGTACCAGTCGCTGCACCATTCGTGAACGTTGTCGCCAATGTCGTAAACTCCGAAGCCGTTGGGAGCGTAGCGAGCGACAGGCTCGGGCCCGTGCTGCCAGCGCGTGGCGTAGTCGGGAAGCGATTGCGGCGGAGCGTCGCCCCAGGGAAAATTCTTTTGTTCCAGACCGCCACGAGCCGCGAATTCCCACTCCGCCTCTGTGGGCAAGCGGTAGTTATGCCCGGTTTGCGCGGCCAGCCACTCGCAGTATCGAGTGGCTTCGAACCATGAAACGCCAGCCACCGGCTGTTGTGGATTGCTGAAATTGGGATCGGACCAGAACGGCGGCGCTTGCGTCGAGGTCGCCCGGAGAAAGCGTTCGTACTCTGAATTGGTAACTTGCGTGGCCGCCAGCAGGAAGGTGTCGACCCATACGCGGTGAACTGGCCGTTCGCAATCCTGCCCGGCGTCGGAGCCCATCAGGAACCAAGCGGCGGGAATCTGGACGAGTGATGGTGCGAAGACCGAGACGGAAGGTTCCATTCGAGTTGGAATGGCCGTCATGATGAGGGCTCGACTGGGAAAGTTTATCAGGCGCAGTTCGCCCGGGCCCAACTCAACCGCGCAACTGTTTCACAACCGTGGCAATGTCGTTGTCCTGGAAGAGGCGGATGGCGGCGATTCCGGCGGCCCCTGCGGCGAGACAGGAGCGGGCATTCGCCAGGGTGATTCCTCCCAAGGCAAGCACCGGGATGTTGGCGCGGCATGCCTCCCGCAAGAGGCCGAGCCCGGAAGCCACCGCGTCTTTTTTTTCGAAGACTGGGGCAAAGACGGCGAAGCTTGCGGCGGCGGCCGCTTCCACTACCTCTTGTGGCGAGTGACAGGAGACTCCGATCACGGGATCTCGTGGTGAGTTTTGGCGGGCAGGAGTGGCCGCCCCACATACAGCAGTCCGACTTTCTTTCCATATAGTTCGAATGTCTTCGGGCAGGATGTCGTTCGAGCGGAGGTGGACGCCGCCGGCCCCGACGGCCAGCGCTACGTCGGTGCGGGAGTTGATCAGAAGAGCTGTTCTGTTCGGACTCTCGCGGATCGCGCCCATGGCGTCCCAGGCTAGTGATTCCAGTTCGCGCGGGGAAAGATCTTTTTCGCGAAGCTGGATGTAGTCGACGCCAGCGCGGGCGGCTTCGCGAATTTTTTCCAGCAGGCGCCGCCGTCGCGAGGCTTGGTCTCCGGGAAACGCGATTCGGTCAGTAATGTAGTAGAGGATGCACTCAGCCGGCATTCGTTATGCAGTGTAATGCACTCACCGCCCATACCGACCAAGCACTTAACCACAGGAGGCACCGAGGGACCCGGAGGAAACAATATCTTGCTTATGGTCTCGTCTTGGCAATCTCCGGCAGGACTTCGCCTTCTTTTCGAGGTGTGCCGCCGAGATGATATTTCGTCAGTCCGTCGCGCAGAAACTCGAACGCATCGTCCGGCGAGTCGACGAGCTTGAACTGATTGACGTCTTCCGGCGCGATGGTTCCGGCATCGACAAACGCTTGAAAGTTGATGACGCGGTTCCAGTATTCGCTGCCATAAATGACGACCAGAATCTTTTTGGCGAGTTTGTCGGTTTGCGCCAGAGTAAGAATTTCAAAAAGCTCGTCCATGGTTCCGAAGCCGCCGGGAAAGATAACCAGAGCCTTGGCGAGATAGGCGAACCAGAACTTACGCATGAAAAAATAATGGAACTGAAAGTTCAGTGCGGGAGTGATGTATTGATTGGGGCTCTGTTCGAAAGGCAACTGGATGTTCAGGCCAATAGTTTTCCCGCCGGCTTCGTGCGCGCCGAGGTTGGCGGCCTCCATAATTCCGGGCCCTCCGCCGGTGGTGACCACGAAACGGCGGCGGCGCGCAGGAATCTGGATTGACCACTTGGTCAGCATGTGAGCCAGGCGGCGCGCGTCTTCGTAATAGCGCGCCATGTCGACCCCCGCCTGCGCGACTTTCAAATCTCGTTCAAGCTGTGCGTCGGCGGCAGACTCGTGATTCTGCTTGATGGCGGCAAGAGCCTTCGCCGCATCTTTATGTCCCTGGAAGCGCGCTGACCCGAAGAAGACGACCGTATCCTGAATCTGCTCGCGGCGAAAGCGCGCCAGCGGTTCCTGGTATTCGGCCATAATGCGCAGAATGCGACCATCCGGGCTGTTGAGAAAGGCGGGGTTCTGGTAGGCCACGGGCGCGGACTTGAGGGGTTCAGTCATATAGGAAACTCGCAATCAAAAAAATGCCGGTGCAAAGCACACTGGGGACCACGGGGACGAGTGACAGAGAATCGAAATCGCGGCGCCCTTAACTACGCATCCCCATGTGCGAAAGCCGGGCCGGCGCTATTGATGTTCGTGATAGTGCAGCGCCTCCCAGAAACCAATCCAGATATCGAGCAGCCCGAGGCCGCTGCATAGCCCGCGGAAAAACCCATTGGATACCACCGAGCGGAGTGCGGGGAACGAGAGCAGCAGGTAGTTGTCGGTCCACTCCGGCGTCCACGGCAGAATAATCAGCAGTACTCCCGCCACGGCGCTGACCAGCACGAAAAGAAAAACGGAGGTGCGATGCATCCAGAGCTGTATTCCGCTGGGACTTGGCCGGGCAGCCGGCGAGCCCGGATCATCAAGAAGCGCCGTGCGCGTTTCAGCCTGCTGGGAGCTTCGTTCCTCCGGCTTCTCGGGAACGCCGGACAGCGGCGTGGGATCGGTCATCGGCCGCTCCGGGAACAACCGGTGCATATACTTTGGCAGCGATCAGCGGACCCCGGATTGTGGAAATTGGGGACAAAAGCCATCGGGCTATTCTACGACTTCAGGGCCTTTATGCGCTCGGCGACGTCGCGATAATCGATGTTGCTGCCGTAGACATCCATGAAATGGTGCAGCGCGGAAGCCTTGTCGCCGGCCGTTTCGTAAGCAGAAGCCAGTTCGTAGTGGAGGGCAACGCGGGTTTCGCTATCGATGCCCGGAACGTTGAGGGCCTTGTCATACCAGCGGACGGCGGCCTCGGGCACCCCTTTTTCAAGAAAGCACTGGGCCAGCCAGGTGTAAGTCTGCATGATTTGCGGGAACGGCTTGCCGCGATCGAACGATTGGCAGGCCTTTTGCAATTCTCCAATTGCCTCGTCAAGCAGCCCCATTTCTCGGAACGCGATTCCGAGATTGTAATGCGTTTCCGGATCTTCGTCGGTGGAAGCGACGTCGGCTTCGAGATCCTGCTTGAGCTCGCCAAACATTTCGGCGAGATCGACTCCGGCGTCATCGCCGAACGGAGAAGCTTTGGCAGCTCGAGGCGCGGGCGCACGAGAAATTGGGCTCGCAGGCGGTTGCGGCTTCGGAATACCGATGCCAGGCGCGTGAAAGGCTGCAGGAGTTGCCGATGCCGCAGGGGCCGGCATCGCGGGTGCACTTTGCTGAACAGGCGCTGCGGACTGTGCCGCCGCGGATGCAGCCGCACTCGCCGCCATCGGTGGAGCAATCCTTGGAGTCTCGACCACCTGAGCAACTGCCGTGGGCGCTACGACCGGAGGAGCTACCACAGGCGCCGGAGTCGCTTTGGGCGTTACTTTTGCCGCAGGAGCCACTGGAGCGGCGGGGGCAACGGGCTGCGGTGCGGCCACCGGAGCGCCTTTTAAGAAGTCGTCCCCCAGGGACGCCTCGATGTCGGCGACAAATTCTCCCAGTACGGCTGGGCTTTGTTCCGCGGAAACCTCGGGTTCGGCGTGTGCCGCTGGCGCTGGCGGGCGCGCGGCAGGTGGCGCTGCAAGCGCGGCCGGCGGCACGCTCTTGGCCGCCGCTTCCGGCGCGAAACTATCGCCCAGCGACGTTTCCAGATCCGAAACAAATTCCTTCAGAATTTTGGGCTCGGGCTCGGGAGGCTGAACTGCGGCAGCGGGTTGGGCCTTGGCTGGAGCGTGCGCGACGGCCAGTTCGGCTGCGACCACTGGAGGCTTCGCTGCAGTAACTGGAGGATCCACCGAGGCAGCAACTTCAAAGGCTGGCGGCGCAACTACCGGAGCCTCGAGAACCCCGTTGACAGAACCTTCCTCGACCTCAACTTCCAGAGTCGGAATATCGTCGGCGGTGAGTTCCTCCATCACCGGCTCGGCTGCCGCTTGTTCCTCGTCCGGCTGCATGGCAGCCTCGACTTCGGCGCGAAGCTCGTCCAGTTGAGCCTGGTTGCTGGTCAGAGTCTGAAGTTTCGCCAACGCCGCCATGGCTTGCGCAGGCATGCCGTGAGAAATATAAAAGCGGATCTCGTCGACGGTCTCGACGGCCCGGCTGGACTCCACGCTGTCGTGAGAGCCGGCGCCGGAAACTTCGACTTCGGCGGCCTCTGCCGCCGGAGCGTCGGCCTCGACGGTGATGGCATCATCCCACTCGGAAGAAAGATCGATTTCCGAGGAACTTGCGGCTGCCTCCGCCGGGGCTGCGCTGGACTCCTCTGCCACTGCAAATTCAGCGGGCTCCGCTTTGGGTTCGTGCTTGGCAATCGTTGGCCAAGGCGACGCTGCGGGAGCGATGACTGCCGCCTCCGATATTTCTTCCTCGCCCGCATGGATCTCTGCGGAAGCTTCCTCAATGGAAAATTCGGGAACTTCCGGCTCCGCTTCGTGATTCTGGGAACCGCGAAACTGTCTAGCGCCAACTGGCGAAGCCGCATCCCCAGAGACCGTAGTCTTATCAGAAGCCCCAGGAACCTGAATCGCGGTTCGCTCCTCATAACGCTCAGCCAGTTCCCCGTAACGCGTAGCTTCGTCGGGATGGTCCGCATCGGAATAAACTCGCTGCAGGGCGCGGCAACACAGCGCAGCCTCGGCAAAACGGTTGGCGCGCGTGTGCAACGCCGCGAGGCGCTGGTTCAGGCGAAGATCGTTGGGCGCCATGGGCAGCGCGGCCACCAGCGGACCGAGTGCCTTGGCGGGCATGTTGTACGAAATGAAAAGCTCGGCATCGGTCAGGGCAGAACGAACCGCGAGTGAGACCTCATCTGAATAATGCTGATGAATCGCAGGCGCGGTCGATTCCAGATCCTCGATGATGACGACAGCCTCTTCCGGCGTGATCAGCTTGTTTCCCGATGTGCCGCTGATCTGGCCGACTACCTGCTGGTAGTTTTGTACGTGCAGCGGGTTCGCCGGTTCGAGATTCGCGAGTTTCTGGTAAAGGTCGCGCGCCTCTGACAGCTCCCCGGACTGAACGCTGGCATGGGCCAGAAGTTCGGTGACTTCGCTGACGTGTGTGGTGTCGCCCGCTTTGTGAAAAAGATCCAGCAGTTTCTTGAGCGAGTCGGGATTTTCGCGTACGTGCCCGATGATGGCGTGCAGGCTGTCGAGCACCTTGTCGGAATTTTCCGCCAGCAGGCGCTCGGCGTGCTGGTCGAAAACCTGTAGCGCATTCTCGTATTGCCCGGCTTGCATCAGCGCGTCGGCAAAGCTGGAGATCGCGGTCAGGTCGTTGTGCACCGTCAGCAGCTTGCTGGCAATGCCTCCAGCCTCCGAGAGCTGCCCTGTCTGCAAGTACGCCTTCAGCAGATCGCGCAAGCCGTCGGGATGAGAATCTATGTCGGCGACTTTTTGCAGAGCCGTGACTGCCCCCGCAGCGTCCCCGGACTCGATCAGATTCTTGCCCTGCATGAGCAAGGCATGAGTATTGTTAGGATCGAGTTTCAGCATGCGCTGCAGGATCGCTTCGGCCTCGCTCAGCGATCCCTTGGAACGCAGGCTCTCGGCCGCCGCCGAAAAAATCTGCCAGGCCTCCGTCTTCTTGTTCAGGCGAACATAAACTTCCGCCAGACGCACCCGCATGTTGCTGTTTTCCGGATCCATCTCCAGAATCTTCTGGAAGATGCGAACCGCGTTCTCGAGTTCGTTGGCTTTCAGGAATTCTTCCGCCACCTGCAGGTACTGCGCCCGGGCATCATTGAAGAGCCCTTGTTGTGAGTACAACTCTGCCAGCTTCAGCAAGCTCTCGAGCGAGGGCTGCAGCTTGCATATCTTCTTGTACATCGCGATGGCTTTGACCGTGAAACCCTGGCTGGCATAGGCATCGCCGACCGTCTTGAAGCAGGTGGTCGCTTTGTCGGTCTCGCCGAGGCGGGTATAAAGATCGCCAACAGTGTTGGTAACCGTCAGGTCCTTGGCATCGTTCTTGAGGACCTTTTCGTATTCCGCGATGGCATTCTGGATCTTGCCCTGCTGGACGTACTTCTCCGCATTGCTGAGAGCCTTCTGTTTGTTGAATCCAAACAACGCCATAAGAGTGCGAACTCCAGACCCTGGTCTTGATACGACTTTCTGAACCCGAGGAAACTCCCCCGAGGCAGTGTTCGGAAGGCCAACCCGCCGGTTGGTGAACGGACCTACCGGACAAGGCCAATTGTACGTCTGGACGTCATGAACCGCATGGTTACCAAGGGTTACCGGAAGGGAGTGTACGAAAGGGTTACCAAGGGAACTGAAGTATGCATACCGGGCGATCTATGCTCCGTCGGCATTGCGAGAGGGGGGTTCGTTCTCGGCGCCGAAGCGATTCTGCAACCTCAATGTTTTACCATGAATGGGCTATATAAAGATTTGAAGGTTCCATGTATTTTTCCGAAAGCGGGCGAAAGCCAACACGAGGACAACAGCAGAAATGACTTGGATTCGAACTGTCTCACTACCCGAAGCCGACGAAAAACTACGCCGCGCGATTGAGGGCGAGAAAGCGCTTTATCCGAAAGAATATGGCGATCCGGTGCATCCCGATCCCTCAGGAGCTTCGTCCATCGTGGGGTCGCACACGCTGATTCCAGACGCGCTCTATCACGCATTCGCCACCTTCGGGGCGCTGATGTCGCCCGATCTTCCGCTCGCGCGGCGGCAGCACGAGATGATTGCCACCATGGTCTCGGTTACCAACCGGTGCGTGTATTGAATCGAGTCACACGCAGAGTTTCTGCGTAGGGTGACGTTGGATAAAGGCTTGGTAGAGGCTCTGCAGCGCGACTACACTACCGCGCCTGTTTCGCCGCAGGATCGAGTGATGCTCGATTACGTCGTCAAGCTGACTAAGGATGCAACCAAGGTCCAGAAGGGCGATATTGAAGGACTGCGCACGGCCGGGTTCGACGATCGCGGAATTCTGCAGATCACGTTGATCGCCTCGTGGTTCAATTACATAAACCGCGTGGCCGACTCGCTCGGAGTGGGGCGAGAATAGGGCACAGCGGCGGCATCCTGCCGACCGGCCGAAGCGAAATGCAGTTTCTCTCGCCTGCATGCTAAGCGGCCAGTTCCACTAAACTTGAGCGGGAAAGTTCCGGTCAAGCTATGGCCGAATCGCTCGCAGAATTCTTTCTGAAGAATTTCCAGGCTCACGGGCACGAGTGCGCTTACCGCCAGCGCCGCGGGTACCGGACCGAATCCCGCACCTACAACGAAGTTCTCGCGATGGCGTTCGGCGTGTCGCGCGAACTGGAAACACGCGGCCTGGCGAAGGGCGACCGCGTCATGCTTTGGGGAGGAAACTCTGCGGAGTGGGTGGCAGCATTTTTTGGCTGCGTGCTTCGCGGCGTGATCGTTGTGCCTATGGACGACGCGGCCACGCCGGATTTTGCGATGCGCGTCTTTCGGAAAGTTTCGGCGAAACTGCTGATTGCGTCGCGGAATCATTTACACGTGCGCGCCGCAGTCGAGTTCTCGATCGCCACTCTGAATCTGGAGGATCTCGCGCGGCGGGTCGCTAGCCACACACATGCGCCACGGCCCTTGGCTTTGGGCCGTGACGATGTTCTGCAAATCGTCTTCACCTCCGGCACGACCGCCGACCCCAGGGGCGTCGTCATCACCCACGGAAATGTTCTTGCCAACATTTCGCCCTTCGAGCGCGAGATGCGCGCTTATCTCAAATACGAACGCCTGGTGCATCCCGTCCGCTTCCTGAACTTGCTGCCGCTCAGCCACGTCTTTGGACAGTTTCTGGGAATGTTCCTGCCTCCGCTGCTTGGGGGCACGGTGATTTTTCAGGAAGAACTGAAGCCTTCAGAAGTTCTAAACACGATTCGTCGCGAGCGCGTGTCTGTGTTGGCCAGCGTGCCCCGGGTTCTGCAATCGCTGAAACAGAAAATTGAGCGCGACCTGGAAGACCAGGGACGAAGCCAGGCATTCCGCCGCCGCTTCCTTTCCTCCCCAGGCCAGCATTTTCTGCGACGGTGGTGGACCTTCCGCGCGGTTCATCGCCGGTTTGGCTGGAAGTTTTGGGCATTTATTTCGGGCGGGGCCGCTCTCGACGCCGAGACCGAAGAATTCTGGGGAAGGCTCGGCTACGCCGTGATTCAGGGGTACGGGTTGACGGAGACAACGTCGCTGATCAGCGTGAATCATCCGTTTCGCCTGGGCAAGGGATCGATCGGAAAAGTCTTGCCCGGGCGCGAGGTCAAACTCGCGGACGATGGTGAAATTCTCGTTCGCGGTGGCGGCGTAGCTTCCGGGTATTGGGACGACCAGGGCGCCGAGAAAGTTTCCGACCAGCAAGGCTGGTATCGCACAGGCGACATTGGCGCGCTCGATGAAGCCGGCAACTTGTATTTCAAGGGACGAAAAAAAGAAGTCATCGTCACGCCGGGCGGAATGAATATTTATCCAGACGACCTGGAAGCCGCGCTGCGCAGGCAACCGGAGGTGAAAGACTGTGTGGTCGTCGGAATGGAGCGCGGTGGAAATGCGGAACCGTGCGCGGTCGTAATTCTGTACGGCGAAGTTCCGCTGGAAGAAGTCGTAAAGCGGGCGAATGAGTCGCTGGCGGAATTCCAACGAATGCGCCTCTGGATACAATGGCCCCAGGAAGATTTTCCCCGCACCAGCACGCAGAAGCCGCGACGAAATCTAATTTGCGAAGTGGCGCAAGAGCAACTATTGGAGCGCGTGCCGGCGGAGGGCTCGAATCGTCCCCTGGCGGAGTTGATCTCGCGGGTAACCGGCCGCGCCGCAGGCGGCTTGCGCGACGATGCGAGTCTCGAATCCGACCTGGGTCTGAGCTCGCTGGATCGCGTTGAACTGTTGAGCGCGATCGAGGACCGCTACCAGGTCGACCTGAGCGAAACCCGCTTCAGCACCGTGCAAACCGTCGGTGACCTGGAAAAAAT
>DASSRO010000032.1:0-16133 GCA_035701745.1 Candidatus Sulfotelmatobacter sp. | reverse complement strand
CTTCTAAAAATAAGGTCAATGGAAAATCGCACTTTGTAACGTGCCTATTTTCAATCGAGTGCAGCCCGTTCACAAGCGTGTGACCGAATTTAGTGCAGCAGTGCAAACCATTTTTCGCAGAACCCGCGCCGGACACGGCTTATTGACTCTATATTGATGGAAATCAATGCGAGAACCTCGCGTGATGGTCTCTCTACCGCTTGTGAATATCGCGCACTTCCCGCGCCTGGCAAGGGATCTGCATGGGATGGCGAATGCCGCGCTGATTCTATAACTCAGCCGACCTCGATAATTTCATCTACCAGGCGCTTGTCGCTCTCATCGGTGCCGCTAAGTTCGAACGAGTTCGTCACCGCAGCCTTGCCTTTTTCGACGCTGGTGATGACGTACGAGCAGCCGAACCAATGCGCCTCGGCGAGATCTGTGGACGACCAGCGGGCAGGATGGTCCGGGTGAGAGTGATAAAAACCGACAATGTCCTCGCCGCGTTCGCGGCCCTCGCGCTGAATCCGTACCAACTCCTTCGGGTCGATGTTGTACCGGTTGTGGGCGGAGTCAGTGCGCGTGTTGCCGGCGCGTGCAACAGAAGTAACGACGCGGGTTCCATCGTCCTCGACATGACCAAGCAAAATACCGCAGCATTCGTGGGGATAAGTTTCCTCACCGTGCTGGCGGAGGGAGTCGCGGTTTTGGCGAGAAAGTTTCAGCATGGAAGAATTGAGGACGGTTGATTGATGATTGCAAACGTCAACCTATTCAATCAGCAATCAAAAATCATCAATTATCAATCGGGTCTAGCCTTCGCTCCAGAATCGCTCGCTCAGATATTTGTCGCCAGAATCGCACAAGATGGTGACAACGACCGCCTCGCGGCCTTTTCGAACAGGTAATTCGCGGGCGATCTTCAAACACCCCACGACGGCGGCGGCAGCGGAAATCCCCACCAGCAATCCCGCGTTGCGCGAGAGATGCCGCGCCATCGCGTAGGCGTCCTCGGTCGCAATTTCCAGATTCCGATCGGCGAGCTGCGGGTCGTAAATCTTGGGCACGATCGCGCTCGCCATGTGCTTCGCGCCTTCGATCCCGTGAAAGGACGAGTCTGGCTGCAGCGAAACACATTGCACTGCCGGATTCAACTCCTTGAGCCTGCGAGTCGTGCCCACAAACGTGCCGCTCGTGCCCAGCATGGAAACAAAATGTGTGATCCGTCCCTGAGTCTGCTGCCAGATTTCGTTAGCCGTTCCGTGATAGTGCGCCTTCCAGTTGGCTTCGTTGGAATACTGGTCAGCATAAAAATATTGGTCGGGATGATTGCGAGCCAGCTCTCGGGCCATGCGAATTGCGCCGTCGGATCCGTCGGCGGGATCGGTATAAAGAATATTCGCCCCATAGCCCTGCAGGATTTGCTTGCGCTCGCGCGAAACATTTTCCGGCATGCACAACGTGACCGGAAATCCTTCCGCGGCCCCCAGCATCGCGTAAGCAATGCCGGTATTTCCGCTGGTGGCGTCGAGCAAAATCTGGCCAGGACGAAGTTGCCCCTTACGCCGCGCTTGCGCAACGATGTTAGCGGCTGCCCGATCCTTCACCGATCCACCGGGGTTGTACCATTCGGCCTTACCCAGAAGTGCTATGCCCGGCAGGTCGCTGGTGAGCGCGTCCAGGCGCAGCAACGGCGTATTGCCGATTCGCTCAATCAGGCTGTGGCCCAGCGTTTCGCCCAGCCCTACCGCGCTCCCCGGCAATTCCTCAGGTCTCGCCGCAGTCGACATTGCTGCCAATCTTGTAGATCCGAATGACATGGTGAACTTAAAAGCTGTGACCAACGTAACGTGCTATATGGCCGCAAACATTATATGTAGTAGCTTGTTTAGATGAATAAGCTTCGCCCGGCGATGCAGCTTGTGTAAAGTTACCCCCGGTCGTTATAAAGGATGCATCTAATAAATCGCATAGGCCGGCAAGGAAAGGTCGACGTTTAAAAAAATGGCCAAAACTATTGAAGCACGAACCTACGAGGAAGCGCTAGCCTGGTTGCGCGATCACGGGTTCGACGTGACCGACGCCCCCGGCACCAACGGCCGCGTCTTCTTGCGCAAGTATAACGTCTCCGCCGCCATCCAAAAGGGTCCAGAAGACGCAGTGAAGATTTTTGCATACCCGGGCTACCTGATTGGCAGCGAGATTTCCAAGCTCATCAATCGCGGATACCAGCAGTTTCTCAAGACATCGAAAACCGAAGTTCCAGCAACTGCCGATCACCTCAAGGCGCTGCAACAGTTCTCCGAGGAATTGAAGGAAGCCTTGGGCCTTCCCAGTTTGTACAACGAATCGCTGGGGACGGTGAGCGAAGGGTATCAGTACGACCGTATCGAAAATCGCGACAAGGCCCCCGTCGATCGCCCGAAACGCCCTTGGGAAGTTGCCGGCAAAGCGGCGATTGCAGCGAAAAAGGGTCGGGCTTAGGTCCCCCCTCAGCGAACTCCGAGCAGGATGTCGACCGTTAACTGGTCCAGCCTTTCATAAGGCAGGCGTTTCTTCATAATCGCGTCTTTATTGAAAACGTGCGACAACAACGCCCCCGATCCCTTTTCTGAATAGCCGCTCGCCTTCGGAGTGCCGGGTACTCCCGCCGAGATCTCCTTAAGAATGCTCTGGATCTCTTGGTGCGCGTTCCAGCGCGCAGCCTTTTCTTTAAGAATCAAATACGTTCTCATGCAGCCGCGCGCGAAGTCTTTCACTCCGTCGTAATCTTCCGTGCGGTAGGCGTGCGCATCAAAGTGCCGCGGGCCGTCATAGCCTACGTCCTCCAGAAACTTCACCAGCCAGAACGCAGACTTGGGATTAGCCGAACCGAAACGCAGATCCTGGTCGTAGCGTCCGGGTGCTTGATCGTTCAAGTCGATGTGAAATAACTTTCCAGCTTCCCAAGCCTGGGCAACACCGTGCATAAAACTGAGTCCTGCCATTTGCTCGTGCGCGACTTCCGGATTCACCCCCACCATCTCGGGATGATCGAGCGTGGGAATAAATCCGAGATAATGCCCCGTAGTCGCCATATAAATGTCGCCCCGCGGTTCGTTGGGCTTGGCTTCCAGGGCGAACCGATATCCATAACCACGCGCAATGTTGTATTCGCAAAGATAATTGACCGCTTCACGCAGGCGTTTGACGGCTTCATCGGCCCGGCGGCAGGCATCGGTCTCGACGCCTTCGCGGCCGCCCCACAGAACAAAGATTTTCGCGCCTAACTCCGCTCCAAGATCCATCGCCAGCATAGTTTTTTGCAGCGCGTAGGCGCGCACTTCAGGATCATTGGCCGTAAAGGCTCCGTCGCGAAACACGGGATGGAAAAATAAAGACACGGTCGCCATCGGCACGACCACACCACTCTGTTGACACGCCTTGCGGAATTCTCGAACAATGCGGTCGCGTTCCGCCGGTTTAGCGTCAATTGGCACCAGATCGTTGTCATGCAGATTCACGCCCCACGCCCCAATCTCGCCCAGCACGGCGGCAATCTCCGTCGGCGGCAGGGTGGGCCGTACGGCATCGCCGAACGGGTCGCGGCCCCGATTCCCCAACGTCCACAATCCGAATGAAAATTTATCTTCAGCCTTGGGCTGATACGATTCTTTGCTGCTCGATCGGACTTTCTTTCCAGTTGTCATTGTTCCTCCGGCGGATTCAGCGGCGGCGGAGAAGATGCGATTTTCCCCACCAGGCTGTCCTCCGCCTTCTTATGAAGTTCCTGAACCTTATGAAGTTCTTTCTCCGCGTCCGCCGCTTTCCCCTGGGCCTGGTACAACCGTCCGAGCTGGTAGTGCGCGTCGGGCAGATCGGGATCGAGAGCTACAGCGTGCAGCAAAGCGTCCTGCGCCTGCGCGTAATTCTTCTGCTGCACATAGATCGCCCCCAGATCGACGTAGACAATGCGAATGTTCTTCTGAACGCTTAGTGAGCGTTTGAGCAGAGACAGGGCTTCATCGGGATGGTTGCTCTTCCACGCAATGTCTCCCAGATACGCCAGCGATTGAGCATTACCCCGATCGATCGCCAACTCTTGTTGAAACTGTTTCCTTGCTTCGTCATCTTGGTGCGACTTCCAGTAGAGATAGCCCAGGCCAAAATGAACATTGGGCTCAGTGGGAGCTAGCTTCGCTGCAGCTTCGAACTCGGCAACGGCCTCCGAAGTTCTTCCTAATCCGTCCAACGCCTCGCCCATGAGCACGTGCGCGGCGGCTGAGTCGGAGTCTTGTTGCAGCAGCAGCCGAAATTCGTCTTGCGCGCAGGAATAGTTTTTCGACCACAGGCAGCTTTGCGCCAACAGTCGATGCAACTCCACGTTGCCGGGATCCCTCTTCGCCGCCGGCTCCAGGTATTTGACCGCTTCAGCGAACCGTTGCGAGCCGTAATAACTCAAGCCAAGCAGAGTCCGAGCCTGGTCATTAGACGGTTCCGATGTCAGCGCAGCGTGCAGGGCAACAGCTGCGCTCTTGAAATGTCCCTGCTTAAATTCCGCAAGGCCAAGGTTCAGTTCGACGCCAGGCAGGTTGGGATTCAGCGCCAGAGCCTTCCTATAGGCTGAAGCTGCTTCCAAATATTCGCGCTGCTTGGAAAGAACGACTCCCAGGCTGGCTAGCGCCCCCGCATCCTTCGGGTTGCTTCGGATCACGGCGCGCCAAGCGGCCGCGGCTTCCGGCAATTTTCCCTGCTGCTCGAATGCGATCGCGTCCCCAGGTCTCGCCGCTTGCGCCAGGGCGAGCCAGGGCGACACCAGCGCCACCACGATGATGATTGACCATTGCTTCATAACTGCAGCAGGTTGGCGCAGGCGAACTCCCATTCCTCAACCATTTTCGCAACTGTGGGACACGCATGCGAGGCACAGAAGAAGGTATGTCCGTTGCGGAGTGAAAAAAATTCCCGCCCGCATCTGTGTGGCATGCGGGCGGGAAGCTTGTCAGCCATTGCCTAGAAGATCAGCTTCGCTCCGAGTTGGAACTCTCGGGGATCGAAAGCCGCCTTGACTTGGCCAAAGTCAGTGGCTCCATAGTTGGTGCTGATGCCACCGTTGTTGTAATCGCCTTTGAATTGCGTGTGGTTCCACGTATTAAAGCTTTCCGCACGAAGTTCAAAGCGGCTGCCACGGTTCTCGCTGATCACGAAACTCTTAAAGAGCGAGAGGTTCCAGTCGTCGCGACCCGGTCCCCGCACCGCACCGAAGGGCAGGTTGCCGTAGCAATCGGGACCCGTGACGCAGGCGGGAGCCGAAAACGAACTCGGGCTGAACCATGCTGCCACCGTCTTGGGATAGGAAATCGACCCGTTTAAGTTAGGCCGGTTTCCGGAGTTCTGAATCACGCTGGATGCGTTTTTGCCATTCACCCCGATATTCAGCGGCGCTCCCGATTCTGCCGTAATGATTCCTGACAGCGACCAACCACCCACCACGGTCCGCAGCACGCGGTTGTCGTTGTGTTTCAGGAACGGCAGATCGTAAACGAAGTTCGTGAACAGAACGTTACGCCGGTCGTAGATCGACGGCCCGATGTCGTACCTCCATCCAGCATAAGGATTCGTAATGTTGTTGAGATCCCCGCCGTCGCCTGTTCCGGTGTTGGCATCAACCGCTTTCGACACGGTGTAGCCTACCTGCACCTGCAGATCGCGCCGCACGCTTCCATGCAGGTCGAATTGCAGCGAGTTATAGTGCGAGTTCGCACCGTTGTAGGACAACCGGATCGGGCCAAACCCCGAGTAGTTGTACAGAGTATTGATGTTGGGCGCGTTGCTGCCAAGAAGCGTCGGAATCGACGTGATCGGAGGCAAGTTGATTTCCTGTCGGTAACTCTGGTGACGCCCGAGGCTGCCCACATAGGAGACGGACAGCACCGTTCTCGAGCTTAGCGCCTGCTGTACCCCAATGCTGTACTGGGAAATGCGCGGAGGCGGATACTTGAGTGCGATTCCAGTCTGGCCTACAGCCAGGATCGGCAGGTTCGTCGCAGAAATCACCGAGCCATTGCTGAGATTCAGTCCCGGATTGTCGAGGGAGGCTCCGTTGAGTGTTGGGCTTGCATTGAACGGCGTATTGGTCGCGCCGTCGTACATGTCGTTGCCCTGGATGCGTTCATACATCAGGCCGTAGCCGCCGCGGATAACAGTCTTGCCCTGACCGGTGAGGTCATAGGCAAACCCGAGGCGCGGTCCGAAGTTGGCCCAGTAGTTGTCCACCAGGTTCTTCGGGATCCCGTTCACACCGCCGATTCCGATGCCGTTGGTATAGAACTGCAAGCCGGCAAGAATCGGTTCCGGGCTGGGGCCGAAGGCCGCCGCCGGGGTTGCTGCGGCGCAGTTCGGACCCACTGCGGTACAAATCGTACCGTCCTTGGTGTTGATGACGGCCGCATTCGCCGGATTGTAGAGATTAGGATAGAAGTTGGCGGATTGGTGGTTGGCTTCATAGGTGTGCGGAACGCCGTCCCAGCGCAATCCCAGGTTCAGAGTCAGGCGGTTATTCACGCGCCAGTTGTCCTGAAAGTAGGAAGCCCAGGAAACGTTGTTCCAGTGGCCGCTCGACTTGACAGCGTTCTCTGTATATTGCTGCCCGTCTCCCAGCAGGAAGTCGGCAAAATCCAGCCCGCACTGAGTTGTCGTGGAATCGCACGTCGAAGGACTGGTGAACGAGCCGTTGAAGTTGAAATTGCCCTGGGTATTCGCGAACCAGTCCTGGATCTTTTTGTAGAGCGCCCAGCTGAATCCAAACTTGAACTGGTGTGCGCCCCGGGTCCACGAAACATCGTCGCGCAACTGGTAGTCATCCGCCTTGTTAATCCAAGGCATCCAGTTAACGGTGTAGTTCGACCCCGTGCTCCCGTTCAGATTGATCGACGGGATGCGGTTGTCGACATTCGGTCCGCTGAACAGCCGGTTGAACGTGAAGCCCGAGGGCGCCGTGATCAAGCCGTTGGGAATAATGTTGATGCGGTTGCCGTTGTAGTTGAACGAAGCTTCATTGAGCAGCGTTGGGCTGATCACATACGTCGTGTGCACCACCGCGCTGTAAGACGGGTTACCGAAAGTGTCGCCGACCGTAGGAACGTTGTCGCCACTCCATTGCGAAGTTCCGTAGCCCTGGGAAATCTGCTCCGAGATCCAGTGCCCAAACACGGAGAATTTGCTGGTGAAGGAGTGATCGACGCGGGCAATCTCCTCGCGGAGATGCGTCGGCACATTGTTTCCACCGACAAAGTTGCTGCCGCTCGTGGGAAGAGGGAAGATGCCGCCGTACTTGCCACCGGCAGTCAGCAACGCTTGCGCATTCTTGCTGATCATGCAGCTGGGAATCGTATTGTTGGGGAAGGGCTGCCCGGGCGTTACGCCCGCCGGCGTGCCACCGCAATTCGCAAACTGGATCGCCGCCGGCACGTTCGCCGGATCTATGATTTCGGCTGGTTTTCCTCCAACAGTGGTCGGCAAAACTGCTCCAGCAGACGTTGGGTACCAGCTGGCCAAAGGCACCGACTGGTTCAGGATTTGGCCCTGAATCAAGGCGCGCCATTCCATGTTGTAAAAGAAGAACGTCTTGTGGTCCGACTTCCAGAAATCGACTGGGCCACCCACGTTGAATCCGTAGGTGTTGAACCGCAGCTCCGCCACTTTATTTGGCGCAGGATTGAAATAGTTGCGCGCGTCGAAAGCGTCGTTGCGGTCGAACTCCCAAGCCGACGCGTGGTACTGCTTGGTTCCTGATTTGATGACCTCAGTGATCGTAGCCGCGGACGACAGTCCGTATTCCGCGCTGTAGTTCGAGGTCATGTTGCGGAATTCCTGGAGGGAATCGAGAGAAGGCATGACGCTGCCGCTGCTGCCGCCGCGATCCAGATTTTCGCCGCCGTCCAGAATCTGAAGATTGTGCCCCGCGCGCTGGCCGTTGATGCTGACCGTGTTATCGCCGCCCACCGGCACCGGATTGATGAAATCGCCCTGCAAGCTCGACGCCCCCGGCGCCAGCGCAAACAGCGTGAACAGGCTGCGTCCGTTGGTGGCCAACTGCGTGACCTGCTGCCCGGTTATAAGGTTGCTGACTTCGCCGCTATCGGTCTGCACCGCAACCGCGTTCGCCTCCACGGTTACCTGCTCCTGTGCGCTTCCCACTTGCAGCTTGAAGTCGATGCGCTGGCGGTCGCCCACCGCAAGAGTCAACCCCGTCTGCTCGGCAACCTTGAAACCCGCCGCCGTGGCCTTCAGGGTGTAGTGCCCAATGTGCAAGTCAGGGGCAACATACTGGCCGTCGCTACTCGTGGGCACGGTCCGCGAGACGCCAGTTTCGAGATTCGTAATGGTGATGGATGCATTCGCCACGGAGGCCCCTGACGGATCGGTGACTGTACCGACGATGGTGGCTTCCTGCGCCAAGGCTTGGCTGGCGAAGATTACAAAGAGGGCGGAGAGAAGAAGCGCGAGGCGAGTGCCACCGCGTTTCATAACTGGAACAAAACTCCCGGCAAACGAGGGCGAGAGGACTGTCATGTGAAGCCTCCGAATTTGTTGGTCGCGATCCGCACCTCGTGAGCACTATTCGCAGGTGCGTAGAGCTGGGTCTAGAAGCCTAACCGTAATCGATTACGGTGTTTACATCGTGCCCTCGTCCATTGTCAAGAAAAATCGTTATCCTAGCGAGGTTTTGACATTTTTGCCGCCCACATCCCCCTCGTCCGAGTGGAAGGAGTATAGTTTGGGTTTAGCAGGACGAAGACGTGCCATTCCGTTCCCGAAGATCAGCGTGATTTCAATCACCAACCGGGGTGCACTTCGATGCTGACTTTACCGAAGACGGTAACAACTGTCGCTCTCTTGGCTGCTTTCTCCCTGGATTCCTCCATCATTTCGAAAGCGCAGCAGAAACCCGAAACTGCGAATCCGGGAAGCATGCAGGAATTGCCTGTAATTCTCCAGCAAAACGTTACCGCCGGAAAAACGGCCGTCGGGACCAAGGTTCAGGCGAAGCTTTCAATTGCGACTTTGCTCAATGGCGTCGTCTTTCCGAGAAATTCGATTTTGTCGGGAGAGGTTGTCGAGTCTGCGGCAAAGACAAAAAGCGAGTCCTCGCGAATCGGCATTCGCATGGATTCGCTGACTTGGAAGGACAAATCAGCCCCCGTCAAGCTTTACCTCACCTCTTGGTACTACCCGAGCATCTCCCAATCGGGGCAGAATCTGCAGTATGGACCGACCGAACCCCCTCAGCGAACCTGGAACGGCGCTGGCGCCTACCCCGATCCGAACTCGCCAGCGTACAAGCCTTTTCCCGATGGTTCCGACAAGAGTCCGTCGGTGCCCGACACTCCGACTTCAAAAACCTCCGACCGCCGTGCCCCCATGAAAGATGTCGATGTCCAACGCGGCGGCGACGGCGGCATCATCCTGGTTTCCCGGCACTCCAATATCAAACTGGATCATTTCACCACCTACGTTTTGGCGCCCGAAGCCCCACCCGCGAAGTAGGGTTTCGGCCACCTTTCTTGACCTTGCTCATTCACTGTGCTACAAGCGACGGTCGACCGTAATCGTTAACGCAGCGTTATCTGTCCATTTTCAGCCCAGCGCTCCCTCCCAACTCGGCAGCGCGGGTTGCGAGGGATCCTTATGAACATCCGCATTCGGACTGTATTGCAAGCAAGTCTTGTCTTGATTCTCCCCCTGGCCAATGCCGCCGCTCAATCCGCGAGCGGCCCGGTCTATCTCGATCCTTCCCAACCGATCAATGTTCGCGTCGATGATCTGGTGCGGCAGATGACCCTCGAGGAAAAAGCCTCGCAGCTGGTGAACCAGGCCCGCGCCATTCCGAGGCTGCAAGTTCCCGCCTACGATTGGTGGAGTGAGGCCTTGCACGGCGTCGCCAACGCCGGCACTGCGACCGTATTCCCCGAACCGATCGGTTTGGCCGCGACCTTTGACGATTCTCTGATCCACCAGATGGCGGTTGTCATCGGCACCGAGGCTCGCGCTAAACATAACCAGGCCGTGAAGGCCGGACGGCGCGACATCATGGAGGGCCTCGATTTCTGGTCGCCCAACATCAACATCTTCCGCGATCCCCGCTGGGGGCGCGGCCAGGAAACCTACGGCGAAGATCCTTTCCTCACCGGCCGCATGGGTGTCGCATTCGTGACCGGACTGCAGGGGGACGATCCCAAATACTTCCGTGTTGTTTCGACGCCCAAACATTTTGCGGTGCACAGCGGTCCGGAACCCTCGCGCCACACGATCGACGTCCAGGTATCGAAGCACGACATGGAGGATACCTATCTCCCCGCCTTCCGCGCCGCCATCACCGAGGGCAAAGCCGAATCGATCATGTGCGCCTATAACCGCGTCAATGGCGAACCCGCCTGCGCCAATACCTTCCTGCTCCAAGACCAGCTGCGCGGCGCCTGGAAGTTCAACGGTTATGTGGTCTCTGACTGCGACGCGATCGTCGACATTTACGAGGGGCACCACTTTGCGAAAAGCCAGGCCGAAGCCGTCGCGGTCTCGCTGAAGAAAGGCATGGACAGTGAGTGCGCCGACTTCTTCACCATCGCAAAAGACAGCCATGACTATCAGCCGTACATCGACGCCGTCAAGCAAGGCTTGCTCACCGAAGCGGACCTTGATATTGCGTTGAAACGTTTGTTCACGGCGCGTATGCGTCTGGGCATGTTCGATCCTCCCGCGAAGGTTCCCTATGCGCAAACGTCTGAATCCGAAATCGACAGCGCCCCGCATCGCGCTCTCGCCCTTAAAACCGCGCGCGAATCCATGGTGTTGCTGAAAAATGACGGCGTTCTCCCGTTGTCCGGTAGCGCCAGGAAAATCCTGGTAGTCGGTCCACTCGCTGAGTCTGTGGAGGTATTGCACGGCAACTACGCTGGAGCGGCCTCGCACGCCGTGACCGCACTCGAAGGGATCAAGAAGCATTTTTCCGCGGCGCAGGTGTCGTACGTTGCCGGAACCAATTTCCTGCGCAAGGAAACGGTCATTCCCACCGCCACGCTCTCCACCGACGACGGCAAGCCGGGGTTGAAAGGAGAATATTTTGCCGGCAGCGATCTTGCTGGCGCGCCCCAAGTCGTGCGTAACGACGCTGTCGTCGATCTGCAACTTTTTCACCCCGGGCCGGAGGCCCTCGCCCCGCCGAACGGCATGAAAGACTTCTCCGCCCGCTGGACCGGCTTTCTAACCCCGGCAGAATCCGGCACGTACAAGATCGGCCTTGTCGGCTCGATGAACCGCATGTGGCTGGACGGCAAGTTGATCGTCGATGACGCCGTCCTGCACGATCCCAATTCCCAGGGCGTAACCATGCCGCTGGAAAAAGGGCATCGCTATGCGGTGAAAGTCGAATTCTTGCGCGGCGGATTTGGAACGAAACTGGTCTGGCTGCCAGTTAGTGCCGATCCCAGTTTCGAAGCCGCTTCGGCCGCGCGCCAGGCCGATGTAGTCGTCGCCGTTGTCGGCATCACCTCCCGCCTTGAAGGCGAAGAGATGAAGGTGGACGTACCCGGATTCAAAGGCGGCGATCGCACCAGTCTGGGCCTGCCCGCCGACGAGGAAGCCCTGCTCGGCGCTTTGAAAGGGGCCGGCAAGCCGTTGGTGGTGGTCCTCATGAACGGCAGCGCGCTCGCGGTCAATTGGGCCAACGATCACGCCAATGCGATTCTCGAAGCCTGGTACTCAGGAGAAGAGGGCGGAACCGCTATTGCCGAGACTCTGGCGGGCGCAAACAATCCCGCCGGACGCCTCCCGGTAACGTTCTACAAAGGCGTCGAGCAGTTGCCGCCCTTCGAAGACTATTCGATGAAGAATCGCACCTATCGCTACTTTGAAGGACAGCCGCTCTACTCCTTCGGCCACGGGCTGACGTATTCGAAGTTCGAGTACAGCAATCTGAAATTGTCGAACTCGGAACTCGATGCGGGCAGCCCTCTGACCGTCGATGTGGACGTGAAGAACGCCAGCCAGCGTGCAGGCGATGAAGTCGTAGAACTCTATATCAATTTCCCCAAACTTCCGGGAGCGCCGCTGCGCGCGTTGCGCGGCTTTACCCGGGTCCCAGTAGGGGCCGGGGAAGTGAAGCATGTGAAGTTAACCCTGCAACCGCGTGACTTGAGCTATGTGAACGAAGCGGGAGACCGCATGGTTTCAGCCGGGGATTACACCATCACCACCGGCAGCGGCCAGCCCGGAACCGGTGCCCCGCAAGCAAGCGCGCAGCTCTCCATTCGCGGAGAACAAAAATTGCCGGAGTAAAATGGACAGCAGGCACGTGGCTGCCTCTCCGGACATGATGAGTCGTTGGCTTCCGCGCTCGCCGTCGGTATTTTTCTGGCTGATGTTGCTCGGCGCGGGCTTGCCGCTGCTTTCCCAAACCTCGGCTCTGTCGAAACCCGCAGCGCCCGCGAGCCCACAGGTCGAAAGCCCCCTCCGCTTCGCGTTTCAACCCATCGACTTCAAACTCGACAGCAACGAAAGCCCAGAGCGCCATGCTCCGGAAACGATGGCCGGCGGAGTTGCCATCTTCGACTACAACAACGACGGCAAGCTCGACATTTTCTTCACCAACGGCGCCAATCTCAGAACTCTGCGCAAAGATTCCCCGAAATATTCCAACCGCCTCTTCGAGAACGATGGCCACGGCCACTTTACCGATGTAACCGAGAAAGCCGGCCTGGCCGGAACCGGTTACGACGTCGGGGTCGCCATCGGCGACTACGACAATGATGGCCTCGAAGACATCTTTGTTGCCGGCGTCTACCGCAACACTCTCTACCACAACAACGGCGACGGCACCTTCACCGATGTAACCGCGAAGGCCGGCTTGAACAAGCCTGATGCCGAGTACGGCCCGCTTTGGGCCGTGGCGGCTGCCTGGGTCGATGTAAACAACGACGGTCTGCTCGACCTCGTGGTCATCAATTATTTGAAGTGGGACTTCGATCACGAGCCTGTCTGCGAAGGCTACGGCCATCGCGACTACTGCCATCCGAAGATGTACAAGCCCACGCCCAACCAACTGTTCCTCAATAACGGCGATGGCACTTTCCGCGATGCCTCGGTCGAAGCCGGATTCCGCGTGCATCCCGGCAAAGGCATGGGAGTCGCAGCCGCGGACTTCAGCCTCACCGGCAAAATGGATCTCTTCGTTCCCAACGACAAGCTGATGAACTGGTTTTTCCGTAACCAGGGTGGCGGAAAGTTTGAAGAAATTGGCTTCGACGTGAACGTTGCGCTGCGGGAAGATGGCACATTTATTTCCGGGATGGGCACCGATTTTCGCGATCTCGATAACGACGGCTATCCCGACATCATCGTCGTCGCGCTCGACGGCGAAACTTTCCCGCTCTACCGCAACACCGGAAAAGGCAGCTTCGTGGAAGTGACTCGCGAAAGCAACCTGACCAAGTTGACCTTGCCCATGGCGGGATACTCTCCCACCATTGCCGATTTCGACAACGACGGATGGAAGGACATTTTCGTTTCGCGCGGCCATGTGCAGTCGCTGCTGGCTGCTCCGAATCTCGCGGTGGAACAGCCCAACACCGTGTTTCGCAACCTCGGCAGCATGAAGTTCGCAGCGCTCACGGCAGAAGCGGGTCTGACAGCGCAGCCCCCCTCCCGCCACCGAGGTTCAGCCGTCGGAGACTTAAATGGAGACGGCCGCCTGGACGTAGTAGTCAGCGCGATCAATGCGCCCGCTGAAATCTGGATCAATCAAAGTCCGGGCAACAATCACTGGCTGGAGTTCAAGCTGCAGGGAACCAAGAGCAATCGCGACGGCATCGGCGCCAGAATCAAAGTCGTCACCAAATCCGGAGCCCAATACAACCACATGACGACCAGCGCAGGTTACGCGTCCTCGAGCGCCGGCCCGGTCCACTTCGGCCTGGGCGCCAACGCATCCGCCGATCTCGTCGAGATCCATTGGCCGTCAGGCATCGTCCAACTCTTGCGGAATGTTGAGGCGGATCGCGTCGTTGTAGTGAAAGAGCCACCGAAGTAGCGAAGCTGCGATCAGCCCCGAAGAACTTATCATCCCGACCGGATAACTTGTAATCGCGACCTGACGCTTGTCATCCCGCCACCCACCTTGTCATCCCGACCACCCACCTTGTCATCCCGACCGAAGTGGAGGGACCTTGTGTTTCCTTCGGCGCTCGCCCACAGCCTAGCTCATCGCCTGCCGCAGCGCCGGATAGAGTTTGCGATAAGTGCGATAGGAACGCTGCATGGTTTTCGAATCCGTCCGATTGGGAGAGACGCGCGCTGCCACGCTCACCACGCCATCGCAAGCTTCATCCACAGACTTCCACCCTCCCGCGCCCACCCCAGCGAGAATCGCTGCGCCGTAAGCGGCGCCTTCTTCCGCCGCCACAATTTCCACTTCATGATCGTAGACGTCAGCTTGAATCTGCCTCCACAGCGGTGATCGCGCGCCACCCCCGCCCAGCCGAATCGAGGTCACAGGAATTTTCATCTCCTCAAAGATCGTGAATGTATCCTTCAGGCTGTAAGCCACGCCCTCCATGACCGCGCGAATCAAGTGCGCACGGCTGTGCGACGCGGTCAGCCCCACCAAAGCCGCTCGGGCGTTTGGATCCAGATGCGGTGTACGCTCCCCCATAAGATAAGGCAGCCAGAAAGCGCCTTCCGAACCCGCGGGCGCGGTGCTCGCCTCATCCGCGAGAAGGTCGTAGGGATCGCGCCCCGCATTCTCCGCCTGATTGCCCCCAACCCCGAAGCGGTCGCGCAGCCAGCGCAGAGACAATCCCGCAGCCTGTGTCACTCCCATCACATGCCAGCGCCCGGGGATTGCATGACAGAAAGTGTGCAGCCGCCCTTGTGGATCAAGTGAGGGACGGTCGGTCGCCGCAAAAACCACGCCGGAAGTTCCGATCGTGGCGCTGACCGCACCGGCGCGCGCAATGCCCATGCCCACGGCGCCGGCCGCCTGATCTCCCGCACCCGCCACCACCGGCGTTCCTTCGCGCAAGCCCGTTGCTTCCGCGCCCGCCGCGGAAACTTTCCCGCAAACCTGTGGCGATTCGTAAAGCGCCGGGAGCAAACTCTCATCAATTCCAGACTTGCTGAGAACCTCGCTCGACCACCGCCGGTTCGCGACATCCAGCAGAAGCGTGCCCGACGCGTCCGCAACATCAATAGCGCGTTCGCCCGTCAAACGCCATCGCACGTAATCTTTCGGCAGCATCACGTGCGCCACCCTTGCCCACAGCTTCGGCTCGGTTTCGCGCACCCACAGTAATTTCGTGAGCGTGAAATTCGTCAGCGGAGGATTACAGGTCAGCCGAATCAGGTTATCGCGGCCGAATAATTCCGATAGTTCGTTGCTTTGCGCTTCGCTGCGCTGGTCGCACCAGATGATCGCCTTGCGCACCACCTCGCCGCCAGCATCGAGCAGCACTGCCCCGTGCATCTGCCCCGAGAACCCCACGCAGGCAATCTCATCAGCCCGCAGGCTCGAAGATTTCAGCGCCTTCCGCACCGCCAATCCGCACGCTCGCCACCAGTCTTTCGGGTCCTGCTCCGCCCAGCCCGGACGCGGGCTGGCGAATGCCTCGTGCTCTTCCGACCCGGATGCAATCACCTTCCCGGCCTCGTCCATCACAAGCGCTCGTGTGCCGCCTGTGCCGACGTCGATTCCTAAATAGGCGATATTCTTTCTCCTCGGCTTTCGTTCCGGAAGTGAAGTCCCGCGGGCCTAGACAGAATCCTGTGCCAAGTCGCCCGCCGCTTCTTTCTGTTGATCTACGTTCTCGGTACTCTTTTGCGGCGCCTTCTTGGACTGTCTGTGTGTAAAGAAATCCAGATTCCCTCGCATCACCAGGTGAGGTGCCAGCGCAATCTGATGAGATCGACTTGCGCCTTCAGCAAGAAAGTCGTGCAGCATGCGAAAAGCCATCTGACCCTGCGCCCGCGGACGCTGGTAGATCGTCGCCGCCACCGCACCCGAACGAATATGCGGAACCAGGTCGCTAAAAAGGTCCGTCGTAATGATGGTCAGGCTCTCAAGGCGTTTGGCATCGCGGGCGGCCTTGAGCACCGGAATTGACGCTTCGGTCGTCACGTAA
>DASSRO010000031.1:0-3643 GCA_035701745.1 Candidatus Sulfotelmatobacter sp. | reverse complement strand
CCCATTCCGCTGCGGCATCACCACATCGAGCAAAATCAATCCCGGATGTTCGACGTCGAGCAGCGCTTCCAGCCGCGTGGGGTCGCTGAGCGACACGGGCCAGTAGCCGGCCGACTTCAGCACCGACTCCATCAGTCGGGTTTCGGCCATCGAATCGTCGACAATCAGTACTTTCTTCAGCGACACGTCAATCCTCAAATGTGAGACAAGTGCAATCGCCGCGCCAAAAGGCCTATTTTCGGCGAATTCGTCTCAGGTACATTCCTTCTGTTTTCAGTCACTTGCGTGACTCAATCTCACTTTAGTCACCGTTTACGTACGACTGCATCGGCACATTCATCTCACGGTGAGACGCTTTCTCGGAAAATTGCATTTCGGTTTCGAGCGAAGTGAATCGCTGCAGGATTTCGTGGACTCGCATGGACATGCTGTGGATCGTCTCCACCTGTTCACGAACGTCGGCGGTCAACTTGCCCGGCTCCAGCAAGAGCAGTTCGGAATTGCCCATGATCGATGTCAGGGCGTTATTCAGGTTGTGGCGCATATCGAGCATGTAGCGCCCGAGCACGGCGTGTTTCTGTGCCGACGAAACGGTCTGTTCAGCTTTCTTGGCGCGATGAGTTGCGTCTACGCGACGCAATGCTTCTCCAGCGAGAAGGACGGTGGCATTGACCCAACCTTCGTGGTCGTTCAACACCAGGACGCGCGCACATGCGCTGCGCACCGCCTGCGCCTGTGGCGAACGCGACGCGACGTAAAGCGCCGGGCGACCCTGGGGATCGATCATTTCGAATGCTTCAACCGGATTTTCGCCCGCCAGTGGCCCGACGATCGCCAAGTCGTACGAGACGTTGCGGTCATCCTCCCAGGCTGATTCGTTGCTGATAAGAAAGCTGGGAACTGTCCGCTCCGTCTGCCAGCGCGCGATCAAGGTGTGCGCGAACTCGGGATCGTCCGTGAATATCAAAACCGTTAACTGGTTCACCGTGGTTCTCCGGCCCCTCAGTTTGGGGGGAACACACAAAGAGGCCGCCATGGTGAATGCACGAGGCCAGCCAAAGAGAACGAGCTTCAAAAGAAATGTAAGTTAATGAAAATTAAATAGTTAGATTCTTGGCGGTGAACGGCTTCGGAATGACGTCTCAGTCTGGAATGACTTAGGGTGAGCCGGTCGTATCAAATGAGGACGAAAGTCGAGGACCGAAGGCCGAAGTGAAAACGGCCCATCCCAACTCTTCCTTCGGTCCTTCGGCCTTTCGATTTCGTAGTTGCAAAACCGGCGTATGATTACGGCGAAGGAGTTGACGATGCGCCGTCGCGAATTCCTCCGCACTTCGGCTCAAGCTCTACTCGCCAGCTGGTTGTCGTCCAAGGCTTTTGCCGCTCCCTTGCCCCGAAAGTTTTCTGCGACGGACACCATGACGCTCGGGAATACGGGCATCCGCACTAGCCGCTTGGCGATGGGTACCGGAACATACGGCTTTGGCGGCCGCTCGAATCAGACCTCGCTCGGGATCGACGGTCTGTCTAACTTGCTGCGCAATGGCTATGACAACGGGCTGCGGTTCTTCGATTCAGCCAACGGATATGGCAGCCATCCGCACGTGGCGGAGGCGCTTAAGCACGTCGATCGCAGCAAGGTCACGGTGATGACCAAGGACGACTCGCGAGACGTGAAGACGGTTCGGGCGAATCTGGATCGTTTCCGTCGTGAACTCGGCACCGACTACATCGACGTCTACCTGATTCACTGCGTGACAGAAGCGGACTGGACGACTCGCTATCGCCCAATCATGGATGTGCTGGAAGAGGCGAAGCAGAAGAAGATCATCCGCGCGCAAGGCGTGTCGTGTCACTCGATCGAGGCACTGCGGGCGGCCGCGAAGTCGCCATGGGTGGAAGTAGATCTGGCGCGCATAAATCCAATCGGATCACATATGGACGCAGATCCGGCAACTGTCGTTTCGATCCTTAAGGAGATGAAAGCGTCGGGCAAAGCCGTAATCGGGATGAAGATCCTGGGCCAGGGCGACTTACGCAACCGGCAGGACGAGGCTATCAAGTACGCGCTCAGTCTCGGCATTCTCGACGCCTTTACGATTGGGGCGGAATCGAAGACGGAACAAGAAGATCTGATGCGCCGAGTCTCGGCGGCTTGAGCTAAGCCCTTTAGAATCATATATAACTCGAAAATCAACCCGCAATAACGGAATCAACAAATTAGGCCTCGTCGTATGTCCTGTATATGAAAACAAAGGCCTAATTGGCGGCGTGGGACTGGCCGCTGGATTCGGTCACTTCCACTAGCCGCCGCTGCAGATAGCGCCTTTCGCTGTCGTTGGTTACGAGTTTGAGGGCGCGCTGGTAGCTTTTTGCGGCCTGCTCCCGTGAGCCAAGGCGGCGGAGCAGATCGGCGCGCGCGGCGTGCAATAGATGATAGCCATCGAGGTCTTCAGCGGCGGCAAGTTGCTCGATGATTTCCAGGCCGGCGGCCGGGCCATCCGACATCGCCAAGGCAACAGCTCGGTTCAAAGCGACGATGGGCGAAGGCTGAAGGTCTGCGAGACGGTCATACAATCCGACAATCTGACGCCAATCGGTGGCCTCGGCACGAGGCGCCTGGCAGTGGAGCGCAGCGATGGCAGCCTGAATCGCGTATGGGCCAGCACCTCCACGGAGCGCCTCTTCTACCAATGGAACGGCTTCGTCAATCTGCTGGCGGTTCCACAGCGTACGATCTTGCTCTTCCAGGGTGACGATGTCGCCGTCAGCGTCGATGCGGGCGTCGCGTCGAGCATCGTGCAGAAGCATTAAAGCAAGCAGAGCGGTTACCTCCGACGGAACTTGCCCCGACATCAATGCGCGAAGCAGTCGTGCCAGCCGGATCGCTTCGCCGGAGAGGTCGGTTCGGACTAGCGAGCCGCGCGTCGACGCGTAGCCCTCGTTGAACACAAGGTAGATGACGGTCAGGACGGCGCTGAGACGCTCGGGCATTTCCTTCACGCTGGGGACGATGTAAGGAATGTGCGCGTCGCGAATCTTGCGCTTGGCACGCACGAGTCGCTGCGCCATGGTGGTCTGCGAGACCAGGAAGGCGCGGGCGATCTCTTCGACCTGCAATCCGCAGAGCGTGTTCAGCGTGAGAGCGACCTGCGCCTCCGATGCCAGCGCGGGGTGGCAACAGGTAAAGATGAGCCGCAACTGGTCGTCGGGAATTTCACTGGTATCGTAATTCGGCTCGTGTGAGGGTTCGGCGGCCGGGATAAAAAAGTTAAGCTTCTGTTCCAGATTCTGGCGGCGGCGAATACGATCGATAGCCTTGTTGTGGGCGGTCTTGATGATCCAAGCGCGCGGCAAGTCAGGAACTCCAGACTCGCGCCATTGATCGACGGCGATGGTGAACGCCTCTTGTGCTACCTCTTCGGCGAGATCGAAATCACCTACGAGACGAATGAGAGTAGCGACAATTCGACCCCAGTCGGATCGGTAGACTTCTTCGACGGCGGTGCTAGCATCGAGCGCCATAAGTCGGTTCTTATTCTAACGACTAAGTCTGCATCACGGCTGGTGAAACTGGGATGAAACGATTCCGGGCCGGGGCGGGCAGAGACTCGACGGAAGCCGTCCTCCTATATAACGTCCT
>DASSRO010000030.1:0-28086 GCA_035701745.1 Candidatus Sulfotelmatobacter sp. | reverse complement strand
TCCTGCGCCGTAGTAGAGGCCCATGGTCCATCTTCGAACGCAGCCTTGGCGGCGGCGACGGCGCGGTTCACATCGTCGGAAGAGGCGTCCGGAACCTGCGCGATGACCTCTTCCGTCGAGGGATCGTAGACCGGGAATGTTTTCGCCGACTTGCTCGCGACCCACTCGCCGTTGATGAACATCTGGTAAGTCTTTACGTCGGTCTTGACTCCGCCAGGCATATTAAGAAACCTCCTTCACGGCCGAAGGCCAAATCTCTGACTGCCGCTCAGCCCCACGGCTGACATCACGCCCTGTCGCGAACTGCGCTCGCTGGCCAGCCGAGGGCGACTGTCCCACATAAAGCAGGTAAATCAACGACGCAATTCACTCGTTGCGACGGGCGCTTCCACACGACTCATCGAGACAGGAGCGGATTGCAAAACCTTGCGGCGACCATAAACGAAAAAGAAAAATGCCGCCAGGCCGATGAAGAACGCCGTTCCACCGAACATCCACAACTCGTAGGACCAGAGCGACGTGATCTGCTGCGCCGGAAAAAACACCAATGCAATCCCGAGAATTGTCGTCAGAAACCCGCTGAGTCCCGCCAGCAGCAGCGTGGTACGTCCGTACTGTCCTTGCGGCTTCGACTCCTTCACCGCGAACTTCACCAGCGCACCGAACATGTAGACGAAGGGTACGAGTTGCAGCACGACCGCCAACGAAAGCAACTTTTGAAATGTTTCCTGTACGCCCGCGCCAGCAAAATTTAGAACGACCAAGACCGCGGAGACGACTCCCTGCACTATCAAGGCCGCATAAGGCGTGGCGTACCGCGGATGAACTTTGCCGAGCCATGAGGGCATGTAGGAATCTAGACCGGCGACGAAGGGAATGCGGGAACAGCCCCCGATCCAGGCGGAGCCGATACCAGCGATGGCCAGACTGAGCATCAGGGCAAACGGAACGCTGATCCAACTCACCCCCACGCGCGCAGCCATGCCAGTGACGGCTTGAACCACGCCCTGCAATACATTCACATTCTTTCCGACCGCGATGAGCAGGGTCAGAGTCGAGGCAATATAAAGTGTGCCTGACAATAATCCTCCCCAGGCGACGGCGCCGGGAAGAGTGCGGCGGGGGTCCTTGATTTCATCGCCCATGACAGACGCGAGTTCGAGGCCGACCAGCCCAAAGCAGATCACGCCGAAAGAATTAAGCACGAAACGCGGATTGGCGGGAACTTTGAAATCAGCCGCAGTAATGCCAGTGCCAAAGCGCGCCCAGATAATAATGCCCAGGCCGACGAGGACCGCTGCGGCGATGAAGGTTCCAACCGCACCCACGTTGTTGATCCACTTGCCAACACCGAGTCCGAGAATGTTGAAGAGAGTGAGCAAGGCAAGCAGAGCCAGGGAAACACCCGCTGCGAAAACCTTATTGTCGGGAAGACCCTGATGTCCCGGGCCCAGCACATAAACCGATACGCCGACGAAATAGAGCATGACCGTCGGCACATAGAGCATATTGTTGGTCCAGTAGCACCAGCCCGAAAGAAATCCGTGAAAGTCGCCGAAAACTTCCTTGGCCCAGAGATAGACACCGCCTTCTCCGGGATAGCGATGGGCCAGTTCGATGACGGCAATGCCCTGCGGCCAGAAAAAAAGCAAAAGAGAAACGATCCAGAGCCAGACCGTCACACCGCCGTTCGCCGCGATCGAGGGGACGACATTGAGATTGAAGACGGCGACGACGAACAGGAGCACCAGATCTCTGCGCCCTAGGGCGCGGATCAAGTGAGGCTGATCGGGTTGAACACTGGTGGACAAAATTCTGGAGAGCCTCGCTTCGCTTGGCGGACAGCTGAGGCGGCTGTCGCTACTGAGTCGGTGTTGCAGGCAGGGGCGGACGAATGCGTCCGCCCCCACATTATGCTAGTGCGCGACTGCAACCGGGGCGGCGCGCTCCTGCTGCGCTTTCGCCAACGAGGCCGCAATGTCGTTGAACGCCGCAAGGTGTTTGTCGATGTCGGCCTCGGTGTGCTGCACCGAGATCGTCCACTGCTCGTCCCACCAGTAAGGCTGGGCCATCACGCCGCGGTTGACCATGCCGAACCAGTAATGCCGCCACAGATCAATGTCAATCGCCTCCCAATCGCGATAGTTGCGAATTTCCTTCGGATAAAACATCAAAGCGCCGTTGGCTCCGGCCTGCGCGATGTAGGCTTGCAGTCCGACTTTCGCGATCGTTGCGCGATAGCCGTCTGCCAGCTTCTTCCCGAGCTTGTCGACCTTGGCGTAATTCTCGCGAGTGAGCACCTCGCGGAAGGTGGCCAATCCTGCCGCCATCGAGACGGGGTTCGTGTTGTAAGTGCCGCCGTGGAAGACCTTATGCTGGCTGATGAGGTCCATCACGGAGCGGTGCGTGCCGAAGGCCGCCAGCGGCAGGCCGCCGCCGATCGACTTCGCCAGGCAAATCATGTCTGGAGTAACGCCGAAATATTCGCTCGCTCCACCCCATCCAAGTTTCGCGCCGGTTTTCACTTCATCGAAGATCAGCAATGCGCCGTTCTTGTCGCAGATTTCACGCAGGCCCTTCAGGAAGCCGGGTTGCGGCATGCACAGGCCAACGTTCATCAGAATAGGCTCGAGAATGATCGCGGCAATCTGGCCGGGATTTTCCTTGAAGCGGCGCTCGACCGTGGCCAGATCATTGAACGTCGCGATGACCACGTTTGCAATCGCAGACTTCGGCACGCCGAGACCACCGGTAACTGACGTCGGTGCGTGGATGTCGCCGTAGTCGGGCGCGTGCGGCTTCACACTGACTAGAGCACTATCGTGCAGGCCGTGATAGGCGCCTTCGAATTTCACAATTTTGTCGCGGCCCGTCGCGGCCCGCGCCAGGCGGATCGCGTGCATGGTCGCTTCAGTACCGCTATTGCCGAAGCGGCACATCTCGACCGGGAATCGGTTGCAAATTTCCTCCGCCAGTCCCCACTCCATGTCGTGCGGCATGCCAAACATCGTCCCGGTCGTAAGACGCTTCTCGACGGCCTTCATGACCGCGGGATGGCAGTGACCCGCCATCAGCGCGCCGAAGGTGAGGTTGTGATCGATATATTCATTGCCATCCAGGTCGCGAAACTTGCTGCCGCTGGCCTCCTTCACGAAGATGGGCCACGGATCGTAAGCGCGGTAATTACTGGCTACGCCGAGAGGAATGCGTTTGAGATTCTTTTTGTGGGCTTCAGCGGATTTGGGGGTGCGCCGCTCGAAAGTGGCGAGTTCTTTCTGCAGGTCGGGATACATCAAGGTCTCCGGTAAAAACTCAAGCCCGCGGCTTCTTGGCCAAGCGAGCCATTAGATTGCCGGGCGGTTGGAGCCGCCCGGGTTCTGCTTCAATGTTACACGCAAACTAAAAGTAGAACTTAAGAGCAAACTGTACTTCACGCGGATCGCGTGCTTGTAGAATCTGGCCGAAAGTGGTGTTGCTGAAATTTCCGTCCGGATTTACAAACTGCGTCTTGTTGAAGAGATTGAAAATGTCGGCGCGGAACTGAAAGTACTTTGCTTCCGACAGCGAGACTCTTTTGGAGAACGTAACGTCCCACTGGTTTTCGCCCGGACCGCAGCAGATTGAGCGCGGCGTCGTGGCGAACGTGCCTAGCGTGGGATCGGAGAACTGAGTCGGGTCCAGATAGAAACTGTTGTTCTTTTTTGGATTCAGGATATGCAGCGGACCCGTGAGTTGCGGTGCGCCTGCACCCAGGAAGAACAGGCTGCTGATCAATTCGTTATCGTCCTGGGTCTGAATACGAATCGGGAAGCCGCTTTGGAGCTGAATGATCCCAGACATGGACCAGTCATCCAGAACCTTCCCTTTGAATCCGCTGTATTTCGGTACAGGAAGATCCCAGTAGTAATTCAGGACAAACCGCTGCGCCGAATTGAAAAGCGACAATGCGCGGCTGGCTTTGTAGTTGAACGGGTTGACGGTCTCTTCAAAGCTGGAGGCCCAATCCAGCGATTTGCTGAAAGTGTAGGCAGCCTGTAGTTGCAATCCGTGCGAGAAGCGTTTTTCTAAGCTGGCCTGAAGTGAGTTGTAAGCCGAGGCCGCGATCGTGTCTTCCGCAAAAATGTTGGTGAAAACTGGAACGCCGTCGGCCGGGCATCCCGTGCCCGTCGTCGGATTGCAGTTGGGCGACGAATAAGGCCGCAATCCAACCAGGGTCAGAGCGGGATTTCCCGGCCCATACTGCGCAGTCGATCCGTATGGCATATGTAAGCTGAATCCAGTTGGAATGCTATTGGCAGGCAGACTGTAAGCGTTGTCCTCCAGAAAAGGACCGCAGGCGTATGCGTTGCTGAGAGCGTCGGCAACTCCCCCGTTCTGATTCAGGTAATACTGCGAGATGTTGTAAAGGTCGAGGCAAGTTTGTGGATTCGCAGCATTGACGTCATGCGAAGCCAACAGACGATGCCCCTGCGATCCAACATAGCCCAATTGCATCACCACATCCCGCGCAAGTTCTCTCTGAATATTGAAGTTGTATTGGGCGGAGTATTGCGTCCGCATGTGCGGCTGGAAATCCCCATACAGCAGCATGGGACGGAACGAAGCCCAATCCTGAGGCGTTCCGGGCTTCGGGTTCAGAATTCCCGTGAAAGGGTTCGGGCTGACGGTGCCTGTCTGCGAGATAAAAGGAGTATTGAGGAACGTAGCTGGAAGATATGTGCTGCCCCCGAAAGGCGGTTCGGCTCCGAACTGCTCGAGCACGAGCTGCTCCATGGGGTTGTAGAACATGCCCCATCCGCCGCGGAACGTGGTCTTGGAATTCAGAGCGTACGAAATTCCAATGCGAGGCGCGAATGCCTTGTAATAAGTCTGCGTGAGGCCGGCCGGAATGCCTTTATCTCCTGGGACCACTAGTCCTGTGGGTTGAACCCCAGCAGTAACGCAGTCGGAAGCCCCTAAGGCCGTCTGTTCGGCCGGGGTTAGCACGCAGGGATAAACGGTCGAATTCTGCCCCGGACGGAAGGTTTGCACGTGGTGAAGAGCATCGGCCAGGGGAGTGTCGAGCTCCCAGCGCAGCCCGTAATTCAAAGTGAGCGAGGGCCTGATTTTCCAGCTGTCCTGCGCAAACAGATAGAGTCCGGTGTTTCGCACATTCTCTCGCTGCGCGGAGCCCTGTGTGTAGCTGTCGTCCAGTCCGAGCAAGTAGCCGGGGTAATTGTCGTTGAAAAGGACAGAATTTTCGGTCGTGCTGTTAAACGTAAGCTGGCCGCTGACGTTGTAGTAAAGCGTCTGGTCGAAGCGGGAGCGGCGTACGTCTGCGCCGAACTTCATGGTGTGATTCGATTTCACCCACGTCAAGCTATCGGTCCACATGAACGAATTTCCGACCTGCGGTAATTCGCCTTCCCACCCATTGCCAATCGCAAATCCGCCAGCCACATTGATAAACGGAACCCCCGTGCGATTCGCAGGTAACCCTGTCGTAATGCCGTATTGGGGACTAGTGGGCGCCAGCCCCCCCGCCGCCAAGTCGGCCTGAATCGATGCAGGTCCGAAGTTCGAGTCCGAAGTACCGTTGAAGCAAACCGCCTGCGCTGCCGCAGACGAACATGAGCTCTGCACAACATTGGTGTGCTGCGGATGCTGGAAGGTGAGCTGCCCCTCGCGCATATATGTGAAGCGCGCCTCGTTAATCAGCGAATTGGAAATCGTCCAGGTGTGGCTCGGATTGTACTGCTGGTAGCGAGAGCCTACATTCGCGCCGAATCCGGGAATATTTGCTCCCGAGGCTTGAAAATCATAGAACGGCTGAAAATTCGTGTCGTTGGTGAAGTAATAGTAGAAGCTGAAATTTTGGCGAGAGTTGATGTGGTGATCGAAGCGCACCGTGAACTGGTTCTGTGTATCGGCGCTCGCAGGCACGGCCTGATAGTTGATGCCGTCGGGCCGATTCGCAGCCGGAACAAAACGGAGCATATCGATTGCGACCGGATCCTGGCAGGCGGTGGGAATGGTCGCGTTTCCATTGGCATCAGTGGGGAAAATGCTGCCCCATCCAACGCCAGCAGCGGGCGTCTGCCCACCTGCCGTGTTGATGGCAGAAGTACATCCCGGCCTGCCATTTAACGCATCTGCCGCAAACTGGTCCGTGATCGCTCCACCCAAAGTATTGCCGGTGCCGACGTTGAATACACCCGTCCTCTCCAATGGACTGGGAACGGCAACCGTTTGTCCGGAGATTCCTTGCCGGACCCGTCGTCCTTCATAGGAGACAAAGAAGAACGTGCGGTCCTTAAGGACCGGCCCGCCGAAAGTTCCGCCGAACTGATTCTGGTTTTCCTGCGGCTTCACCGTATTGAAGTATCCCTGCCCATTCAGAACCGTGTTGCGGAAATATTCGTAGATGTCGCCATGGAACTTGTTAGTGCCGGACTTGGTCACGACGTTCACCACGGCGCCTGAGTTGCGTCCGTACTCGGCGTCGAAGGTGTTGCTGATTACGCGGAATTCGTCAATCGCATCCGGCGTCGGCTGAATGGTCGGCAGGTTCACAAACTGATCGTTCGCGTCGCCCCCATTCACGCTGAAGTTGTTGGCGCGACCGCGGCCGCCGTTCACTGAGACTGCACCCGCGTCGGAACTGCCGTAGAAAGTCCCTCCGCTAGATCCCAGTTGCGACTGCACGCCGGGCTGCAACTGGAGGAACTGATAAGTATCCCGAGCGTTGAGCGGCAGTTCATTCACCGATCGGTTATTCACCACGCTGCCGAGTTGCGTGCTGGTCGTATCGACCAGCGGCGCTTCGGAAGTGACGTCCACCACTTCCTGGGCCTGCCCCACTGGCATCGTAATGTTCAGCGTGACGACCTGGTTCACGTCCAGCGTGATACTGCGCCGGACAATATTCTTGAAGCCCTTCAGATCGAAGCCCAGTGAGTACGTCCCCACCGCAAGATTCGGGAAAACATAATCGCCGCTTTCGTTGCTGACAGAATCTTGTGCAACTCCCGTGGCGTCGTTGGTGGCCGTCACCTTTACTCCGGCCAGAACCGCTCCGCTTGAATCGGAAATCCGGCCGAGTATCCGTCCACCGGTACCTTGAGCCAGGAGCATTGTTGTGAGCAAGAGACAGACGACAAGCGCCATGCGCGCCGTTTGGGCGTGCGGGGATCGCTTCGACGAGCGGAGTCGCGGTGAGATCATTCGAGTCTCCAGGATCTGCGAGAGAGTTGTTTTGTTGAAAACGACTGCTTGTATCCGCACACAACCTTGCTATAATCCCGCAAGGTTAGAGAAGAGAGGCTGGAACTGTCAAGAATAAAAATACGCCTCCCTCCCATCGAAATTTCTAATGTAGCGTTTGATGAATCCCCGATCACTGTCTAAATCAGCATGGCTGAACCTTACTTTAAAATCGGAGACGTGGCGCGCAAGGTTGGAGTTTCGCCTTCCGTAATCCGCTCATGGGAAAGCCTGGGTCTGGCGCGGCCGCGGCGCACCGAGAGCAAGTACCGTCTTTACAGCGCCGAAGACGTAAAATTGCTGAAGCGGGCCCGGTTCTTGCGCAAGGTACGCGGATTGAACGCTCCCGCCATCGTGGAATTGCTGAAGCGGGAAGGCCGGGTGCGCCCGGCTGCGGATGGCAATGCCGGCGCCATTGGCGGGCATTTGCGGCAATTGCGCGGGCGGCGCGGACTTTCGCTGGCGCAAGTGGCGCGCGCGGTCGGCATCTCGGTAGGATTTCTCAGCGCCCTCGAACGCTCTCAAATGAGCGGCTCGGTCGGCACTCTGCGCAAACTCGCGCGCTTTTATAAAACCAACATCCTCGATTTTTTCGACGCCAACGGCGCCAGCAGCCGTCGCGTTCGCCCGGCTGAGCGTAAAGTTCTTGAGGCCGGCGAGGGCGTGCGCATGGAACTGCTCGCCTGGGGCAATACGGTGATGGAACCGCATTTGTTTCGTATTGCGCCCGAAGCCGGCAGCGGAGATCCTTACACGCACGAAGGCGAAGAGTTCATTTATGTGTTGCGCGGAGATCTGCACATCACGGTGGACGGCGAACAGTACCGCCTGAAGCCGGGCGACAGTTTTTATTTCGAGAGTGCGACGCCGCACCGCTGGAAAAATCCAGGCCGCAAGGAAACTTGGGTCCTGTGGATCAACACGCCGCCTACGTTTTAGCGGAGGAAGAGGGAGAATGAGGAAATACAAGAACCTCCACTGGCGAAGTTGGCTCCGCTCGCTCCCTCTGCTGGCAGGGCTGATGTTCCTCGGTTCCTGCACCAAGGGAACACCTACGCTCAATCTTCTGGTATGGGAAGGCTATGCTGACCCCTCGTTCGTTAAAGCCTTCGAAGAACAGAACCATTGCAAAGTCTCGGCGTCGTATATGGGATCAAGCGATGAGTTGATGGCGAAGTTGCGCGGCGGCAGCGCGGGGAATTACGACGTGATCTCGCCCTCGAGCGACGTGGCAACCCAGATCGCAATTGCAGGATTGGCGGCGCCACTTGACTTCTCGAAGATTCCAAGTTACAGCCAGCTCTCTCCGCAGCTCACTTCCCTGCCCCTCGTGCGCAGCAACGGTCAGACTTACGGCGTGCCGTTCATGTGGGGCCCAGATCCGATCATCTACGATACGACAGTGTTCGCGCAGCCCCCCGATTCCTGGAGCGTGTTCTGGAATCCAAAATACAAGGGGAAAGTTTCGGTCTGGGACGATCTCTCGACCGTCTATATGGCCGCCCAGGTTCTCGGATACGACAAGCCCGATCCGTCGCAGCTTTATAACTTGAGCGATCAGCAACTGGAGGCTGTCAAAAGGAAACTTCTGGAGCTGAAACCGAACATTCGGAAGATGTGGGCGACGGGCGGAGAGCTGACAAACCTATTTGAGAGTCACGAAGTGGTCATTGCCATGGGCTGGCCGCTGAATACTGCCGATCTGAAGAAAGCGAATTTTCCCGCAGGCGAAACCATTCCCAGGGAAAACACCACAGGCTGGATCGATCACCTGATGATCACCGCGGGCAGCGAAAACAAAGAACTCGCGCACAAATTTCTGGAATATATGATCGAAGCCAAAACCCAGAAACTGGTCACCGACAAGACGCACTATGTTCCGGCGAACCCACAGGCAGCGCAGTTCATGACGCCCGACGAAGTGAAGACAATGCATTTGGACGACGTCGAGAACTATCAGAAGAGGCTGTACTTCTGGCAGAATGTGCCGCGGCGCGCGAAATATACCGAAATTTGGAACGACGTGAAGGCCACGCAATAGCATCGATTCCGGCTCACACACTGCAGACGCAGCATGGCATCTCCACTCACTCCCGCTCTCGCAGTAAAAGCGGCTGCGCCGCCAGTCGCCAAACCCTCCCTGCTCAGCATTCGAAATATTGCCAAAGCTTTCGACAGCCACGCGGTGCTTAAAAATGTTTCGCTGGAAATTGCTGAAGGCGAATTTCTGACTATTCTCGGCGAGAGCGGCTCGGGAAAGACCACATTGCTGCGGATTATCGCGGGCTTCGAGACCGCCAGTTCCGGCGAACTATTTATGGGACCGGAGCGGCTGGACTCTGAACCTCCCTACCGGCGCCGCGTCAATACCGTCTTTCAATCCTACGCATTGTTTCCTCACCTTACCGTCGAGCAAAACGTAGCCTACGGCCTGCGCGTAGCGAAGCGCCCGGCGGCCGAAATTGAACAACGTGTCGCCGAGGCGTTGGAAAAAGTCAAAATGACAGCTTTCGCGAAATCGAAACCGTCGAAGATCAGCGGAGGCCAGCAGCAGAGAGTGGCACTGGCCCGCGCGCTCGTAAATCGTCCTCGTCTTTTATTGCTCGACGAACCCCTCTCGGCGCTGGATGCGAATCTTCGGCGCCAGATGCAGGTAGAGTTGAAATCGCTGCAGCGGGAGGTCGGCATTTCGTTTGTATTCGTCACGCACGATCAGGAAGAAGCCATGGTCATGTCGGACCGCATCGCGCTGCTGCGCTCCGGCGAACTCGAACAGGTTGCAACACCGCGGGAGATTTATAGTCGTCCGGCCACCGCCTACGTTGCGCAATTTATCGGACACACGAATCTGCTGAAAAGCCAAGTGCAGGATGGAGTAGTACGCTCCGGCCCCCTGACTTGGCGGACCTCGCTTCCGGATGGGCCAGCACTGTTTTCTTTACGGCCTGAGCAGGTTCATCCGGCGAACGCCAATCAAGATTCTGAGCAGACGGTCCGCGTTCGCGGACAGGTTGTACATCAAGCCTTTCACGGGGCGACGGAATTAACTCGTGTTGCATGTCCCGAAGGACTCGTCCTCACGGCGAGAACCGCGGGCGGATTCGAACTAGGCAACGAGATCGAACTGGAATTCTCTTCCAACGACGCAGTACCCGTGCGCGAGTCGACCGAAAGAATCTGATGTTCTCCAAAACCTACAAAACCGTCGTGACCCTGCCGCCGCTAGTCTGGGTTTCGCTGTTCCTGCTGGCGCCGTACATCCTGATGTTCTGCTACAGCTTCTGGTCGGTTTCGCCAACGCAGGCCATCGTGCATTCGTGGAACCTCAATAACTACCAAGAATTGCTCCAGAAGACCGTCTATTGGCAAACGCTGCTGCGTTCCATGTGGATTGCGGCGCGCGTGATGCTCTTTTCCCTGATGTTGGGGTTTCCGCTGGCGTATTTCTTGTCGTTCTATGCCGGCAAGCGAAAAGACCTGCTCTACCAACTGGTCATCATTCCACTCTGGGTGAGCTATCTTGTTCGAGCTTATGCGTGGAAGACGATCCTCGGCTCCGACGGTGTGCTCAACACGCTGCTGCAACATATTCACCTTACCAGGCATCCGCTCGAATTCCTGCTCTATAGCCCGTTCGCCGTCGTCTTGACTCTCACCCACATCTATACGCCGTTCACGATCCTGCCCATTTATGCGTCGCTCGAGCACATTCCGCGCAATCTGGTTGAGGCGTCGCAAGATCTGGGCGCAACGCCCGTGCAAACTTTCTGGAAGGTTATTTTCCCGCTTTCGATCCCGGGTGTGATTGCGGGAGCCACGTTCGCCTTTGTGTTAAGCCTGGGCGACTTCCTTGCGCCATTGTTGTTAGGCGGACCCAGCGGCATCATGATTTCCAACATCGTAGTGAGCTTATTCGGCGCGTCCTTTAATTGGCCGCTGGGCGCGGCAATCTCTTTGCTGATGTTGGTAATTGTGTTGAGCTTGCTGTTTCTCTCCGAGCGTCTGGAACGAAAATGGAGCTTCTCGTGAGCGGCGGCGTTGGCCAGTTCAGAGAAAACGCTCCGCGGTCGCGCTGGCTGCTATTTCATGCAGCGACGGTATTCGCGTTTCTCTACCTGCCGATTTCCGTCCTCATTCTGTATTCCTTCAATGGCCAGGGCGTGGCCGGATTTCCGCCGCAGCATCTGACGCTCGATTGGTACCGAGTCCTGTTCGCCGATGGAGCGATTTGGGATGCGGTGCTCAACAGCTTGCAGGTGGCATTGGCAGCCATGGTCATATCGCTGGCCTTTGGAATTCCAGCCGCTTTGGCGCTGGATCGCGCTCATTTCCCCGGCAAAGCATTATTCCGCCGATTGGTGCTGCTGCCGCTGATTCTGCCAGGGATCATTACAGGACTTTCCCTGCTCATGCTGTTTAACCTGATGAGCGCGAGGTTGAGCCTGCTGACGATTGTTTTGGGCCACGGCACCGCCTTGATTTCTGTGGCAACCACAGAAGTTTTCGCGGGCCTGCAAAAGCTGGATCGCGCGCAGGAAGAAGCCTCACTCGACCTGGGAGCAAACTACTGGCAGACATTTTGGCGCGTGACCGTGCCTAACCTGAAGCTGCCTATCATCGGAGCGGCGCTGCTCATTTTCACGCTCTCGATGGATGAGATCGCCGTCAGTTTCTTCCTGATCGGCCGCGACAACACGCTCCCCCTGGAAATCTGGGGACGTTTGCGCCGCGGCATCACGCCGGAGATCAACGCGATATCAACCATCATATTTGTGTTTTCGCTGGTAACGATTGTCATCTGGTATCGCCTGCGCGTGCGGGCAGAAGGCAACGCGGAAGTCGGTGCCGATCTGATCGACAGCGGAGTAGCCCCGAATCGCTAAAACCACGCCGATTCCTTTACGTCGTCTCGGCCTCGCTTGACGACCATTTTTCGCGTTTGGAGGCGGTGCGCGCAGAGAAGATCGCTCCTCCCACTCGTCTTTCGTGGTGGTTTCACCTCCCGCATAGTAAAGTGTTAGTAGACATTATTTCCAAAAGGATTCCGTTTTGAGTTCAAGCATTCGCAATATCGCTATTATCGCGCACGTGGACCACGGCAAAACCACGCTGGTCGACGCCATGCTGCAACAGAGCGGCACTTTCCGCTCCAACGAGCACCACGTTGACCGGGTGATGGACTCGAACGAACTGGAGCGCGAGCGCGGCATCACCATCCTGGCCAAAAACACCGCGATTTTTTATCACGACGTGAAGATCAACATTGTCGACACCCCGGGTCACAGCGACTTCGGCGGCGAAGTCGAACGCGCTCTGAAAATGGTCGACGGGGTCATGCTGCTGGTCGACGCGAGCGAAGGCCCGCTGCCGCAGACGCGTTACGTTTTAAGCAAGGCGCTGGAGGCCCATCTCCCGCCGATCGTCGTCATCAATAAGATCGATCGCGCCGACGCTCGGCCCCAGGAAGTGCTGAACGAAATCTACGACTTGTTTATTGACCTCGACGCAAAGGAAGAGCAGATCGATTTCCCCGTGCTCTACACCAACGCAAAGATTGGAACCGCAACCACCAACATCCAGGGAGGCGGCGAAGACCTGCGTCCGCTGTTCGACGCCATCATCAAGACGATTCCGCCACCGAAGGGCGATCCTTTGGGTCCATTGCAAATTCTGGTGGCGAATCTCGACTACAGCGACTACCTTGGACGTCTCGCCATCGCCCGCGTCTTCAACGGGAAAATGCACACGGGCGAGGAGGTCGCCATCGCGAAGCTCGATGGAAGCCTGCACAAAACCAAGATCACCAAACTGTTCTCTTTCTCCGGTCTGAAGCGAACCGACATCACGGAAACCGAATTGGGAGACATCGTCGCGGTCGCCGGGGTAGAAGGAATTACGATCGGCGAGACCATTACCGAAGCTGAGAATCCCGCGCCACTGCCGCACATCGCGATCGACGAGCCCACCATCGCGATGCTCTTCACCGTCAACACTTCGCCATTCGCGGGCAAGGACGGCACCTACGTCACTTCGCGCAACCTGCGCGAGCGTCTGGAGAAAGAACTCCTGACCAACGTGTCCTTGCGCGTCGAAGAAACAGGCTCGACTGATTCTTTTAAGGTCCTCGGCCGCGGCGAGCTGCAGCTTTCTATTTTGATTGAGATGATGCGCCGCGAGGGTTACGAGCTCATGGTCGGCAAGCCCGAGATCGTCACCAAGCGCATCGACGGCAAGCTGATGGAACCGGTCGAACATCTCACGGTCGACGTGCCGGAAGACTTCGTCGGCGTCGTCATGGAGCAACTGGGATCGCGCAAGGGCGAAGTCACCAACATGCACAATCACGGCTATGGCCGCGTGCGCATCGAGTTCCGCGTGCCCAGCCGCGGATTGATTGGATTGCGGAGCCAGTTGCTAACGGATACGCGCGGCACCATCGTCATGAACGCGCTGTTTGACGGCTACACGGAGTGGCAGGGGGAGATTCCTCATCGTCTGACTGGCGCGCTGATCGCCGATCGCGGCGGCGTCTCCACAGCCTATGCGCTCTGGGGCCTGCAGGAGCGGGGCGAGCTTTTCGTCGGGCCCGGCGTCGAACTCTACGAAGGCATGATCATCGGCGAAAACGCCAAAGACACCGATCTCGACGTGAACGCCGTACGCGAAAAGAAGCTGACGAATATGCGCGCTTCAACCGCCGATGAGGCCATTCGCCTGGTGCCGTTCCGCCCCCTGAATCTGGAGCAGGCCATCGAATTCATCGCCGATGATGAGTTCGTCGAGATCACGCCCAAATCGCTTCGCCTCCGCAAGAAAACACTGCAGTCCAACCGTCGCAAGAAGAGTTCATTCGCCACCGTCGAAGAGTCGTGAAGCCTCCTGCCAAGCCCGCAAAGAGCATGAAAGAGAAACCGCCCCTGCGCATGTTTCTCGTCCCATGCAGTTGCGGAACAACCTTCGCGGTCGCCGAGAACTATGATCGCCAGGGCACGGCATGGAGCCGTTATCTCGTCTGTCCGAGCTGCGGAAAGCGTCACGATCCCAAGAACCGCCTGTTGCAGATGGGATTTCATTCCGAGGGCTACTGGAAGGTAGACGAGTGCTAAATCCTTAATTCAGCCAAGCTGTTCATTTCATTCCAATTTAATCAGCCGGTTTCTAAAAACCTGCTATACTGCTGGCCGCATTCGAACTGTTTGCCGGCTGCGGTCCCGATTTTCAGGAAGGCCCTCCCGACCTGCCAAGTCCACCGATCTGCTTGCACTTCCGACAGCTCAATGCAGAGGCAGAAGCGTGAAGAATATTTTCGTTGGGAATCTGAGCTTCAATACGAACGAAGACGAACTTCGGACCCTTTTTGAGCCTTTCGGACAAGTGGACCGCGTTAGCATTATGACGGACCGCGATACTGGACGCTCCCGAGGTTTCGGTTTCGTGGAGATGGCCAGTAACGAAGACGGCGAGAAGGCGATCACAGCCTTAAATGGCTCCTCAGTGGGTGGACGCACGATCAACGTCAACGAAGCCCGGCCCAAGACCGAACGTGTCGGTGGAGGTGGAGGCGGTGGTGGTCGCGATCGTGGAGATCGTGGCGGCCGCGGCGGCGGTGGCGGGCGTCGAGACCGCTATTAGCCAGCACTTTTCCCCGGACAATTCGCCGAACCGCGCGCAATGACTGCGCGCTTGGGGTGAGTCTCGTCCCGCCCTCACCTGTACCGTCGGGAGAGTTGGCGGGTCAAGCGCATTGCGACTGACTGCTCGGTTTCATCATCGTTTTGGCTGCGCTGGCGCGGCGACGTTGAAGCCGTTTCCCTTCCCCATGTAGACTGTAAATACCCGTGCGCGCCCGTAGCTCAGCTGGATAGAGCGGTTGCCTCCGGAGCAACAGGTCGGGAGTTCGAATCTCTCCGGGCGCACCAGTTTTTCCGCACCGAAGCACTGGCCGCATTAGCTCCCATTGTCAATCTCATTTCTGCACCAATCCCAACTGGCTCGCCACGCAAATCCATTCATTGCCGTGCCGTATCCAGGTGTCGGTGAATCGCCCGTAATGTTCGTAGGACTTTCCTTTCTGCTTACCCTTTTCGTGAGTCGCGCCGGTTATGACGACGGTATCGCCGAAGCGATGCGGCTTCATATCGTCCGATACCTCTAAGGTCAGCGTATTAGAAGGATCGCGGATGGAAGCCAGGAACTGCGGCTTCGACATGACCGTGCCGTCATAATCTGTAAATATGAAATCTTGGTGAAGCATGCTGCCCATCGCAGTTGCATCGTGTTTGAGTTGTGCCTGGTTCCAGATGTTTTCCAACGCGACAATTCGCTCCTCGTCACCCGCCGACGGCGAGGGCTGTTGCGCCAAGAGAATGCATGGGAAAAGGACAATGAGAAGCAGCATGCGTGACATGGAGATAGCTCCTTGCCCGAAAAAACCGAGGATCAGACTGATCGGCAGTTTAGCAGTAATCCGAATACAGGAAATTGCTGATGAAGGCAACCTCTCGACACTTGCGCACGTCCGCCGCTTTCATATGACATCTGACCTTGACCGTACTCTACGGATCAGCAGATGATGGTAAAGGCGAAGCCGTATAACACTAATACGCTGATCACAAATTTTTTCGCAGAGGCCATCTCAGGCTTTACGCATGAACTACGACGCCATTCTTGTTGTCTCGTTCGGCGGGCCGGAATCGCGTGAGGATGTTATCCCGTTCCTCGAAAACGTGCTGCGCGGAAGAAACGTTCCGCGCGAGCGCCTGCTGGCTGTTGCCGAGCACTACTATCACTTCGACGGCAAAAGTCCGATCAATCAGCAAACGCGTGACCTGATTGCCTCCCTCCAGAACGAACTCGCACAGAATGGTCCGTCACTTCCCGTGTATTGGGGGAATCGCAACTGGCATCCGATGCTGGCCGACACGCTGCGCAAAATGAAGCAGGACGGCATTCGCCGCGCTCTTGGCTTCGTCACTTCCGCCTACAGTTCGTATTCCGGATGCCGTCAATACCGCGAGGACATCAGCCGCGCCCAAAATGCAATTGGATCCGGCGCGCCGGAAATCGACAAGCTGCGCGTCTTCTTCAATCATCCGGGATTTATTGAGGCAACGGAAGATCGTCTGCGGGCGGCGCTCGGTGAAATTCCGGCAGGCGCGCGGCAGAACGTTCAAGTCGTTTACATCGCCCACAGCATCCCCATTTCGATGGCGAACACGTCTGATTACGTGCAGCAACTGGAGGAAGTGAAAAAGTTGGTTTCGGCGAGGCTGGGAATCACCAACGACGCGCTCGTATATCAGAGCCGCAGCGGTGCGCCCGGACAGCCTTGGCTCGAGCCCGATATTTTGGCGTACCTACGCGCGGCGAAAGCACGCAACTTGGCGAGCGCCGTTGTGCTCGCGCCTATCAGTTTTATTTCCGATCACATGGAAGTTTTGTACGATCTGGACGTCGAAGCGCGCCAGCTTTGCGATTCCCTCTCTTTTCCAATGGCCCGGGCGAAGACGGTGGGAGTGCATCCCAGGTTCATCGCCATGATTCGCGAGCTCATTCTGGAACGAACGAGGGGAGAGACTGAGCGGCGCGCCCTAGGAACCTTGGGCCCGCGTGCAGATGTTTGCGAAGAAAACTGCTGCCCCGCACCGCAACGACCCGTTCAGCCAGAGGTTGCTCACGCCCGACCGGGAACGGCGTAGGAATTCTCAAACTATTTCTGGGTGGGCTCGACGCCACTAAGCGTGGGACGTGGGCACCTTGGTCTGATCGTAGTTTGTCGCTCTGGGACGTCCCTCGACCAGTCGCATGGTATCGAGGACCGTCTGCACGACCGCATTGTCTCCCACGGCAGTATTCAGCATGACGTGATAGAGCGAGCGCGTGGGCCAATCGGCGTTGAAGTAATGCTTTACGTAGGCAATCCGTTCGCGATCGATAGTCTCGACTTGTTCGATGGCAGCCTGCTCGCTCTGGCCGCTGGCAACGATGCGGCGGATTTTTTCCGAGCGTGGTGCATAAAGAAAAACGTGGAACGCGCAAGGGTTCTCGCGCAAAAAATACGGAGCGCCCCGACCCACAATCACCGCGTCCCCTTCGTCACCGATCTTGTTCATTGTTTCTTGCATCATCGCCATCATGCGGTCGGTATCGAACATCTGGCTACCGATCGTACTGCTGCGTTCGTAGCTGCCGCGCCAAAAAGTTTTGGCAAGGCGGTGAAAGCGGCCGTCCATGCGCTCATCACACCGTTTTACTGCGGAAGGATCGACCTGTGCACGACGAGCGATTTCCTGGGTGAGTAACTGGTCCCAGAGCTTCCAGCCCAGACGGCTAGCCAGTTGGGCAGCGATGGATGCGCCGCCGCAACCGTACTCGCGCTCGATAGTGATCAGGCGAAACATGGCGAGGGCTAGTGTACCGCCATTCCTCCTCCGGGTTTCGTTTTTTTCATCAGGAAAACCATGGGAATCATGGCCAGGATCGCCGCGCCCAGAAACCAGAAACAGTCGAGATAGGAGAGCATCGTAGCCTGGCGCTCCACCGTACCTTGGATGAGCGCATACGCCTGACGTGTTGCTCCAGAGGCGCTTGCACCGTGGGTTTGCATGGCGCGCGAAGCCCCCTGGATCATCGACTGCAGAGCCGGGTTCGACGGGCTCAAGTGCGACGACAAATCGGTCAAATGCACCTGGCTGCGCCGGTCCAGCATCGTGGTGACTACGGAAATTCCGACACTTCCCCCTATGTTGCGCGCCAGGTTCATGAGGCCGGAGGCAGCGTTGTTCTTGTCGCGTGGCAGGAACGCGTAGGCAGCAGTGTTAATTGGAACAAACAGAAACGCCATGCCCACGGCCTGAAAGACGCGGGCAATCACCGCCGTGCGAAAGTCGATTTCGAGATCGAAATTGGTCATGTGAAACAGAGAAAACGAAAGCATGACCAGGCCGAACACCAGCAGCCAGCGCGGACTGTAGCGGGAGAGCAGAAAACCGACCAGAGGCAACAGCAGCATGATCGCGAACCCACCGGGCATCAGAGCCATGCCGGATTGCTGGGCCGTGTAACCCAACATGGTCTGCATGAATAGCGGGAGAAGCAGCGTGCTGCCCAACAGCGCGAAGCCCAGCATGAACATCAGCAAATTCGAAATACCAAAAGTTCGGTCGCGGAACAGATGCAGGTCGATGATCGGATCCTTTTGCTTCCACTCCCAGAAGATCACGAAAACCAGCGAGGCCACGGCGATCAGCGTGAGGATCAAGATGAAGTGCGATTCGAACCAGTCGTCGCGCTGGCCTTTGTCCAGCACCACTTGCAGCGTGCCCAGTCCGAGCGCGACAAAGCCCAGGCCGATATAGTCAATTCTGGTCTCGCTCAGCTTGCGGCGCTTGAAGTAAGGCGGATCCTGAATCAGTCGTGAGGTCAGCAAGATCGAGATAATTCCGACGGGAATGTTGATAAAAAAAATCCAGCGCCAGGTGAAATTGTCTGTGATCCACCCGCCGAGCGTTGGACCAATCGCCGGCGCTGTCACCACCGCAATGCCATAAACCGCAAAAGCCATGCCGCGCTTGGCGGGAGGAAACGTGTCGGCGAGAATGGCCTGCTCGCTGGGTTGCAGTCCGCCGCCGCCCGCGCCCTGCAGAATGCGGCAAATGATTAACGTCGCCAGATTCGGCGCCAGTCCGCAGAGAAACGAACTGATCGTGAAAAGGGCGACGCATCCCATGTAGAAATTCTTGCGGCCGACAATGGACGAAAGCCAGCCGCTTAGGGGAAGTACGATCGCATTGGAAACGAGGTAAGACGTGAGGACCCAGGTGCTCTCGTCCTGTCCAGCCGAGAGCCCACCTGCAATATGCGGAAGAGCAACGTTGGCGATGGAGGTGTCAAGCACCTCCATGAATGTGGCGAGCGTAACCGCAAGCGCAATGATCCACGGATTAACTGCCGGGCGCCAGGCATCGGCATGAGCGTCCCCGGTTCCCACGGTTGCGGCGGCCGAACCCATTACCGAATCCAGACCTTGGGGGTTACCGACTCGCCGGGCCGGAGCTGGTGATCATTATTCGAACCCGGATCCAAGATAATTTTGACCGGAATGCGCTGCACGACCTTCACATAATTTCCGGTGGCGTTTTCTGGAGGCAGCAGGCTGAAACGAGCGCCGCTGGCCCCAGCCACGCTGTCGACCTTGCCGTTATACGATCGGCCGTTGGCGTCAACTTCAACATTGACCTTCTGGCCGACCTTCATTTGCCGGAGTTGCGTTTCTTTGAAGTTCGCCGTGACCCAAATATCGTCAAGATTAATGATCTTCATCAACTCCTGGCCGGGAGCAACGTTCTGGCCGACTTCTACGGTTCGGTCGCTGACAATTCCATTCACCGGAGCGACGATTTTTGTGTACTGCAGGTTCAGCTGGGTTTGATCGAGATCTGCTTTCTTGCGCTGCGCTTCTGCCAGCGCCGATGTGGCTTTGGCGCGTGTGACCTGCATTTGCTTGGGCGCGGTCGCGGCATAGCGCGAGTTGACCTCGGCTTGAACCAGCCTGCCCTGAGCCTGCGTCACCTGCTGCTGCGCCGCATCGGCGCTGGCCCGCGCTGCTTCCACAGAGGCGGCACTTGCCTTTGCCGCGGCGACGGCCTGGTCATACTGCTGCTGGGAGATTTCCTGTTTGTCGACCAGCTGCTTGTACCGGCCAAGGTCGTTCTGCGCTTTAACGTTATTCGCTTCGGCCTCTTGCAGTTGAGCCTTAGCCGCTTCAAAATTCTGTTTCGCACCCTGAATGCCTGCGCGCGCGCTGTTAACATCCGCCTCGGACGCCGAGACTTGCCCGTTGGTGTTTACAGAGGTGATGGGAATGGTCACCCCAGCAGCGACTGCGGCCGCCTGCGCGTCTTCAAAGTCCGCCTTGGCGCGCTCGTAAGCGACCTGATAGTCCGCCGGATCGATTTCGACGAGCACCGTTCCCGCCTGCACGTATTGATTGTCCTGAACGTTCAGCTTCACCACGTGTCCGGAGACGCGGGCGCTCACAGAGTTGACATGGCCATCGACTTGGGCGTCATCGGTCGATTCATAGCTGGTGAAATAGCGATACGCGAAGAAACCGGCGATCAAGATGACGATAATCGCAATTACGACCGCAATGCGGAAACCTGAACTCTGAGTACGGGAGGGCCGGGTATGAAAATCTTCCTCGGTGGCAGGCAACGGCCTGGTGCTATTCGCCGGCTGATCGGAACCAGCTTTCTCAGCGTTCTTGGGTGGACTCTGTGTAGTTTGCTCCATACGGTTAGTGGGTGCCTTTCAAATATTGTTTGACGCCGCGTTCCGCATCGCCGATGGCGTACGCCAGCTCAACTTTCGAAAGATTGTGGGCATACAAACTCTGAATATAGCTCTCGTGAGCGCTGGCAACCGCCTCTTGCGCCTGCACGACCTCCAAATTATCGGCCACGCCCGCGCTGAAGCGATCCTGCGATTGGGTAAGCGCCTGTTCTGCCAGCTCGACGGAACTCCGGGCGACTTCCACTTGCTCAGCGGCGGCATTCAAATCGAGCAAGGCCGTGCGAACCTCGTAGTCGATCCGTCCCCTGAGATCGCCGAGTTGAGAGCGCGCTTGCTTTAACTGCGCGTCCGCCTCGAGCACGTCACTGTGAGTTTTGCCACCGGCAAAAATGGGAATGGTAACCCCGCCCGCAACCTGCCAGGTTCCATTCGACTGGGAGGGCGTAACACCGATATCGCCGAAATTTGCATCGACCTCAAGGCTCGGATAATGCCCCGCCGTCGCCGCCCTGCGAGAGAGCTCGGCGGAACGAAGCCGCGCTACTGCCGCTTGGTAGTCGGGACGCGAGGCATAGGCGCGTTGCAAATAAGTATCCAGCGGGAGCGCGGTAAGCGCTTCGTAAGGGGCTTTCTCGGTGAGAACAAACTCCTGGCCCAGCGGCAATCCGATGATGCGCGCCACATCCAACCGCAACTTGGCGAGATCGTTGCGCGCAACAATCAGCTGCTGCTGGCGGGTCTGCAGTTCCACTTGTGAGCGCAAGGCATCGATGGCCGGCGTCAGTCCTGCTTTGAGTTGGTCCGACGCCTTGCCGTAAAGCGCCTGCGCACTTTTTACTTGAGCCTCGGTCGTCTCCACGCGGGCACTGGCTGCAATCGCTTCCAGGTAGGCGTTGCCAACCGCAAGAACGACCATTTCCCTGGCATCTTTATAAGTGTACTGAGAGGCCTTTAGACTTTCGGAGGCCGAGCGCTCACGCTCTAAATTTCTGAAATTAAAGACGGATTGATTGAGAAAGGCTCGGGCGTCGAAGTAGTTGAAGGCTGGCGTCACACGCGGAAAAGTTGTGGGCTTTGAGCCTGGCGCCGCAAAAAATGGAGCAAGCTTGTTAAATCCCAGCGCCGCTAGACTTTCTGTCTGTACATTTTCGATCACATGGGCGCTCAGGTTGGGCAGCAGTTCGCTCAGTTCCTTCCATTTCTCCCCGCGCGCCGTCTCGGTCTGGTCTGAGGCGAGCAACAAACCGAGGTTGTTGCGCAGACCTCGATCAATCGCGTCTTTGAAGTCAATCTGTAAGACCTCCGACGTTGCCTTGCCCTCGGGAGCGCTGCCCAGAAATGGGCTCTGCTGGCCCGGAAGCGTTACATTCGGGGCGGTCGGACTTCCCCCGCTCACCTGCGCTGGCAGGCCGGAGGAGGTGAGAAACACGGACAGAGCGAAAATTGTCGCGCGGGAGATTATGGATGGGCAAGGCATTCTTGATCGTGCGGAGGTTCGGCCCTCCGGGGAGCGACCGATACGTCCTTTCTCACTTCTAGCATAACTCGCCCACTTTGATTCGTTTGCAGCCGTTTGAGATGCAAACGATTCTGCTCTTTCCGGCTCGAAAGCCATTCGGGACACCAAACCCAGCCACACTCGATGATCCAGGAAGCTCCATCCTGTGACTTAGGTCATCTTGAAGGAAGGTACGCGGGGGTTCAAGCTAGTTCGGAAGACTAATTACAAGCACGAAAGAGTGTAATGGATGAGCGCAGGAACTGATTGGACCCGGATCTTGTCTGATCCGGATCTTGTCCGGCACGTGGGAACCTTGCTGCAAACCTACCGCGAAGCCCCGGCTGGAAAACGAGAAGAGGCTCTGCTGTCGGCGATGCGCCAAATAAAGGCGGGTGCGGCCGCGACTGCTACCTCCGCTTCGCTGTCGCCTTCCGAGCCGCCGCCGGTTCCTACGCCCACTTCCGACACGCCTCCTTTCGCTCCAGATCTATTCAGCCCTAGCCTCGGAAGCGACCGCCGAAGGAATCCGCGAATCAAGTGCTTCGTTGCGGTGGAACTGCGAGTAGATGAGACACCAACTCCAATTTGGGGCAATTTGTCGAATACCAGCGTTGGGGGATGCCTGGTGGAAACGGCCAGCCCCGTCAAGCCCGGCGCGAAGGTCGCCATCGGCCTGTGGGTGCCCAACGGCAAGATTTGGGTGAAGGGATTTGCGCTCAGTGGTGTTGTCGCGCGCAACGGTCCCGCCAACGGGGTTCGGGTTCGTTTCGATGGTATGGCGCCCGCCGAACGCGATAGTTTGCGGCAGTTCGTCAAATTTGTGCAAGACAGCACTCGCGCATCCCAGAGCGAAAGCACCTATCTTCGACTTTTGAAATAGGGCTTTTCCTCGATCGCTTCCGATTTTTCTGCAATCCACCTCCTCGGGTCCGGGAAATTGATACACTTTCCCTACGTATGAACCCTTTCCGTGCTCGGAAACTCTAATTAATCGTGGTCGGTCTCTCGCCGTTGGAATCTCCACGTGGAGGAACAGAATCGCATGGTAGCCAGTGAACAGGTTTTGGCAACGGGACAGCAACTGGACACGCTGTCTATTAACACGATTCGAACTCTGGCGATCGACGCAGTACAACAGGCCAACTCCGGCCATCCGGGCGCGCCGATGGGACTGGCGCCCGTAACGTATTGCCTCTGGCAGGAATTTCTGCGTTACGATCCTGCCGATCCCACTTGGCTGAACCGCGACCGCTTCGTGCTCTCCAATGGCCATGCCTCCATGCTGCTGTACGCCATGCTGAACCTGGCCGAAGTTCGGCGGGTCGACAAGCAGGGCAAAGTTTTGAAAGAGCTCGCCGTGCCGATGGAGGAGATCAAGCGCTTCCGCCAGCTCGGCAGTGTGACTCCCGGACATCCCGAGTCGCACATCACTTCCGGGGTCGAGACTACGACCGGTCCTCTGGGGCAAGGCGTGGGCAACAGTGTAGGAATGGCCATCGCGAGCAAATGGCAGGCGGCCAACTTTAATCGGCCCGGCTTCGAAATCTTCGATTTCAACGTTTACGCGATGTGCTCCGATGGCGATCTGATGGAGGGAATTGGAGGAGAAGCCGCTTCCCTGGCCGGACATTTGAAGCTCTCCAATCTCTGCTGGATTTACGACCACAATCACATCACCCTGGATGGTCCGGCGAACTGGTCGTTCAGCGAAGACGTTGCTACGCGCTTTATCGGATACGAGTGGAACGTGACACGCGTGGCCGATGCCAACGATCTGTCAATGCTGGCTCGAGCGTTCGAGACTTTTCAAAAGACTAAAGACCGGCCGACGCTGATCATCGTCGACAGCCACATCGGCTACGGTTCTCCTCATAAGCAAGACACCAACGCCGCCCACGGCGAGCCGCTGGGTGAAGAAGAAGTACGGCTGGTAAAGAAATTCTACGGCTGGCCGGAGGATGCCAAGTTTCTGGTGCCTGACGGAGTGCGCGAGCATTTCCGCGATGGCATTGGCAGGCGAGGGCACGATCTGCGGGCGAGTTGGTCCGATCTGTTCGCCTCATACACGCAGAAATATCCTGACCTCGCAGCTCGGCTCAGCCAAATGCAACATCACGAACTGCCTTCGGGCTGGGACAAGAATCTGCCGACTTTTCCCGCCGATGCCAAGGGCATTGCAACTCGCGAAAGTTCCGGCAAAGTGCTGAACGCAGTGGCGCAGAATATTCCGTGGATGCTTGGCGGATCGGCCGACTTGGCGACCTCAAACAAGACCACGTTGAAATTCGAAGGCGCGGGAGATTTCACGCCAGACAATGCCGCTGGGCGCAATCTCCACTTCGGAGTGCGCGAACACGTCATGGGCGCGAGCGTGAACGGGATGACGGTATCAGGTCTTCGCGCCTTCGGAGCGACCTTCTTTAATTTCAGCGATTACATGAGGGCAAGCATCCGCCTGGCGGCGCTGATGGAGTGTCCGTCAATCTTCATCTTTACGCACGACTCAATTGGCGTCGGCGAGGATGGGCCGACTCACCAGCCGATCGAGCAACTCGCCTCCTTACGGGCCATGCCGAATTTGATTGTTCTGCGTCCCGGCGACGCCAACGAGGTAACAGAAGCGTGGAAAATTATCGCGCATCAGCAGAGTTCGCCCGTGGCGCTGGTGTTGACGCGGCAAAACCTGCCGACACTGGATCGTTCGAAATATGCCGCCGCTTCCGGCGTTGCGAAAGGCGCCTACGTGCTCGCTGACGCCGGTGGAAAGCCGGAGGTGATCCTGTTGGCCACTGGCAGCGAACTCTCGTTGTGCGTGGAGGCATACGAGAAGTTAAAGGCGGAGGGCGTTAAGCCGCGCGTGGTGAGCATGCCTTCGTGGGAAATTTTTGAGCAGCAGGACTCGGCGTACAAAGAGAGCGTACTTCCATCCGACGTGACGGCACGCGTTTCCGTGGAAATGGCGTCCACTTTGGGGTGGGCGCGCTACACCGGGCTGAAGGGACGCAATATCGGCATGCGTCAGTTTGGCGCCTCAGCCCCGCTGAAAGATTTATTGAAACATTTCGGCTTCACCGTCGACGCGGTGGTCAAGGAAGCTCGCGCCGCCATGGCACAACAGTAAAGGCGTACCTTGTTGCGTCTCACCTGAAGGACAGAAAAAAACGCAGCCAGCTCCGTCACGAATGGGATTGTAGGAGAAAATTTTATGCAGCCAACTGGGATTCTGGAAAATTCGAAGGCGACTAAAAATCCGCTAAAACAACTGCTCGACTACGGCCAGTCGATGTGGCTCGACTACATTCGGCGCGACCTGTTCACCAGCGGAAAACTGAAGCAGCTGATCACGGAAGATGGATTACGAGGAATGACGTCGAATCCGTCGATCTTCGAAAAGGCAATCGGCGACAGTTCGCTGTACGACGATATCCTGCACTCGCTTGCTTCAAAGAAAGATCTCACCACTACCGACATTTACGAGCAGATCGCCATTCGCGATATTCAGGATGCGGCAGACGCGCTGCGTCCGGTATATGAGGAGTCGAATTTTCGCGACGGCTATGTGAGCCTGGAAGTTTCTCCGTATCTGGCGCTCAAAACGCAAGAAACTATCGACGAAGCAAGACGCCTTTGGAAGGCGGTGAAGCGCGAAAACGTAATGATTAAAGTTCCGGGCACGGCGCAGGGACTTCCGGCGATCCGGCAGCTGGTCGGCGAAGGAATCAACATCAACGTTACTTTGCTCTTCGCCCAGGAAGTGTATGAGAAGGTTGCCGAAGCCTACATCGCGGGGCTCGAGGACCTCGGAGCTCGCGGCGGCAATCTGAAAAAAATGGCGAGCGTGGCCAGCTTTTTTATCAGCCGCATCGACACGCTGGTCGACTCCAAGATCGAGGAGAAGATCAAGGCGGCCACCGACGCGAAGCAGCAGTCCCTGTTGAAGGGCCTGTTGGGCAAAGTGGCGATCGCCAACGGCAAACTCACCTACCAGCGCTATCAGAAGATTTTCAGCGGGCCGCGCTGGCAGGCGTTAGCGGCCAAGGGAGCACAGACCCAGCGCGTATTGTGGGCCAGCACCAGCACCAAGAATCCCAACTATCGTGATGTAATTTACGTCGAAGAATTAATCGGCCCAGACACGGTCAACACAATGCCGCCCGCGACCATAGACGCGTTCCGCGATCATGGAAAACTGAGAAACAGCCTTACCGAGGATGTGCCGGCCGCCGCCAAGGTAATGCAAGACCTGGCACAAGCCGGCATTTCGATCAAGGAAGTCACCGACAAACTGACTCAGGATGGCGTCAAGTTGTTTGCCGACGCCTTCGACAAACTGTTGGAAGCGGTCAAGAAAAACACGCAGCAAAAAGGATAGCCGTGAGCCGACTCAAGACTTCCCTGCCGGAACCGCTTGCCTCGACAGTGAAAGCGACGATCGCCGATTGGCAGTCGCGCGGAAACATGCAACGTTTGTGGAAACGCGACGCCTCGCTCTGGACCGGAAGCGACGAAGACAAGTGGCTGGGCTGGCTCGATGTCGTCGACGAGCAGATTGCTCAGCAGGAGCAACTGCAGAAAATCGCGAAAGAAGTGCAGCAGCGCGAGTTCCAGCACGTCCTGCTGCTCGGCATGGGCGGATCGAGTTTGTGTCCGGAAGTGCTCCGCATGACGTTCGGCAGGATCGCACACTTCCCCACCCTGCACGTGCTCGACTCCACCGATCCTGGCCAGGTCAAGGCGTTCGAGCACCAGATCGACATCCCGAAGACATTGTTTATCGTTTCCAGCAAATCCGGGAGCACTCTCGAACCCAATATTTTCAAGCAATATTTCTTCGAGCGCACCAAGCAGGCGGTGGGCGCCGCGAAAGTGGGCAGCCACTTCATGGCAATCACCGATCCGGGATCGAAGATGCAGCAAGTGGCCGAGGCCGACCACTTTCTCCACGTTTTCTTCGGGCGCGCCTCGATCGGCGGGCGCTACTCTGCGCTTTCGAATTTCGGAATGGTGCCTGCGGCGGTGATGGGCTTAGACACCAGGAAATTCCTCTCGCGCTCTGCCGAGATGATGAGAGGATGCGGCGCGGGCATCGCCGTGGACGAAAATCCCGGAGCCGTGCTCGGCATCATCCTTGGAACGGCAGCCAATGCCGGGCGTGACAAGGTTACGATTATCACTTCTCCCGGCATCTCTGACCTCGGGGCATGGCTCGAGCAACTTCTCGCCGAATCGACCGGAAAAGTGGGCAAGGGAATTATCCCCGTCGACCGCGAACACCTGGCCTCGCCTGAAGTTTACGGCAACGATCGCGTGTTCGTTTATGTGCGGCTGGAGTCCGGCGCAGACGCCGATCAGGACGCGAAGGTCGCGGTGATCGAGAAGGCCGGACATCCGGTTGTACGCATCTCCATGGCAGACACCTACGATCTCGGCGCGGAATTCTTCCGCTGGGAAATTGCCACAGCGGTCGCGGGCGCGGTTATCGGAATCAATGCCTTCAACCAGCCAGATGTAGAAGCCAGCAAAGTCGTCACCCGCGACCTAACCTCTGCGTACGAAAAAACCGGGACCTTGCCCGCCGAAAAGCCGGTCGTCGAAGATGGCGGCATCAAACTATTTACGGACGGCAAAAATGCTGCTGATCTGGCAAAGGCAGCGGGGAGAGACACATCCGTCGCGGGATATCTGAAGGCGCATCTGGCGCGCATCAAGGCCGGCGATTATTTCGCGGTGCTTGGTTACATCCAGATGAATGCCGAGAACGAGCAAAGCCTGCAAACCTTGCGGCACCTGGTGCGCGACAAGAAACACGTCGCCACCTGCTTGGGATTCGGACCACGATTTCTGCACTCGACCGGACAGGCGTACAAAGGCGGCCCAAACTCGGGTGTGTTTCTGCAAATCACCTGCGACGATTCTGTGGAGCTCCCGGTGCCGGGACAGAAATATACGTTTGGAGTCGTAAAGGCGGCGCAGGCGCGCGGAGACTTTCAGGTGCTCGCCGACCGCGGAAGACGCGCCCTGCGAGTTCATCTGGGGAGCAATCTCAAAGC
>DASSRO010000029.1:0-32046 GCA_035701745.1 Candidatus Sulfotelmatobacter sp. | reverse complement strand
GGTTGTGCACCTCCGGAGCCATCCCCTCGCCTGATTTCGCACTCAGGTACGTGGCTGCTTCGAGCGTCTGAAGGGATATCGACAAGGTTGGTTTCGACTTGAGATTTTCGGAGAACTCTCGCGATTAGTGGGCCAGTTGAGGGTCGGGCAACGGCTTGAAGCGCGATGATCGCGTCCGTACACTAGAGGCATGCACGTGCATGTTCATGGAGCAGGCGGCCCGACGCGGGTGCTCAAGATATCGCTCGCCGTGACGCTGGGCTATATCGTGCTGCTGGTTGTAGCTGGCATCCGGGCTCATTCGCTGGCCCTGCTTTCCGAGGCGGGACATAATCTCTCGGACTTCCTGGCGCTGCTGCTTTCGCTGGTGGCGGTTTATTTTCAGTCGCGTCCCGCGAGTTCGACCAAGACCTATGGCTATCACCGCGCCGGGGTGCTGGCGGCGCTGGTGAATGCGACGTCGCTGGTGGCGGTTTCGTTTTTCATTTTCTACGAGGCGTTCCGGCGGTTGCAGCATCCGCAGCAGGTGCAGGCCAGCCTGATGATGTGGGTGGCGGCGGCCGGCGTGGTGATGAATGGAGCGATCGCGCTGCTGCTGTATCGCTCGACCCGGAACTCGGGCCGGTCCGGCGGGGACGTAAATATCCGGAGCGCGCTGCTGCACGAAGTGGGCGACACCCTCTCGACGGCGGCGGTGATTGCCGGGGGCTGGGCCATCCTGGCAACGGGAAATTACTGGATCGATTCGGTGCTGTCGGTGGGGATTGGCGTGCTGATCCTGTGGTCGGGATTCGGCATTGTGCGCGAGACGCTTAACATTTTGCTGGAGGGCACACCGCGCGGCATGAAACTGGAAAAGATCGAATCGGCGATCCGGGCCATTGGCGGAGTGAATGACGTTCACGATCTGCACGTGTGGAGCATTGGATCGGAGACGCACGCGTTGTCATGCCACATTTCGATTGCCGACATTCCGCCGTCGGTGAGCGAACGCATCCTGCGTGACGTGAAAGAGTGCTTGCTGCACGACTTCCGGATCGACCACACGACCATCCAATTCGAGCACGCGGTGTGCGAGGTGGCACATGGATGCGTGATTCCGGTGGTGGAGAGCGAAGAACACCATCATAGCCACGAACATTAGATGGAGGACTTATGAAGCCTGGCTTAAGCATGCTGATCCTGGGCCTGCTGTTGATGGTTTCGTTGGGTGCGCCGGGGCGAGATCAGCCCAATCTCAAGACAATTCCTGATTCAATCAACTACATCTGGAAGAATATCGAGAAAGATTTCACCACTCTGGCCGAAGCCATGCCCGAAGACAAATGGTCGTTTAAGCCGACCCAGGGTGAATTCACCCAAGTGCGTACATTTGGTGAACAAGTAAAGCATGTGGCCTGCGCGAACGAAGCCTGGGCGAAACAGATGGACGCCGAAAACCCGCCGGCCCGATGCGACCTGGGCGGACCGAATCCAGCGAAATCAAAAGCCGAGATTATGGCCTATCTTCGCGACTCGTTCAATTCGATGGATAAGGTCATTGCCAAGACCGATACCGCGAATTTGTTACATGCGAACCCCGGGCCTTACTGGGGATCGAACCGGCTTTCGGCATTGAACGCGATGATCTGGCACATTTCCGATCATTACGGTCAACTGGTGGTGTATCTGCGCATGAACGGTATCGTGCCGCCAGCCAGCCGATAGGTTGCACTGGTATCAGTGCCCGGCCTGCTTTTCAAAGATCTGGGCCGCGGTTTCGATCGTGTCGGCCTCTTCGGGCGACTTGTCCGGCCGCAGGCGCACGATGCGGGGGAAGCGCAGCGCGTAGCCGCTCTCGTGGCGGTCGGATTGCATCATGTTGTTGAAGGCCACTTCCAGAACGATCTTCGGCTCAACCACGCGGCGGAATCCTTGATCTTCGACGGTGTGATCCAGAAACCACTGCGTCATTTCGGCGATCTCGACGTCGGTCAAGCCGGAGTAGGCTTTGCCGATGTTGAGCAGGCGTTCTCTATCGCTGTCCCAAACGGCGAAGGTGTAGTCGCTGAGCACGCCGATGCGCCTGCCGTGGCCGTACTCCACCGCAGTGACGACCACATCGAGCGTGGCCAGTTCGCGCTTCATCTTCAGCCACGATTTTCCGCGCTTGCCCGGCGAGTATGGAGAGGCGAGATCTTTAATCATCAGTCCTTCGTTGCCACGCGCCTGGGCGGCGACGAAAAGCTGATCCAATTCGTCGGCTGAGGCGACCCGAAATACAGGAGCACGAATGACGCTCGCAGTTGTTGTCGGCTCGGCGGGGTCTGAATCGAATGTGAGTGCGGCTTGTGCTCTACTCTGTGGCCCTCCGTGGCTTCTGTGGTCAAAAGTTTTTTTCGGCCCGGTTAGCAACTCATCCAGAATTCGAGCGCGCTCGCGCAGGGGACGGTCGATCACCAGTTCTCCGCCGGCATACAACACGTCGAAAGCCAGGAAGGCTACTGGAATCTCGCGCAGCATTTTTTCGCTGACTTTCTTGCGTCCGAGGCGTTGCTGCAAAACGCCGAAGGGACGGGCTCGTCCGAGGTTCGCGGCTTTTTGTTCACTTGCTTCCGATGCCGGTTCATCGACGACCTGCCGTATATCGGAAGCATTGCCGGGATAGTCCCAAGCGACAATCTCGCCGTCGAGAATCGCGTCTTGAGGCAGCCCGGCGAGCGCTTGAGGCAGTTCAGGAAACGACTCGGTGATTTCGTCGCGGGTGCGGGAGAAGAATTTCACGTCGCCGCCGGCTACATGGGCCTGGGCGCGAATGCCGTCATACTTATCTTCTACTGCGGCTTCGGCGAAATAGCTGAGGCCCTCTTCTGCCGATTCGATGGGGCTGGCCAGCATGAATCCGAGGGGATGGAACAACCGCATTTGCGCTTGCGCGAGGGCGCCTTGCGAGGCCAGCCGCACGGTCTCGCCGATATCGCCGAGCAGCATGTTGGCGCGTTGCACTTCGGGGAGAGTTGAGCCGTAAGCGCGGGCGATAGCGTCCTCAACCAAACTTTCTTTGAGGCCAATGCGGAGATCGCCGGTCATAATTTTGACTATGTATTTGGCCTCGAGCGGAGTTGCGCGCGAAATCAGATCGCGTACGATGGCGGACTTCGCAGCCGGTCCTCGCGCGCTGGCGATCTGGCGGAATGCCGCCTCCACTTCCAACACGCCCAGACCTTGCCCAGAGCGTTGCGGAAGAACCTCGCCTGCCACCGCGCCGAGGTCGCCGTGGCGGCGGTATGCGGCGTTGAGTTGGGGCTCGTTGGTTCCGGATAGCTCCGCGACAATTTGCCAGAGCGAGCGGCCTCCCACTTGGAGCGTGGTTTCTTCCCAGACGGGAAAAGCACGCCCGGAGAGGAAGACGGCCGACACGGCGGCCTCATCGATGGTCCGCGATTTCAGGTAGTCGGCGACAATGCCGGTCTTCAGCAGTTTCTTCGTTGTTCCGGCGAGTGCTTCGCAGGCTGATGCCAGTCGCTGCATAAGCATCAATGGTATCGTCGATCTGCGGCGCAAGGCGCAAACCGCGCCTCAGTCTTTGAGCAACCCTTGCGGCTGCTAAAACTTAGCGGAATAACCGTTTGGCTAAACAACTGTCCGGCTGTGTTACCCTAGAGGGTGCGTCGCGGCTCTGGTCAGGAGCATCTAATTCTCGTGCGTCGATTGAAAAATTATCTGCGATTTCTCGCTGCCATCCAACTCCTTCCCGCGCTCGAAAGCGGAGAGGAGACCTTGGTCGGTGGACAAGCCGTGCTGGAGGGAGTGATGATGCGTTCCCCGCACGCCTGGGCAATCGCATGCCGCAAGCCATCTGGCGAAGTGGTCACGATGAGCGAACCGCTGGAGCGGCCGTCTGAGAAACATAAATGGATGGCTTGGCCCGTCGTACGCGGGGTAATGACGCTGGGTTATGCCATGAACCTTGGCTACCGCGCCCTGCGCTTCTCGGCCAATGTAGCCCTCGAAGACATGATGCAAGAAGACCACGGAGATACAGCCGCCCCTGCTGTCCCCGCAAAGCGCAGCGAGGCGGAAGCGTCGCAATCCCGCGAAAAAGCCGCCACTCTGAGCAACTGGCTGGCCGCCGTGAATATCATCATTTCGCTGGCATTTTTCATTTTCATGTACAAGTACATCCCGCTGCTGGCGGCGACCGAACTGAAGAAGATCGATCCGGCGCTGGGCGGAAGGATCGTTTTCAACCTGGTCGATGGCGCGGTTCGCCTGCTGTTGTTCCTGATGTTTATTTGGGGCGTTTCGCTGTGGAAGGATATTCGCCGCGTGTATGAGTATCACGGGGCGGAGCATAAAACGGTCTTCGCTTTCGAAAACGGAGACCCGCTGAACACCGCGGCGGTGCAGAAATATTCGACCTTCCATCCGCGCTGCGGAACCAGCTTTCTTATGACAGTGATGCTGATCTCGATCGGCTTCTACATGCTGATTCCGTTCACCACGTTCTGGGCGCGCTTCGCGTCGCGCATCGCCTTGCTGCCGATCATCGCGGGAGTTTCTTACGAGATTATCCGCTTCGCGGCCAAGCATCGCGGATCGCTGTTCGCGCTGATGACCGCTCCCGGCCTCTGGCTGCAGCGGATCACCACCAAGCCACCATCGGACGAGCAGGCCCAGTGCGCCATCGCCGCCCTCGATCACGCCATGTCGCTGGAAAAAGAGCGCGGCGGTGAGTTGGTGATTGCCTAGGGGGCCCTCCCCCGAACTAGTTCTCAGTTCCCAGTTCTCAGTTCTCAGAAAAAGCGCAGAGCATGAATTTCGCCCAAGCAGGAGCGAAATTCCGCGCGAATTCTCGGGGATTGCGATTGGAATTGAGGACAGGAATACGCAACTGAGAACCGAGAACTCTTATGTTTGAACGTCTGGACCAAATCGAAAGCCGCTATGAAGAGCTGACCAACGCTCTGGCGTCGCCGGATATCGTTAGCGACTCGGCGAGATACCAGAAGACTGCCAAGGCGCATGCGGAGATCGCGCCCATCGTCGAGAAGTATCGCGAGTACAAAGATCTGACCAAAGGGATTGCAGATAGCAAAGCGTTGCTCGCCGACGAAAAAGATGCGGAGATGCGAGCTTATGCGCAGGATGAACTGACGCAACTGGAAGCGCGGGTGAAGTTGGTCGAAGAAGAATTGAAAGTGCTGCTGCTTCCCAAGGACCCGAACGACGAGAAGAACATCATCCTGGAAATCCGCGCCGGGACGGGCGGGGACGAGGCTACGCTCTTCGCCGCAGAAGTTTTCCGCATGTACACGCGTTACGCGGAAACGCAGCGCTGGAAAGTGGAAGTGTTGTCGTCGTCGGAATCGTCTGCCGGCGGGCTGAAGGAAGTCATTGCCATCATTGAAGGCAACCGCGTTTTCTCGCAACTCAAGTACGAAAGCGGAGTGCATCGCGTACAGCGCGTTCCGGCCACGGAACAGCAAGGGCGTGTACACACCTCAGCGGTCACGGTCGCAGTGCTGCCGGAAGCGGAAGACGTTGACGTCAAGATCGAAGCGAAAGACCTGCGGATCGATACGTTCTGCTCCTCGGGGCCCGGCGGGCAATCGGTGAACACGACTTATTCGGCGGTCCGCATTACACACATCCCGACGAACACGGTGGTGAGTTGCCAGGACGAAAAGTCACAGATCAAGAATCGCGAAAAAGGCATGCGCGTGCTGCGCTCGCGCTTATACGAAATCGAAATGGAAAAGCAGCAGCAGGCGCTGGCCAAAGAGCGCAAGGCCATGGTCGGCTCGGGGGATCGCAGCGAAAAGATTCGTACCTACAATTTCCCGCAGAACCGGCTGACCGACCACCGCATTGGATTTACCATTCACCAGCTGGAAGCGGTCATGGACGGGAAGTTGCAGCCGCTGATTGAGGCGCTCACGACCTACTATCAGGCGGAAAAGTTGAAGCAGGAAGCCGCCAGCGTCGTTTAAACGCCGAACGTGGGCGTTCGCGCCCGCGACGTGGGAGAGCTTATGGCCGAACTTAGCGGGACGATCGCAGCTACGATCGCGGATCGCTATGCGCACAATGCGGCGCGAGTTCGCGAACTGGCGGCGCCGCTGAGCAACTCCCAGTTCTGGCAGAAGCCCTTTCCGTTTGGTAACAGTTTCGGCCATCTCGTCCTGCACCTGACTGGCAATCTGAATTACTACATTGGGGCGCAGATTGCGAAGACCGGCTACGTGCGCGACCGGCCGCGCGAATTCAACGATCCCAATCCTCCGTCGAAAGAGGAGGCGCTTAAACGCTTCGACGAGGCTGTCGCCATGGTGCAGGAGACCGTCCGCGCCCAGTCGGCAGAGGATTGGGCGAAGGAATATTCCGGGGCCGGCGTGACCGCGCTGAACCGGCTCGACATGATCGTGCAATGTGCCGCCCACATGCAGCATCACATTGGACAGATGATTTACCTCGACTACGAATGGCAGCGGCGCGGCAAGAGCCAGAAATAGGGCGACAACCTCCGTCGCTAGAGCTGACACCTAACGGTCATGACGAAAGAAAAATCCCGCCTGCTCGCCCTCGCGGCCTTCGGCGCAGCGACCGCCGGAGCTGCATGGTATGGCGCGCACTATAGCCGCAAGGGCAATCGAGGCGCATGGTACCGAAGGCTCGATAAGCCAAGCTTCACCCCGCCCGACGCGGTGTTTCCTGTGGTGTGGACTGCGCTCTACGCCATGATCGCGTGGTCGGGCTGGAGGATCTGGAGCGCGGCGCCTTCGCGGGATCGCAATGCGGCGTTGCGGCTTTGGATTTCGCAACTCGCTGCGAATGCGCAATGGTCAAAGCTGTTTTTCGGCGAGCGCCGGCCGCGGCTGGCTCTGGGCGACATCGTGGCGCTGGAGGGAACGATCACCTCTTACATTTCCGCGGCGCGCAAGGTCGATCGCGCTGCCGCCAACGCTTTCATTCCCTATGCTGCGTGGGTCGCGTATGCCACGGTACTGAACGCGGAAATCGTGCGCCGCAATCCTCAAGAGGGCTGACTCGCCTCTCTTCGTTTTCCCCGCGTGCGTTGCGGATTCTGTGGTTAGAATTGCGCGGTGCGGCTAAAAGCATCTCTTGCATCGGCGATCGCCCGCCTGGCGGCGGAGAGCGTTCCTTCCCCGCGCCTGAACGCGGAACTGCTGCTGATGTTTACGCTTGGCTGCGACCGCGCTTATTTGTTCGCGCATCCCGAACGTGAACTCAACTCGGACGAACTCGCGCGGTACGAGGCTGCGCTTGCCGAGCGTGCCCGCGGCGTGCCCGCGCAGTACATCACGGGGCATCAGGAATTCTGGGGGATGGACCTGATCGTCACTCCTGCGGTATTGATTCCGCGTCCGGAGACGGAGCATGTGATTGAGACTGTGCTGTCTCTCGCAGCCGGGGAGACGGCGGGCGGGCAGGAGTGCCCGCCCCACATGTGCCCACCACACACGCGCCCGCCCCACACGCGGATTGTCGATGTTGGGACTGGCTCGGGGGCGATTGCGCTGGCGCTGGCCCAAGAATTTCCTGACGCTGAAGTTTATGCCACCGACGTTTCTGCGGCGGCGCTCGAGGTCGCTCGCGCGAATGCGGCCCGGCATCAGCTTGAGAAGCGGATTCGGTTTCATCAGGGAGATCTGCTTGAAGGGCTAGCGCTGACTGGGTTGGACTTTGTGGTATCCAATCCGCCGTACGTGGGGGAAGAGGAAGAAGATCAGGTGCAATTCGAGGTTCGGAAATTTGAGCCGCGGGAGGCGGTGTTTGGCGGGGCTACCGGGGTGGAGGTGATCACACGACTGTTGCCGCAGGCTTATTCGGCGCTGCGTCCCGGCGGATGGCTGGTCATGGAAATCAGCGGGACGATCGCGAGCGCGGTGCAGCATCTTCTCGCTACTTCAAACGATGCCTGGGAGGGTGTGGAGGTGATTCCCGATCTGCAGTCGATCCCGCGAGTGGTTCGGGCGCGGAAGCTGGATAGAACTGCTAAAAGCTTGGACCACGGAGCACACGGAAAATCACGGAGGAAACGAAATCTTAGATCTCCTTCGTGAACCTTGGTGGCCTTGGTGGTTCAGGAATTGTGTCCGGCCTGATTTGAGCTTCGATTTTTACCGTCGCGCCACGGCGGGCTGAATTTCCGCAACATCAATAATGTCGGTGGGATAGTTTCCCGTGTAACAGGCCGAGCAGTAAGAAATCTTGTCGCCCTCGCCGCATGCCTTCTTCAGGCCGTCCAGCGAAAGATAGGCCAGGGAGTCGGCGCCGATGTAGTCGCGAATCTCTTCCACCGACTTGTTGGCGGCGATGAGTTGTTTCTTCGAAGGCGTGTCGACACCGTAATAGCAGGGCGAAATGGTGGGCGGGCAGGAGATGCGCATGTGCACCTCTTTCGCTCCGGCGTTGCGGATCATGCGGACGATCTTCCGGCTGGTGGTGCCGCGCACGATGGAATCGTCGATGAGCACCACGCGCTTGCCCTGCAGCAACGAGCGCACCGGATTCAGCTTCAGCTTCACGCCGAAGTCGCGCACGCTCTGGCTGGGCTCGATGAAGGTACGGCCCACGTAATGGTTGCGGATGAGGGCAAAGCGAAATGGAATGCCGCTTTCGGCAGCGAACCCGACGGCTGCAGTCACGCCGGAATCGGGCACGGGAACCACGAGATCGGCCTCCACGCCCGCTTCCCGCGCCAACTGGCGACCGAGTTCCTCGCGGCTCGTCTGCACGGCGCGGCCGAAGACCATGCTGTCGGGGCGCGAGAAATATACGTGCTCGAAGATGCAACTCGATTGCGGCGCCGCCTCGGTGTAAAAGCGCGAACTGATTCCTTCGGGGCCGACGACGATTAATTCGCCCGGCTTGACGTCGCGCACGTACTCGGCGCCGATCAGATCGAAGGCGCAAGTCTCGGAGGCGAAGACGATGGTGTCGTGCTTTTGTCCTTCCACGGCCGCGATTCGGCCCATGGCGAGAGGCCGAAAGCCGCGCGGGTCGCGCACCGCGAAGACGCGGTCGTTGCTCATCATTACGAGGGAAAAAGCGCCTTCGACGCGGCGAAGGGCATCCGCCACGGCTTCCGGCAGGGTTTGCTCCTTAGAGAGCGCGATCAGGTGAACGATGACTTCGGTGTCGCTGTTGGTCTGAAAGATCGATCCTTGACTTTCCAGCTGCGAGCGCACTTGCAGGGCATTGACCAGGTTGCCATTATGCGCCACAGCGATAGCGCCTTTGTTCGATTGCACGAGGATCGGCTGCGCGTTCAATAGCGCCGAGTCTCCGGCAGTGGAGTAACGCGTGTGGCCAATGGCCAGCGAGCCTCGCATCTTCGACAGCACGTCTTCGGTGAATATGTCGGCCACAGAACCCATAGCTTTGTGCACGCGCGAAGTCAGGCCGTCGGACGAAACGATTCCCGCCGATTCCTGCCCGCGATGCTGCAGAGCATGCAGCCCCAGGTACGCCAGTTTCTCCGCCTCAGGATGCGCGAAGATTGCCACCACACCGCACTCGTCGTGAAACTTGTCGGAAATGTGCATTTAGCCCTTGGCCTTTTAGCTTTTCGCTCAAACCTTGACAGCCGAGGCGGCTGTCCCTACGTGTTCTGTTCCGCCGCTACCAGTTCTGGATCCGTGCGCAGCGTCGATTCCAGGGCGCCTTCGTAAGCCGCGCTCAATTCCGCAACCGGCGCCGAAATTACCATCTTGCCATCCAGCGAGATTTCGAGGCGGTCGGGGATCGTATCTCCGATCGCTTCTGCGCTGATTCCGTGCTGCCTCGCTACTTGTTGGATTCGCGCCACCCGCTCCGGGTCGCAAGAGATGAGGATCCGGCTGGCATCTTCTCCAAAGAGTGCAAATTCCGCAAAAAGGCCGCCAGATGCCAGGTTCACGCGCGCGCCAATGCCTTTGGGGAATGCCTTCTCGGCTAGCGCGACCGCCAGGCCGCCATCAGCACAGTCATGAGTCGAATCGACCAAGTTGTGCTGAACCAATTCGATCACCGCCTTTTGCAGCGCGGCTTCTTTCTCCAGATCAAGTTCCGGCGGATATCCCCAGAGCGCGCCCAGAATTTCCTTGGCGTATTCCGAGGAGCCGAATTCGGTTTCTGCGTCGGTGATGTCGCCCGCTTCTCCGGCGCGCAACAGTAGGATCGCGCGTCCGGATGCGGTGAACGGCATTTTCGCGGCTTTGTGCACGTCCTCGAGAGTGCCGACTACGCCAAGCACCGGGGTCGGATAAATGCCTTCGCCGAGAGTTTCGTTATAGAAGCTGACGTTGCCGCCGGTGATGGGAATCTCCAACTCTTCGCAGGCTTTGGTGATGCCGTCGATGGTTTGCGAGAACTGCCACATGATGTGGGGCTTTTCGGGATTGCCAAAGTTCAGGCAGTTCGTCGCGCCAATGGGAGTCGCACCGGAACAAGCGACTTTGCGCGCAGCCTCGGCGACCGCATGCATCGCGCCCAGACGCGGGTCGAGATAGCACCAGCGGCCGTTGCCATCAAGCGCCATTGCCAGACCGCGCTCGGAGCCCTTAATGCGAATCACGCCTGCATCGCCGGCGCCGGGCGCTTCGACGGTGTTGGTCTGCACCATGTGATCGTATTGCTGCCACACCCAACGCTTGCCGCAAATGTTCGGGCTGGCCAGCAACTGCTTCAGGCTCGCAGTAAGGTCACCGGCAGCGTTGAGTTTGATGTTTTCGGGCATCTCGCGGGGAACGGGCGGTTCCCATCGCGCGAGCGGACGCTTGTAGAGTGGCGCTTCGTCGGTCAACGCGGGATTGGGAATTTCCGCGACGACTTTGCCGTGTTCGAGCACGCGGAGTTTGTTGCCGGTCGTGACCTTGCCTACCTCGACTGCATCGAGTCCCCACTTTTCGAAGACGCGGAAGACCTCGTTCTCGCGGCCTTTCTGCGCCACCAGCAGCATGCGTTCCTGGGATTCGCTGAGCATAATCTCGTAGGGAGTCATGCCGGTTTCGCGCTGAGGCACGCGGTCGAGTTCGATCTCAATGCCCACGCCGCCGCGACCGCCCATTTCGCAAGTCGAGCACGTGAGGCCGGCGGCGCCCATATCCTGAATGCCAACGATGGCGCCGGTTTGCATGGCTTCCAGGCAGGCTTCGAGCAGCAGTTTTTCCAGGAACGGATCGCCGACTTGCACATTGGGCCGCTTGGCTTCTGACGCCTCGCTGAATTCCTCGCTGGCCATGGTGGCGCCGTGAATGCCGTCGCGTCCGGTCTTTGCGCCCACGTAGATGACAGGATTCCCTTCGCCTGCAGCCTTGGCGTAGAAGATTTCATTCTTGCGGACGAGGCCGAGCGCGAAGGCGTTCACCAGAGGATTTCCGGAGTAGCAGGGCTCGAACTTGGTCTCGCCGCCGAGATTGGGAACGCCGAAGCAGTTGCCGTAAGAAGCAACTCCGCTGACCACGCCATCGAGGATGGAGTGATTTTTGTGGAGATCCGCCTGCGTGGAGCGGACACTCATGCCCGCTTCTTGCTCGGCGTCTGCATTAGCGGGCAGGAGTGCCCGCTCCACACGAATCGGGCCGAAGCGGAGGGAGTCCATGACCGCGACGGGCCTTGCACCCATGGTGAAAATGTCGCGGAGAATACCGCCCACGCCGGTGGTTGCGCCTTGAAACGGTTCGATGAACGAGGGATGATTGTGCGATTCGATTTTGAAGGCGCAGGCCCAGCCGTCGCCGATGTCGATAATGCCGGCGTTCTCGCCCGGTCCCTGCAGCACGAGTTTGCTGCGTGTGGGCAGCCGTTTCAGATGCACGCGCGAAGACTTGTAAGAGCAGTGCTCGCTCCACATCACGCTGAAGATGCCGAGTTCGGTAAGGGTAGGCTCGCGCTGGCCGAGCAATTGCTTGATTTTCTCGTACTCCTCGGGCGTGAGGCCGTGCTGCCGCAGGGTTTCCGGAGAAAAGGCAGAGGTCAAAGAAGTGGCCATGGGAAGAGCTTCTATTGTCGCATTTTGGAGCGCCGTAGGGTAGAGCTTGCGTAAATTGCTTTTGAGCCCCGAGAGCCTCTACGATTCTGATAATGAAATCGATCATCGTTGGCACGGCGGGGCATATCGACCACGGGAAAACCGCGCTGGTGAAGGCGTTGACCGGTATTGATGCGGACCGACTGGACGAGGAAAAGCGGCGCGGCATCACTATCGATCTCGGTTTCGCGCACCTGGATTTGCCTGGCGCCGGCGGCGAGACGCTGCATCTTGGCTTTGTCGACGTCCCCGGTCACGAACGGTTTGTGCGCAACATGCTGGCCGGAGTTGGGGGGATCGACCTGGTGCTGCTGGTGATCGCAGCCGACGAGTCGATCAAGCCGCAGACGCGGGAGCACTTCGACATTCTGCAGTTACTGGGCGTGCAGCGCGGCATTACGGTGCTGACCAAGTCGGACGCGGTGGATGCGGAGACGCTCGACGTAGTGCGGCTGGAAGTCGAGGAATTTCTGCGCGGCACCTTCCTGGAGTCGCCGAAGACTCCGATTATCCCAGTCAGTTCTCTGACCGGCGCCGGACTCGACGATTTGAAACAGGCGATGGTCGCAGCTGCAGCCGAGGTGCAGCCTCGCGATTCACAAGCGCTGGCGCGGTTGCCGGTCGATCGCGTCTTCACTATGAAGGGATTTGGCACGGTCGTGACTGGAACGCTGGTGGCGGGAACGATCCGACGCGAGGAGGAACTGGAAGTATTTCCCTCCGGCCGAAAAGTTCGCGTGCGGGGAGTGCAGGTGCACGGTCAGGCTGCCGACGCTGCGATCGCGGGGCAACGGACCGCGCTGAATCTGGCGGGAGCGAGCACGGAAGATTTATCGCGAGGAATGAGCCTTGCGCCTCCGGCAACGTTCTCAACCACTCGCCGTGCGGATGTTCGTTTGCGGCTGCTCGCGTCCGCGCCGCGCGCCCTGAAAAATCGCGCTCGGGTTCACTTTCATTCCAACACGATGGAGACCGTCGCGGAAATCGCCCTCCACGGTACGAAGCAACTTGCTCCCGGGGCGGAAGCGTTCGCGCGGCTGAAGTTTCCGGAGCCTGCGCTCCTGCTGCCTGGGGATCGTTTCATCGTCCGCCAGTTCTCTCCCGTCGTGACCATAGGCGGCGGCGTTGTGCTCGATGCTGTTCCAATCCCGCCCATGGCCGAACAGGAACGTTTTCTGCAAATGCTGGCGGAAGGCGACGCGGAAGCAATCCTCAGCGCCCGGATCGCAGGGCGGGGACAATCAGGAATTTCCATGGCCCAGCTTGTCGCTGAAAGCGGATGGCACCGTGACTTCATCGAGTCTCAACTCGCCCGAACGTTGAAAGTTGTGCGCGTGCTGCGCATCGGAGAACTATTTGTCGATGGGGCAGCGATGGTGCGGCTCCAGGAATCGGTCGTGAACTCGGTTACGGAATTTCACAGCAAAAACCCTTTGGTGGGCGGGATGGCGCGGGAGGCGCTGCGGGAGCGGGTGAATGCGTCGGCGGAAGTGTTCACTGCTGCCGTTGAGCTTCTGGTTCGGGAAAAGCACATTGAAGCGGGCGGCGACCTGGTGCGACTGCCGGGCCGCGGCGTGGTCATGAAAGATGAGGAAGCGGATTCGAAGAAGAAAATTGAAGACGCCTTTGCCGCGGCGGGATTGAAAGTGCCCGCGCTTCACGAAGTGCTTGCGGGCCTGAAGGTGGATAAAGTTCGCGCGCAGAAAATCGTTACGCTGCTGATGCGCGACAAGCGACTGGTGAAGATTTCAGACGAACTTGTCTTCCACCAGAGCGCCTTGCAAGAGTTGCGCCGGCTGGTCGCGTTGCAAAAGGCCAAAGCGCCAAAGATGGACGTAGCAAAGTTCAAGGAACTCACAGGAGTCAGCCGCAAGTACGCAATCCCGTTGCTGGAGTATCTGGACCGTGAGCGCGTGACGCGGCGGGTGGGCGATGCGCGCGAAATCCTCTAGCCACGGATTTGCGCGGATTTTCACGGATAACCCTCTTCGTTTTCCGTGGAAATCCGTGAGAATCTGTGGCGTCAGATTTTTTCTTCGGGAAATTCGACTTCCAGGCCCAACGGATCGGTGAAACGGTTCGTGAGGTTGGCGAGGCCGGTGAGCAAATGAATGTCGACGATCTCCGGCTCGGAGAAGTGCTCGCGCAACGGCGCGAAATCGGCGTCTGTAATGTCGTGCGGGGTGCGCGTTAGCTTTTCGACGTAAACCAACGCGGCGCGCTCTTTGCCGGTATAGCGCGCATAGTTTCCTGCTTTGAGAGCGGACCAGTCTTCGGCCGTCAGCCCTACTCGTTTCGAGGATGCAACGTGGTGCTGAGCGCAGTAGTTGCATCCGTTGATCAACGAGACGCGAAGATAAATCATCTCGTAGAGCTTGCGGTCGAGCGAGCGGCCAACGCTGGCGTAAAAGGGCAGAAAGTTCTTGAGCATCTCGGGACGATGCGCCAGCGCCTTCTGGACATTGCCGGGCTTGCCGCGAAGAGGCTTCTCGTAGATTTCCTTCACTTCAGCACTGGCCGATTCCGGACTGATCAAGCTGATGCGGGCCATGACGATTCCCCCCGTTTGGACTGAGACTGCCTTGCTTTCATCATCGCAGATCGGACGACTTTGCGCAGGCGGATCGCCGCCTTCAAGGGAAGCGGGGAATTTGCCGATAGTCCTCAGTTGAGGAGAATTCGAATGAGAGTCGGGAGGTGGATTGTGGGTTTGGCCGTCCTCGGGCCGTTACTGGCGCATGCGCAGGCGGCGAATGCATCGGCCGCGGAGTCAAAACTGATGGCCATGGAACAGATCGAGAAAGTCCAGGCGCCCCGGACGAACGACTTCAAGGCGCTGGATGCGATGTTGGACGACTCTTTTGTGGGCGTGGATTCGAATGGCAGCGTGCTGGGCAAGACGGAAATTTTGGCGAATCTTCGAACGACCGATTCGCTCGAACTGGTGCCCAACTCAATGGCGGTCAGGATACAGGGAGATGCGGCGATTGTGACTGGGCTTTACCAGACCAGGGGTGTGCGGCGCGGAAAGCCGTTTACGCAAAGGGGTCGGTTCGTCGATACATGGCTGTACAAAAGCGGACGATGGGTAGCGATTTCGAGCTTGTCGACGCCAATCGGGGCCCATTGAATGAGTCAGCAGGATTTCCACCTTCGCGACGCGGGCATTCTGGAGACTTGGCGCATGAGAGCGATCGCGTGTTTTTTCCTTTTGGCATGCGCTTCTCCCGCGCTCCTGGGCCAGCAAGCAGATGAGAGCGGCACGGTGAGGGCGATTCGGGCGCTCGAGCACGAATGGTCTGAGGGCCAGTCGCGGAATGATGTCCGCGTCCTGGACTTGATCTTCGACAATGCCCTCATTTACGTCGAATACGGGGGACTGGTGAGCAAGGGAGAATACCTGGCGAGGATCAAACGGCAGAATCCGCAACTCGACCAGATCACATATGAAAGCGCGACCGTGCGCATTTTCGGAGGCACGGCGCTTGTCATCGGAACCTACCGCGAAAAAAGAGCGACCACCAGCAAGGTCGAGGCGCAACGCTGGCGATTTATTGACACCTGGGCCTATAAGAACGGAAGTTGGGTGCTGATCGCGGCGGGAGCGGCGCCCATCACCAGGTAGAACCGCCCGGCCGTCCGGCATCCTCTCCTCTGACCGCCAGAAATGCTTCCTGTTTGTCCTGCAGCCATGCAGGGTGGGCTGCCAGTCCGGACGATGATTGGGAAGATTTGCGACCACTGCTGGATAATGACTTCATGGAGAAAAAGGTTCGGATCATAGGAGCGGGGCTGGCTGGTTCCGAGGCGGCGTGGCAATGTGCGCGCCGCGGCCTGGGCGTCGAGCTCTACGAAATGCGCCCCGTGCGCTCGACCCCGGCGCATCAGACGGCGGATTTCGCCGAACTGGTGTGCTCGAATTCCTTGAAGTCTGACAGCGAGAATACGGCGCCCTGGCTGCTGAAAGAAGAAATGCGGCGCGCCGGCTCGTTGCTGCTGCAGATCGCCCGCGAATGCGCGGTTCCTGCGGGACACGCGCTGGCCGTAGATCGCGTCGCATTCGCCGGTCGAGTGACCGAAGCGATTTCGCGGGAGCCGGGCATCACGGTAAAACGCGAAGAAGTGACGGCGGTCGACGAGTCGGGAGACGTGACCATTATTGCCACTGGCCCGCTAACCTCCGATGGCCTGGCTTCAGAGATCGCCCGGCTGAGTTTAGCGCAGCCTGATCAACGGGCAGGGGGGACCACTCTTAATCCGCATTTGTATTTTTACGATTCGATCAGCCCGATCGTGGAAGCGGACTCGATCGACAGGTCACGCGTCTACATGGCGGCGCGTTATGACAAAGGATCGGCGGACTACATCAACTGCCCGATGATGCCGGAAGAATATGGCCGTTTTTACGATGCGCTGGTTGCCGCGCAATCGGTGGAGGAGAAAGACTGGGAAAAGCTGAACTACTTCGAAAGTTGCCTGCCGATCGAAGAAATCGCGCGCCGGGGACGAGATACGCTGCGTTTCGGGCCGATGAAGCCGGTCGGGTTGCTCGATCCGCGCACCGGCAAGATGCCGTATGCAGTGGTGCAATTGCGGCAGGAAAATCTGCGGGCCGATTCTTATAACCTGGTTGGCTTCCAGAATCATTTGAAATTCGGCGAGCAGGCGCGGGTGTTGCGGCTGATTCCAGGGCTGGAGAATGCCCGGTTTCTGCGCTATGGGCAAATTCACCGCAATACCTATATCAACGGGCCGACTTTGTTGCGCGAAAGCTTGCAGATGAAAGCGCATCCCAAAGTTTTGTTTGCCGGGCAAATTTGCGGCGTGGAGGGTTACGTAGAATCGATTGCGACCGGACTGCTCGCCGGGATCCAGGCCGCCGCCATGTTCTCCGGCGCCGACCTCGTGCCTGCACCACGCGCTTCCGCGTTTGGATCGCTCACGCACTACGTGACGCACGCGGATGCGAAGAACTTTCAGCCCGCAAACATTACTTTCGACCTTCTTCCTCCGCTGGAGAAAAAAATACGCGATCGCAAGGAGCGGCATCGCCTGCAGTGCGAACTGGCGCTGCAGGAATTTGACCGATGGGCTGAGATTGTCGGCCTGTCGCCGGCGAGAGTTTGATTCGCCAAACCTCGAAGAACAACCTCTAGCTCGAATGCCGCCTTGCACAGGCCATCCGGCGGCTACTCCATTTCTTTTATGAAACATAATGCGGGTGTAATTCGTACCTGACAGAGTAAGACACGTGGCGATGACTTTCTCTTAACGGCTGCGTCCAAGTTACTGATGACACTGCGTGATCTCATCTTCGACGTTCTCCGAACCCTGTGGTCGCACAAGCTGCGCGCTTTCCTAACTATGTTTGGAATTGCCTGGGGAATCGTTTCGATTGTGCTGATGGTGGCGGCGGGAGAAGGCTTGCGCAAAGGCCAGGAAGATCAGGCACGAAATCTCGGCAAGGATGTGATGATCGTTTTTCACGGCCGCACCAGCTTGCAGGCGGGAGGAACCCACGCCGGGCGGGTTGTGCACTGGGAATATCCGGACGTAGCGGCCGTGCAATCGGAATCGCCCGACTGCGAATATGCGATTCCAGAACTTGAGCAGGACACGGTCCGCACTCACTCCAATTTCAATAACGCTGCTTTGACTGTTACCGGATCGTATCCTCAATTCGCCTACATTCGCAGCCTTGATGTCGGCGTGGGGCGTTTCTACGACTGGGATGACATGCGGGAAGCCCGCCGGGTGGCCTTTCTCGGCTCCGACGCGGCCAAGCAATTGTTCCCGGGACGCAATCCGGTGGGGGATTCGGTTTATCTCAATGACTTTCCCTACACCGTGATTGGAGTGATGGCGAAGAAGAAGCAGGACTCCAGCTATGACGGCTGGGACGTGAATAAAGTCTTTGTGCCCTTTGAGGCGATGCGCCGCGACTTTCCCGACAAACCTCCCGGGACCAGCGAGACATTCGATCAACTTCTGGTGACGCCCAAGTCGGTAGACCAGCACGAATCTTGTAAGCATGAAGTGCGCGTGGCGCTGGCGCGCATGCATCGCTACGATCCCAACGACAAGGAAGCGTGTCCCATCTGGGACACGGTGCAGGAGGCGATGGCTTTCAAGACGATGACCGACGGCATGAAATTCTTTCTGGGAGCGGTCGGGATCGTGACCCTGGTTCTGGGCGGCATTGGCGTGATGAATGTAATGCTGGTCGCGGTGCGCGAGCGGACGCGCGAGATTGGCGTACGCAAAGCGATTGGCGCTCCCGCAGGAACGATTCTGCGGCAATTTTTTATCGAGGCACTGATCATCGCATTGTTGAGCGGAGGGATCGGGCTGGGAGTCGCATTTGGTTTCTGCGCTCTGGTAAACATGTTGCCAATGCCAGATTTTTTCGCGGGATTAATTCCAAGTTGGACATCCGGTTTGGTTGCCGCAGGGCTTTTGGGTGCCATTGCGATCGGAGCGGCGCTCTATCCCGCTCGGCGAGCGGCTTCGATTGATCCGATTGAAGCGCTGCGTTATGAGGCGGGAGGATAGAGGAAGAAGTTTCTGTTTCAAGTTTCGAAGTTTCAGGGTTTCAACGCTTCAAAGTTTCTTTCCTTGCATCCGCGTCCGTCGTTGCACGTCTGACAAATGCTGATTGAAATCATTCTCGAGGCCTGGACCGCGCTGAAGCGCAACGTAACCCGCAGTTTCCTTACCATGCTGGGGATTGTGTGGGGCATCGCGACCGTCACGTTGCTGATCGCGTACGGAAACAGTTTTCGCAGCGTGCTGGTGCATGGCTTCGATGCGTTCGGCAAAGGCGCGGTGATCTGCTGGCCGCAGCAAACCAGCGAGCAACCGGGCGGCCAGCGCGCCGGGAAGAAGGTTGTGCTGGAGCAAGCCGATCTCGACATGGTCAAAGCGACGGCTTCGCTAGTAAAGCATGTTTGCCTGGAGACGGTTCGGCGTCCCGGAATTGCCTATGGCGACCGCATGGTGGGCACGGCTCCGGTACGCGGCGTCTGTCCGGAATATGGCGAAATGCGCAATGAGGTTCCGGTCGAAGGCCGATGGATTAACGCTGAAGACGAGCTGGAACGGCGGCGCGTGATCTTCCTGGGCGGGCGGCTGAAAGAAGAATTATTCAGCGGACGGCCCGCAGTCGGCGAAACCGTGCAAGTGTCGGGCGTACGCTTCACCGTGATCGGCGTCATGGCGCGGAAGATCCAACTTAGCAATTACTTTTCGAGCGACGACGAGTCGTCGTGGATTCCGTATTCGGCGGCGGGCGATTTATGGAACACGCGCTATGCCGCAGTGATGGTGTTTGAGCCCATCGCTCCCCAGTTCGAGAAGAAGGCCATGGCGCAGGTGCTGGCGGCGGTGGCTACGCGCCAGAATTTTTCGCCCACAGATCCCAAGGCATTTCAGATGTTCGGGCGCGACGAGTTCCGCCCGGTCATCGATGCGCTGACGATTGGGCTGCAGGTTCTCCTGACTTTCATTGGGACGTTAACTCTGGGAATCGGCGGAGTGGGCGTGATGAACATCATGCTGGTGTCGGTGGACGAGCGCATTCGGGAGATCGGGCTGCGACGCGCGCTGGGCGCGCGCAAGCGCCACATCAAATTGCAGTTCCTGGCAGAAACGCTTCTCATCATGCTCATTGGCGGAGCCATTGGAGTATTGCTGTCGTATCTGATCGCGTGGTCGGTCGGCACGCTGCCTTTGATGGGACCGTTGTTTGAAGACGATTCCGGGCAAGCGGACATCCACCTTCGCATCTCAATCATGACGATAATCCTGTCGACGGCGGTGCTGCTCGTGGTCGGAGTGATCAGCGGCTTGGTGCCGGCGCTGCGCGCATCGAAGCTTGATCCCGTCGAAGCCCTGCGCTATGAATGAACCCTTAAATCTGAAAAATTAATTTGCGCTGCTTCGCGCTTGGCAGTACCTTGCTGCTGGGGCATTCTGTCGAGGTGAATCGTGCCGATTTCCGCCGTCGATACCATTAATCTTGCTTTTCAGCACAGCAAACGACAACTGCTCCAACCATTTCGCTTCGGGCAGTGGGTTCGACTGGCATTTGTGGGCTTGCTGGCCGGGGAGATGGGCTCCGGCGGAAGCTTCCATTTTCCTACGAACATTCCGCGCCAGACCGGATCTCCGCGCCATTTCCTCGCACAAGGATTTCCAGCCATTGACCCGGCGATTCTTGGCGGACTCATCGCCACGCTCGTGATTACGGGCACCGTTCTCTTTATTGTGCTGATGTATGTGAACAGCGTGATGCGGTTCATTCTGTTCGACAGCGTGCTGACCAGAGAATGCCGCATCCGGCAGGGATGGAGCCGCAGGCAAGGGCCAGGCTGGAAGTATTTTTTGTGGCAGCTGGGTTTGATGTTCGCCACTCTGGCCGGAGTGGTCGTGCTGCTGGGTTTCCCAGCCGCTTTTGCCTTCGCGATGGGGTGGTTTAATCCGCCAAGGGCACACGTGCTGCCGCTGGTGCTGTGTGGAATTTTGGTGTTCTTTTTGCTGCTGGCGTTCGTTGTGGTGGTGGCAGTCGTGCATGTGCTCACCAAGGATTTCGTTGTGCCGCAAATGGCGCTGGAAGATATCGGCGCAATGGAAGGCTGGCGGAGGTTGTGGCCTATGCTGCAGGCGGAGCAGGGAGGCTATGCCGGGTATGTTGGAATGAAGATCATTCTGGCGATTGGGGTGGGCATCGTAATTGGTATCGTGTCGATCATTCTTGGACTAGTTGTGGCTCTGCCCGCGGCCGCGGTGGGAATCATCGCAGTTCTCACTGGCAAGACTGCCGGCTTGACGTGGAATGCCTATACGATCACCGTGGCGGTGGTGGTGGTGTGCGTTCTGCTGGCGATTTATTTCTTTCTGCTTTCGCTGATCGCAGTGCCGGCTATCGTTTTCTTCCCCGCCTATGCGATTTACTTCTTCGCGGCGCGTTACCGGCCATTAAGTTTGATACTTTATCCGACTCCTCCGCAGGGCTTGCCTTTAATCCCGAGCGTTCCGCAGCCTGCGGGTTAGGCTGTGCGAAATTCAACCGCCTGGCTGAACGCCGGCAGCACGACTAAGGCGGCCGCACCTTTCCATCAGGCCGATTGAAAGTTCCAACACCACCGGCGACTCCTGACCCGTTTGACGGCAGCAGCGCGTTCGGTATCATGAATCTAATCTGCAGCGGAAAGCATCCCTGTATAAATAATCGAGCCGCCAGCGATGTCGAAATCTTGGTCCAGGAGAAAATACTTGCCACCGCAACTCAGGAAAGCGCGATGAGGAAAGGTGATTTGTCGTGTCCTTTCAGCGTAAGAGAAGAAACGAAAGCGGACGAGCGAACTCTGCCGAGCGGGGAGCGTGGTCCGGGAAGAATGATCGCACGCGCACGAAGTCTCCTGATCTGCGTCGCTATCCTGATTCCCTCCTCTAGTTCAATGCTGTTTTCCCAGAAGCTCAAGTACACAAAGCCTCCCGACGCCAAGAACGGCAAGATTCTATACGAGAGCGGATGCATCGCCTGCCACGGGAGCAAGGGAGACGGAGCCCCGCAGACGAGCGTGGAATTCAAGCAGCCCGACAGCTTTCCCGATTTCACGCGGTGCGACCAGACGACGGCAGAAACCAACGCCGCTTATAAAGACGTGATTGTGCATGGAGGGCCGAAGCGCGGGTTCTCGCAAATCATGCCGGCGTTTGGCGAGTTGCTGTCGTCGGAGGAGATTGACGATCTCATCGCATATCTGCGCGGTTTCTGCGGCGACAAGCGATGGCCGCGTGGAGAACTGAACCTGCCGAGGGCGCTGGTGACTGAGAAAGCGTACCCCGAGGATGAGGTGGTGATCTCGACCGCAATGAATGCCAGCGGGGCGCCCGGCTTTACTACCGACGTGATTCATGAGCAGCGATTTGGCATCGACAATCAGATCGAGATTGACGTGCCCATCAACTCGCAAGACCAGAACCATGCGTGGAACAGCGGCCTGGGAGACATTACTTTTGCGGTAAAGCGGGTAATGTTCTCCAATCTGCGGGCAGGATCGATTTTAAGCTTGCAGGGCGGAGTGCTGGCCCCGGTGGGAAACCATAAATATGGATTCGGCAACGGCACGACGACGTTTGAGCCCTTTGCCGCGTTCGACCAGCTGTTTCCCACAAATACTTTTCTGCAATTCCAGATGGGCGCGGACTTGCCCCATCGCACTGATATCACGCCGCAAAGCCTGTTCTGGCGCGCGGCAGTCGGGCAGACTCTCGCGGGAGAACAGCGGCTGGGACGGATGTGGTCGCCGATGGTCGAGTTCCTCGCCGACCGGAACCTTGTGGACGGGGCGAAAACGAATTGGGACGTGCTGCCGGAAATGCAGGTGACGATCAGCGCCCGCCAGCACGTGCGCTTCGATATTGGCGTTCGCACTCCAATGACCAACACGGCGGGACGCGACAAGCAGGTGGTGTTCTACCTGCTATGGGATTGGGCGGATGGAAAACTCTGGGAGGGCTGGAAATGAAGCTGCGTTGGCCAGTTTTGCTGTTGTCTTCGGCGGCGCTGCTCGCAGGGCCGACGATTTTGCTCGGCGGTTCAAAGGACAAGGCTCTGGCAACCGAGTTTCGCACCTCCGACCGTTGTGTTGCCTGTCATAACGAGTTGAAGACAAGTTCCGGCGAAGACATTTCCATCGGCTTCCAGTGGCGCGCCAGCATCATGGCGAATTCGGCTCGGGACCCCTACTGGCAAGGGAGCGTTCGACGGGAATCGATGGATCATCCCGAGTCGCAAGCGGCGATCGAAAATGAGTGCTCGATCTGCCACATGCCCATCACGCATCTGACTTCAAAATCTGAAGGCCAGCAGGCGAAGATATTCGAGAACCTGCCGATCTCCGAGTCCGACGCGGAGCATAAGGCAGCGGCGGATGGAGTTTCATGCTCGGTTTGTCACCAGGTTGCGAAAGAGCGGTTGGGAACGAACGAAGAGATCAATGGAAACGTTGTAATTGCAAGCGCGAAGGAAAAGGATCAGCGGCCGGAGTACGGACCATTTGAGATCGATGCCGGCCATAAACGCGTGATGGAGTCCTCCACGGGAGGCTTTGTGCCTGAGGCAGCCGAGCATATTCGCGACTCGGCCTTGTGCGGCAGTTGTCATACCCTCAAGACCAAAGCGTTGGGACCCGGAGGAAAAGAAGTCGGAAGCCTGCCGGAGCAGATGCCTTATCAAGAGTGGCTGCACAGCGACTATCCCGGCCGTCAGACGTGCCAATCGTGCCACATGCCCGAAGTACAGGAACCGGTGAAGATTACTGCTTTGTTTGGGGTTCCCCGTATGGGCATGCACCGGCACGAATTTGTTGGCGGCAACTTTTTTATGGAGCGCGTTCTGAACGGTCACCGCAACGAACTGGGCGTGGCTGCCTTGCCGGGTGAACTTTCAGCAGCTGCCGACCGCTCGACCGATTTTTTGCAGAAGCAAACCGCGCGTTTAACTATTCGCAATATACAGGCGACCGCCGACAGCCTTTCCATGGAGGTTCTGGTGGAGAACCTCACCGGACATAAGTTCCCTACCGCCTATCCATCGCGCCGGGCATGGCTGCACGTGGTGGTGCGCGACAAAAACGGGCGCGCCATTTTCGAATCGGGGGCGCTCAATAGCGACGGCTCTATTGCCGGCAATCATAACGATGCGGATCCATTGCAATTCGAGCCGTATCATCGCAAAATTGAAAATCCGGAGCAGGTTCAGATTTTTGAGCCAATCCTGAAAGATGCACAGGGCAAAGTGACGACGGGACTTCTGTCTGCGGTCGGATATTTAAAAGACAGCCGCATTTTGCCGAGCGGCTTCGATAAATCGACGGCGGAGCCCGACATCTCGGTCGTAGGCGAAGCGGCCTCCGATCCCGATTTCAACGACAAAGGCGCACTCACGCGCTATGTAATCAAGACGGGCGACGCCACGGGGCCTTTCCATGTCGAAGCGGAACTGTGGTATCAGCCGATCGGTTTTCGCTGGGCGCACAATCTCTCTCCCTACAAGGCGATGGAACCGGAGCGGTTTGTGGGTTATTACGAAGAGGCGGCGAAACATTCGGCAAGCATGCTGGCGAAGGCGGAGGCCGTGCGCTGATGAAAATCTCGTCCGTCCTTCTCCTGCTCTGACAAGAGCTCCAACGCGGTGGTGATTCTTCGCAGAGCTTCCCGGATGCTCATCGGAACCGTGGTAGCAATGGGGCGGGCAGGAACGCCAATCGCAGCAACTCTCGAGCGGTGCGCGCTTCATTCAGTCCGGATGTTCGCGCTGAATTCCGGCCCGGGACATGTCGCGAGCGAACAGACTCATTTCGAACGCGAGGAGAATACGCTATTCGCCAGTCATCGCACGCAGAACTTCAAGCTAAACGTCACGGGGCGCGTTGCTAGTGTCGGTGATGGACAGGGCTGAATCTTATCACGCAGAAACCAATCCCCGATGTCCGGACGCGAGATTGCGGCTAGCCGCCGGCGATTGCGCCGATGATCAGGAATGGTTCTTTGCCGGAAGTGACCGCTTCCGGCAGCGGCGTATCGGGCGGCTCGTGCGAGAGATCTTCTTCGCAGGCAAAGAAGCGCAGGAAAGCGCGGCGCTGTTGCGTGCCGTGGTCGCGGATTGTGCCGCGCAGCATCGGATAGCGGGCCTCAAGCGCATCAAGAACAGAACGCAGCGTCACGGCGCCCTCGACTTCGAGTTGGACTTCGTGGCCAACGTGCGCCAGAGTGCGAAGGTGTTGCGGAAGTTCGACGCGGATGGTCACAGCCATTTCTGCAGCACCTTCATTTCACGTAGGTCTCTTGCATGTAGAGAGCTTTCCATTCTGTGCCCGAGCCAGTCCAAACTTCACCGAAGACGCTGTGTCCCTTTGAAACTTCGCCTCCGGATTTGCCGTCGTATTGCGCGATATAAGTGACGAGCGCCGCATGCGGGCCGATCGACTTCACGGTGAAATCGCTTAGGGTGTAATTGAGGAGTTCGAACTCATCCACGGCGTTGACTTCGGTTTTCTTGTCGCCGAAAGCGCTGAGCCCCTCTTCGAACTGGCGGAAATCGCCGTCCAGCAGAGACGACAGAGTGGCTTTATCTTTATTCTTGAAAGCTTCCCAGAGCTTGCGGACCTTGGCTTCAAGAATGGGAGCCGCAGACTGCGCAGCCGCATGACGCTCTTGTGCCGTTGCGATGCCGGCGAAGGACAACAACACTGTAACTGCAATCAATGCATTTTTCATGTTTCTCCTGGGACGAACCTCAGCGACGCTATCACTCGACGAACCGCGAAGTCAAAGTCCCCACCCTCTCGCACACAACGCGAGAAGGGTGGGGCACCCTGAGATTTCCCCGGACGAATGCGTCCGAAGCTACGTGATTACGCAAGTGTTTGGACTTCTACTGACAGCACGGCTGGAAGATCGCGGACGATCGGGTTCCAGCTGTCTCCGGCGTCGGGGGAGCAGTAGACCTGGCCGCCGGTGGTGCCGAAATAAATGCCGCACTTGTCGAGGGTGTCCACCGCCATGGCATCGCGCAAGACGTTGACATAGCAATTTTCTTGCGGCAGGCCCTTGGTGAGCGCTTCCCATTCGTTGCCGCCGGTGCGACTGCGATAGACGCGAAGCTTGCCGTCCATCACGTAGTGCTCACCGTCGCTCTTGATGGGAATCACGTAAACCGTATCCGGCTCGTGCGAATTGACGTCGATGACGAAACCGAAGTCGGTGGGCAGGTTCCCACTGATCTCGGTCCACTGATCGCCGGCGTTGTCGCTGCGCATCACGTCCCAATGCTTCTGCATAAAAAGTACATTCGGGCGCTTAGGGTTCATGGCGACGTGGTGAACGCAGTGGCCGATTTCGGCGTTTGGGTCGGGAATGTATTTGGAGTAGAGGCCCTTGTTGATGGGCTTCCAGGTTTTGCCGCCATCATCGGTGCGGAAGGCGCCAGCGGCCGAGATGGCGATGTAGATACGATCGGGATTGCTGGGATCGAGAAGGATGGTGTGGAGGCACATGCCTCCGGCGCCGGGCTGCCATTTCGGGCCGGTGCCGTGGCCGCGCAGGCCAGAGAGTTCGCGCCAGTTTTTTCCGCCATCCGTGGAGCGAAACAGAGCAGCGTCCTCGATTCCGGCGTAGACGGTGTCAGGATCGGTGAGCGATGGTTCAAGATGCCAGACGCGCTTGAATTCCCAGGGATGCTGCTTGCCGTCGTAAAACTGGTGGGTGGTGAGCGGCGCGCCGGTTTCGGCGGAAGTGTCGTAGACAAATTTGTTGCTCTCACCTTTGGGCATGCCACCGGGGCCGGCTGTTTCGCCGGGAGGCGTGCCGGGCTGATGCCAGGTCTTGCCACCATCGTCGGAACGCTGGATGATCTGCCCGAACCAGCCGCTGGTTTGCGAAGCGTATATGCGGTTGGGATCGGCGGGAGAACCTTTAAGGTGATAAAGCTCCCAGCCCGCGAAGTGCGGACCGCTGACCTCCCAGTTTTGCCGTTTGCCGTCCGAAGTAAGAATGAATGCGCCCTTGCGCGTGCCGACCAGAACTCGAACTTTGCTCATGCGTGAATCCCTTTCTTTTTCGTTGCGGTTAGCCCCAAGATTTTATCCGAGGAGACGATCATGGAGTCAATAACTGGAGCAAGTGTTCTTCGAAAAAATCGAAAGAATATTTGTTTAGTGTTGCGTCGGTGAGACGGGCAAATTCGAGTGTTCGTAGACTCGCACATAATCAACCAGCATGGTTTGCGGGAAAGCCGAGGAGGTGTCCGGATTTCCCGGCCAATCTCCGCCAACCGCGACATTCAGCAAAATAAAAAATGGATGGTCGTAAACCCATTTCGTCCCGGGCGGCAGGTCAGCGGGAGTTCGGGTCGCGTAGAGATAGTCGTCGACGTAGAAGCGAATCGTGTTCGGTTCCCACTCGACAGCGTAGACATGAAAGTCTTCGGCAAAGGGCTGGCTGGCAGGAAGAGCATCGGACGAGCCGATGCTCTTTGCGCCGGAATATCCAGGTCCGTGGATGGTGCCGTGAACGAGCGAGGGCTCCTTGCCGATGTTTTCCATAATGTCGATCTCGCCGCACGCAGGCCAGCCAGCCTTATCGACATCGTCGCCGAGCATCCAGAAGGCAGGCCAGATGCCCTGCCCGCGAGGAATCTTGATGCGGGCTTCGAAGCGCCCGTAGGCCTGCGAAAATTTTCCTTGGGTCTTGAGTCGGGCGGAGGTGTAGTTTCGAGTGACGCCATCCGAGCCCGTAAATTTTTCCTGCTGAACTCTGATGACCAGGTTGCCCTTCTGTTGCGAAGCATTGGCGAGACGGGGGGTGTAATACTCAAGCTCGCTGTTGCCCCAGCCGCTGCCTCCGGTTTCCGAGATCCATTTCGCGGAGTCGACCGGGGAACCGTTAGGAGCGTTAAATTCGTCGCTCCAAACCAGTTTCCATGAACTCTGAGACTGGTCCTGGCCAAATGCGGATACGGCGAGCCCGAGGAGCAGGATCGATCTTAACCAACGGAATTTCCGCCTCATGGAAGGCACCTTTTCAGGCGTAGCTTTTAGATTAGAGCACCGCCATCCTGTTACGACCAGTAAACCCCGCCCGGGCCCTCGATCATTCAACGAACTGCGTCAGTTTCGGAATGGTACCTTGGCGCAGACACTATACTTTCGCACAATACTCACCGCGGATATTCACACGATAGACTCTCGCACGACGCTGGGAGCGAAGTTAAGAATATTCGTGATAGGAGATGCCGTGTCAGAAAAGCAGACTAGACGAAACTTCCTGAAATTATCTGCAGCCGCATTAACTGCGACGGCAACAGCAGAGTTGGCGAATGCGGTTCCAACCTCGGTAGTGCCCGCGCCGGCGGGCGAAATTGCGGTTCGGGTGACTAGCGGCAAACTGCGCTATGCGGCGGCGGAGAGCTTGACCTGGCGCAGCGCGGGGGCGGCTTCGGAGAATGCGATTGTGCTGAACCCGGGCAAGAAGTTTCAGGAAATCCTGGGATTCGGCGCCGCTTTCACAGACGCTGCCTGCTACACGTTCAACCAGCTTTCGGCGCCGGTGCGGGAAGAATTGTTTCACGACCTTTTCCATCCCTCGGAGCTGGGGCTAAATGTCTGCCGCACCTGCATTGGGTCGAGCGACTATTCGACCGAGGTCTTCAGTTATGACGAAGGTGAGCCAGACCCCGAGATGACCCGGTTTTCGGTGGCGCACGATGAGGCGTATGTACTGCCTATGCTGCGGCAGGCGCGAAAGGCGAATCCCGATCTGTTTTTGTTCTCGTCGCCGTGGAGTCCTCCGGGATGGATGAAAGTGGGAGGATCGATGCTGGGCGGCTCGATCCGGCAGCGCTACTTCGGCCCCTATGCCCGATATTTTGTGAAGTTCTTGCAGGCCTATGCGGCGGCGGGCGTGCCCGTACAGGCCGTTACCGTGCAGAACGAAGTCGACACCGATCAGGACGGCAGAATGCCGGCGTGCCTGTTTCCACAGGAGTACGAGATTGGATTCGTGAAATATCATCTGGGACCGCTGTTGCAGCAGCAAGGACTGTCGACGAAGATCTGGATCCTCGACCATAACTACAATTTGTGGGGACGCGCGATTTGCGAACTCGACGACGATGGCCTGCGCAAATATTGCGACGCGGTCGCATTTCACGGATACGTCGGAACGCCGGAGATGATGGACAAGGTGCACGATGCGCATCCGGACGCGCAACTGTATTGGACGGAGGGAGGCCCAGACTTCACTGCGCCCGACTACGGGACGGACTGGGCGAACTGGGGAAAGACATTCACGCAGGCGATTCGTCACTGGTGCCGGGCGATTACCGGTTGGAACCTTGCGCTCGATGAAAAGGGACGGCCGAATATTGGACCGTTCCCGTGTGGCGGGCTGGTCACAGTCAATTCGCAGACCAAGGAGATCACTCGCAGCGGTCAGTATTGGGCGTTCGCGCACTTCGCGCGCAACGTGCGGCGAGGAGCCAAGAGGTTCGAATCAAATTGCCAGATGGCGGGCGTGGAACAGGTTGCTTTCGAGAATCCCGACGGGAGGAAGGTTCTGGTGGTGACAAACACGGGTCCGGCGACGAAGACCAGCCTGAAACTGGGAAACCAATCGGCCGAAATTGCGTTGGCAGCGGACTCGGTAACGACTTTGTCCTGGAACTAGGGCCAACCGGGTTTGCAATCCGGGAGCCTTTTGAGGAAGAATTACACTCTGGTGGGTAGTTGGATTATGTGCCAAACCTGTGCAAACAAAACGCTTAGGTTTGGCACGTCTTGTGCAGCCTTTTTCGAGGTTCCTGTCCTCAGCGAGTTACTAACTTAGTTAAAGCTTGGATGCGTAGTTTCGCGTCCGTTCCGGTCGACGGCAGGGGAACGACCGTCGTCGAGCGCCCTCGCCTCTTGTCGCGGTGCCAGGCATCGCAACCAAGAACGTCTGAAGGCCCTGATCAGTACTCGAAATCGCAGAGGAGTAGTCGCTCAGGATGTCTATGGAGCGGCCGCCTGCGGAATTGCAGGCTACGGAGGAACTCAATGCGGCTGCTGAGCGCACGGCTGATCGTCTCACTGATTGTCGGTGTGACACTGGTCTCGCTGTGCACTTCTTATTACCAGGTGCTGGTGCAAAACCGGAGCATGCGGAGAGACCTGCAGCACCGCGCCGAGGTGTTGGGCGAAAGCCTTGCCCGGAACGTCGAACGCGACCTGGATCGCGACGCACAACATACGCTGCAGCGCACGGTACAGCAATTCGCCAACCGAGAGCACCTTGCAGGACTGGCAGTCTACGACCCGCAGGGCCATCCCATCGCGGTCACCACCAACCTTCAACCCTTGATGGGAAGCGCGCCTCCAATCGTATTGCAGGCCCTGCAGCAAAATCACGATACAAGCGCGTTTCTGCGGATGGGAATCGCTTCGGTTCATATATACGCTCTGCCCCTGCACCGGGGAGATCAGCTGATCGGCAGTCTGGCGATCATTCACGATTCCGGCTACATCCGCGGCGAAAGTTTGCGCATCTGGCGGGAGACGTTTCTAAGCGCCTTGGCACACGTTGTCCTGATTGTCGCAATCACATTGCTGATGGTGCGCTGGAGCATCGCGGGACCGATCGCGCGAACCGCGAATTGGATGAAAGCGCTGCGGACCGGCCGAGGCATGGTGCGGATCAAAGTGCCCGACCTGGAGATGTTTCGTCCGCTGGCGCGGGAGGTAGCGACCTTCGCGGAGAGCCTGAATGTGGCCCGCTCGGCTGCCGAACTGGAGGCGCGACTGCGGGAAACGGGCGAGTCGATGTGGACCGCCGACCGGTTGGGGGTGCACGTCCGGGCGCGACTGGAGGATGGAAGGCTGTTTGTGGTTTCAAACCGCGAGCCCTACCTGCATGTGCGCCGCGGAAAATCGGTAGAAGTCAATGTTCCGGCCAGCGGCCTGGTCACGGCGATGGAACCGGTGTTGCGCGCTTGCGACGGCACCTGGGTAGCGCACGGGTCGGGCGACGCAGACATGGAAATGGTGGACGCCCACGACCGATTGTTGGTACCGCCTGACGATCCGCGATATGTTTTGCGCCGAGTGTGGCTGACTAAGGAAGAAGAGCAGGGATATTACTACGGGTTTGCCAATGAGGGATTGTGGCCGCTCTGCCATATCGCGCACATGCGTCCGCTGTTCAGGGCCAGCGACTGGAAGCATTATCAGGATGTAAACCGGAAGTTCGCGGATGCGCTGCTGGAGGAAATGAAGGATGTGAGCCGGCCGGTTGTTCTGGTGCAGGACTATCACTTCGCCCTATTGCCGCGGATGATCAAGCAGAGCCGGCCGGACGCTCGGGTCGCGATCTTCTGGCATATTCCGTGGCCGAATCCGGAAGCCTTCGGCATCTGCCCGTGGCAGCGCGAACTGGTGGATGGCCTGCTGGGCGCGGACCTTATCGGGTTCCATATTCAGGCGCACTGCACCAACTTCCTGCAAACGGTGGACCGGATCGTGGAATCGCGCATCGACTGGGAACACTTCTCAGTGCAACGTCTCGACCATCGCACTTCGGTACGGCCGTTTCCCATCAGCGTGGAATTTGCGGACGTGCCGACCAATCCCTCGCGGGAATCGGCCTACGAGGAACGCGGGGCGCTCTTGAGGGCGCTGGGAGTGGAAGCGGCGCTGATGGGGATCGGCGTCGACCGGCTGGATTATACGAAAGGCATTCTGGAACGCTTCTTGGCCGTGGAACGATTTCTGGAGAAATATCCGCGCTACCAGGGAGTATTCACGTTTGTGCAGATTGGCGCGCCCAGCCGCACGCATATCAAGCGGTATCACGATTTGCAAGCCGAAGTGGAGGCGGAGGCCGACCGCATCAACTGGCGATTTCAATCGGGCCAATGGAAGCCGATTGTGCTGTTGAACCGTCAACACAGCCACGACGAGATCCAGCCGTACTATCGGGCCGCAGATTTGTGCCTGGTGACTTCCTTGCACGACGGCATGAACCTGGTGGCGAAGGAATTTGTCGCCACGAGAAACGACGAGCGCGGCGTGTTGATCCTGAGTTGCTTCACTGGCGCGGCGCGGGAATTGCGAGACGCTCTTCAGATCAACCCATACGACATCGACCAGAGCGCGGAGGCAATTCGGGCCGCGCTCGAGATGACGCCCGACGAGAAGCAAATGCGCATGCAACGAATGCGGAAACTGGTGCGCGCCAATAACGTTTACCGCTGGGCGGGAAGCCTGATCGGCGAACTTTGCGAAGTGCGCCTGGAGCCGGCGGAGGGCGCTCCCAAAGGCCGGGCCGATGCCTCGGTGGCCTAGCGACCAGTCCTTTGTTGCGAGAACTTCCCCTGAAATCGCCTCGCGGCAGTTTTATGCAAACGATCAAGCGCCAAAGACAACCTCACCGCTGCGGAATGCTACCTATAACCCACAATGCCTCCCGGTGCCGAGCAATCTGTGCGCAAA
>DASSRO010000028.1:0-3476 GCA_035701745.1 Candidatus Sulfotelmatobacter sp. | reverse complement strand
GTCTCATGAATAGATAAATGCCCTGCACATTTGAGTAGAGCGCGTTGAAAAGGTTGCAATAAGAATGGCCTCCACTTTCTACTTTCTGGTAAACATCCCGCCCCATATCAACCACTTACTAAAGTAAACTCCCGCCGCACTTCGCAGGCGGCGGTCCAGGACCAATCGTCTAAACTGGAAACACTGTGCGCAAGATTGTCTGGCTGTTTCTAATCGCAATTCTGGGGATCGCAGGATGGTCTGCCTGGGCTCTGCTCATGCCCGTCGCCCCTTCCGGGCAGAAGTTCGTCATGCTGCGTCCGGGATTTTCCACCCGCCGCATCGCCGCCGAACTCAAAAACGCTGGGATCATTCGCAGTCAAGAAGCTTTCGTGCTCTGGCATTATCTGCATCCCAAGCGTTCGCTCAAGGCCGGTGAATACCTCTTCGACAAGCCCGCCAACATCATCGAAATCCAGAAGCGCCTCCGCCGCGGCGATGTGTACTTCCATACGGTGGTGGTTCCCGAAGGCTTCACCATGTTCGACATCGCCCGTGCCATTGAAGACGCTGGCCTCGGCCCCGCCCAGGATTTCCTGAAAGTCGCCCAAACCGACACATCCCTAATAGCCGACATCGCCCCCGGCGCCCGCTCGCTCGAGGGATACCTTTTTCCCGACACCTATCAGTTCTCCCGCATGATGAGCATGCAGGAGATGGCGCAAGCCATGGTTTGCCAGTTCCACGTTGTCGCCAAACAAATCGGTCTAATCAATGGAGAAAGCGGCGAAGCTGTGGTCAGCGGCTCAGGCCGCTCCGGGCATCTCTGTGGCGTTGTGATCATTCAAACCCGCGACGCCAATGATTCCCCGTCCATCACGCCGGAGCCTTCCGATATTCAGCGTACCGTCACAATGGCCTCCATCGTCGAGAAGGAAACCGCGGTTCCTGAAGAGCGCCCCATGGTCGCCAGCGTCTACTACAACCGCCTCAACAAGAACATCGCCCTCGACGCCGACCCCAGCATCATCTACGGCGAGCTTCTGTCTGGTACTTATCAGGGCGCGCTCCATCACGCCGACATGCAATTCAGCTCCCCCTACAACACCTACCGGCACGCCGGCCTCCCCCCGGGTCCCATCGGCAACCCCGGACGCAGCGCTCTTGAAGCCGCCATGCACCCCGCCCACAGCGATTTCTACTATTTCGTCGCCGACGCCCAGGGCCACCACCGCTTCGCCCGCACCATCGAAGAACACAATAAGAATGTCGTCGCGTACCGGCAAGCCATGCGCGGACGATAACCGCTTATAATCGGGCCGTGGATTCCCATCCGAAAGATTCGCTGGCAGAACCAACGACCAGGAGTGCGCGGGAGCTGCCCTCCGGCCGGATTCTTGGCCTCGATGTAGGCTCGCGGCGCATCGGGGTCGCGGTTTCAGACCCGCTCGGAATCACGGCTCAAGGCCTGGAAACGTTACAGCGCAGGAACAAGCGCTACGATTTTGAGCAGCTGCAGCGGGTGATTCAAGAGTATGACGTCAGAGAGATTGTCGTCGGTCTCCCCCTGCGCATGAGCGGCGCCGAAGGCATTCAATCGGACAAAATGCAGGTTTTCGCCGAAGACTTGCGCAAGCGGTTCCGGCTGCCCGTCCATCTTTGGGACGAACGGCTGACTTCGGCGGAGGCCAACCGCCTGCTCCGCGAGACGGATCTGTCCATTGAAAAGCGAGGCAAAGCCGTCGATCGAATGGCCGCGATTCTGATTCTTCAAGGCTGGATGGAAAGCCGAAACATGCTCTAGTTCCAAGGTCGATAATTCGCGGCATTCTTCCGACTGCCTTCCTCGAAACCCTGTCCTGACCGCCTGCACCGGCGCTTAAGTTTCTATTTTTCAATTACTTTGCGCCGCCTGCGATGCCTCATCCCCCGCGCCGCTCCTTGCTTTTAGCGCGTCCGGAGAGTAGCATAAATAAAGGCTGTAAACGTTTCTCGCCCTCGGACCTTCCGCCTTTCTGGGGTTTAAACATGAGCGGTACGGACATGAATTTCCACATCGGCGACAAGGTTGTCTATCCCAACCACGGCGTCGGCGTGATCGAGCAGATTAGCAGCCGCTCCATCGGGACGACCATCGAACGTTTTTATCTCCTGCACATTAAAGCCAGCAGTCTCAAGGTGATGGTGCCCTGCCAGAATGCGGGCAGCGTCGGCCTGCGCCGCGTGGTCCGCAACGGCGAAATCCAGAAGGTTCTGGACGCACTTTCCGTGAACGAAAACGGCAGCAACGGCGACTGGAAGGACCGCTTCAAGGAAAATTCTGACCGTATGCGCACCGGTTCGCTCCTCGAGGTCGCTGGCGTCTTGAAAAGCCTGATTGCTTTGCACCAGGCTAAGCCTCTTTCCTTCCGCGAAAAGAAAATGCTGGAGCGTGCCCGCTACCTGCTCGTCAGCGAGTTAGCCATGGCCCGCAACTGTGAAGAATCCAAGGTGGAAGAAATCCTCACCACCGCCCTCGCAAAGTGCAAGCTGCGCTTTCCCGAAGCCTCCGAACTCCAGGCCTGAACCGCAACAGCCGAACCCATCTTTCGCAGGTGCTGTGCTAACCTCTTCGCGTCTCTATAATCGCGCCGATGGGCAATTCTCCCACAGCCTTCGGGATTGACCGCTCTTTCCAGCGGCTCGACTGCGAGCCCTACATCTCGCTGCATTTCATCATGATTTTTGTTCGCGACCAGGAACGAAGCCTGCGCTTCTACGTCGACAAGCTTGGTTTTCGGGCAGTGGTCGATCACATTTTCCCCGACGGCAACCGTTGGATCGAAGTCGCGCCCCCGGATGGCAGCGCGAATCTCGCCCTAGCCCTGGCCACGCCTGATTCTCCGGCCTACAAGGATATTGGCCGCGACACGCTGGTTTACTTTCTTACGGAAGACGTAAACGCCAAATTTGCCGAGTGGAGCAGCCGAGGCGTTCACTTTCTTTTTCCACCGCAGGTGCCGGCCTGGGGCGGATTTCACACGCGATTCGAAGATGTCGATGGAAACTCGTTCGGGCTTGCCGGCTTCGACGAGTTGACCTTGGGAGTGGAAGCCCGGCGCCGCGAACTCGCTCAAAAACTCGAGTCCGAACGCCGCACGGCCCAGGAACTGGAAATCGCCAAGCAAGTCCAGTCTCGCCTTTTTCCCCAAATCCATCCCGAGACCAAGACCCTGGAATACGCGGGCCGATGCCTGCAGGCTCGCCAAGTCGGAGGCGATTACTTTGACTTCCTCGATCTAGGCAAGAATGACCTCGGCCAAACTACGCTCGGCCTCGTCATCGGCGACGTTTCTGGAAAGGGAATCGCGGCTGCTCTTCTCATGGCCAACCTGCAGGCAAACATCCGCAGCCAGTCCGCCATTGCACTGGACCATCCCGAGCGTCTGCTGCGATCCGTGAACCAAACGTTTTACGAGAATACCGGCGATAGCGCCTACGCCTCGCTCTTTTTCGGC
>DASSRO010000027.1:0-5660 GCA_035701745.1 Candidatus Sulfotelmatobacter sp. | reverse complement strand
CGAATCACGCTGAGCCTTGTCCTCTGCCGCGTGGGCGTCAGCTTCCTTGGCCATGCGTTCGACTTCTTCCTTCGACAATCCGGAAGACGACGTGATCGTAATCTTCTGGTCCTTCTGCGTGGCCGTGTCTTTTGCGGTCACATTCAGGATGCCGTTGGCGTCGATGTCGAACGTCACTTCAATCTGCGGCACGCCGCGCGGAGCCGGCGGAATTCCGGTCAAATGGAACTTGCCCAGAGTCCGGTTCTGCGCTGCCATCGGCCGCTCGCCCTGCAGCACATGGACTTCAACTGAGGTCTGGCTGTCGGCTGCGGTCGAGAACGTCTCCGTTTTCTTGGTCGGAATCGTCGTGTTGCGCGGGATCATCGGCGTCGCTACGCCGCCCAGCGTTTCAATCGCCAGCGAGAGCGGAGTCACGTCGAGCAGCAGCAGATCCTTCACTTCGCCGCCGAGCACGCCGCCCTGAATCGCCGCACCGATCGCGACCACTTCGTCGGGATTCACTCCCTTGTGGCCTTCCTTGCCGAACAATTCCTTCACCAGTGCCTGGATGCGCGGCATGCGCGTCTGTCCGCCGACCAGGACCACTTCGTTGATCTTGCTGGTGTCGACGCCCGCATCTTTCAGGCACTGTTTGCACGGACCCACCGACCGCTGGATGATGTCTTCCACCATGCCTTCGAGCTTGGCGCGGGTCAGCTTTTGCACCAGGTGCTTCGGGCCGCTGGCATCGGCCGTGATGAACGGCAGATTGATCTCAGTCTCCATGGTCGTGGAGAGTTCGATCTTGGCGCGCTCGGCCGCATCGCGCAGACGCTGCAGGGCCATTTCGTTGCCCTTACCGCGCAGGTCGAGGCCTTCGTTCTTCTTGAATTCGTCGATGAGCCAGTCGACGATGCGCTGATCGAGATTGTCGCCGCCCAAGTGCGTGTCGCCATTGGTGGCTTTCACTTCGATGACGCCCTCGCCGACTTCCAGCACGGAAATGTCGAAGGTTCCGCCGCCGAAGTCGTAAACGGCGATCATCTCGTCCTTGGTCTTGTCGAGGCCGTAGGCCAGCGCTGCAGCCGTGGGCTCGTTGATGATGCGCTTCACTTCGAGACCGGCAATCTGCCCGGCGTCTTTGGTCGCCTGGCGCTGCGCGTCGTTAAAGTACGCAGGCACAGTGATGACTGCCTCAGTCACCTTCTCGCCGAGATAGTCTTCCGCCGCCTTTTTAAGCTTCTGCAGGATCAGCGCGGAGATTTGCGGCGGCGTGTACTCTTTGGCCTGCGCCATCACGGCGACGTGGTCGCCCGATTGCACGACCTTGTAGGGCACCATCTTGATCTCTTCACCGACTTCGTTGTAGCGGCGTCCCATGAAGCGCTTGATCGAATAAACCGTGTTCTCGGGGTTGGTGATGGCTTGCCGCTTCGCCACCTGCCCGACCAGCCGCTCGCCGGTTTTGGTAAAGCCGACGACCGATGGCGTAGTTCGTCCACCTTCTTCATTGGGGATCACCTTGGGCTCGCCACCCTCCATGACCGCCACGCAGGAATTGGTAGTTCCTAAGTCAATTCCGATAATCTTTCCCATAAAACGTTCCTCCTGAGCCAAATAAGTGCTTTAAAATCAATGTAAATATGCTTGCGGCCAGCCCCATGCTAAGACTTGAGTGGCTTGTTGTCAATGTTTAGATGTCGAAATAGTGCAAGAAGATGCGCGGAATTTTGGGGATTGCGGTCAGGAGTTGGCCCTTGTGGGAGGGAATCCGGCGGAGCGGGCCGAAGAGCTGAAGAAATTCGCTAAGCGCCTACAAAGCTTGAAATTAGAGGATTGAGGATTGACACGGATTGGCCCACGAGACATAATTGCCGCCAAGTTTGGGGCCTACTGGACTCCCCCGCCGTTCATTCCCGTCATTTCTCGGATTAGTTCCTACAAATGAGAAAAAAGGAGTCTAACAATGTGTTCAGTTCGATTTCACAGGTCGCTGGTCTTGGGCATCGCGGCTGTGCTCGGCGTAAGCGGGATTGCCGCGGCGAAAACTCTGTGCGTCAACCCTCACGGTTCAAACGGATGTTACGCGAAGATTCAGTCCGCAGTCAGCGCAGCCTCAGCCGGAGACATCATTCAAGTTGAGCCTGGCACCTATGCGGAACAGGTAGTGATCGGTAAGTCGCTTTCGCTGCTCGGTACGGGCGCCGAACACACGGCCATCAACGGCGCTGGTCTGGCGCATGGGATTTTCGTGGACGGCTACGACAATCCCGGCCTGCACGACGTCACCATCGCGGGATTTACGGTGAAGAATGCCCTGTTCGAAGGAGTGCTGGTGGTAAGCGCCGCGGATGTCACCATTCGGGACAATACGATTTCGCACAATGACACGACCCCGGGATTGGCCTTCACGGGGGCGCTCACCGGGTGTCCTGGCCAGCCCGGCAATGGGATTTATGAGACTGACGAGACCGGGGACTGCGGGGGCGCTCTGCACCTGGTTGGAACGGTCAATTCGATCGTGTCTGGCAACCTCATCACCGGCAATGCCGACGGGGTGCTGATAAGCGACGAGACTGCCGAAAGCCGAGACAATCTGCTGATTCGTAATGTGATCAAAGACAACCCGCTGGAGTGCGGCATCGTTCTGGCCTCCCATCCGCCTGCAGGCCAGACCTCACCGCCTTTTGCTCCGCACAATGGAGTGAACCACAACACGGTTGCCGAGAATGTCTCGACCGGCAACGGAGTGCAAATTGGAGGTGCGGGAGCGGGCATGTTTTCCGACGGCGCAGGCCCGGGCCGTGTATCCGACAACGTGATCATCCGAAATAAACTAACGAATAACGGGCTGGGAGGCGTTGCCCTGCACACGCATGTGGGCCCGTCCTTCGATCTGCCAGCCGACGACATGTCAGGAAACAAGATCATAGGTAACTTCATTGCAGGAAATCTAGCGGACCAGTTCGATACCGCGACTCCCGGCCCGGTGGGAATCAACATCAACAGCGGCGGTGGAGGCTCTCCGGTTCGCGGGACGGTAATTTCGCAAAATGTCATTCGCGACGAAGCCATCGACATCGCGATCAACACCCCGACCGAAGTCGACATCCACCTCAACGATCTCCGCGGAGGTCAAATTGGGGTGGGTGACGTGTGTGCGCTCGATGGGGCGACCAACTGTACGGGCAGCATTGACGCCACTGAAAATTATTGGGGTTGTCCTGCCGGTCCCGGCGGACCGGGTTGCACGACGGCCAGCGGAGCGGATGTTCGTTGGAATCCGTGGCTAAAGAAACCAGTCAGCGACGTGGACGATAGCAACGAACATTAATCGTCAGACGAATGGATCGGGACACGGGTGTGCTGCGAATGCCCGTGTCCTGAAATTCCGAAGACTAATCATCGACCGTCACCTTCCACAGCGGTTCTCCTCCAAGCGAGTGGTAGAAGCCCCATCCGCCGAGCGCTACTACGCTCAACAGAGCCAGCAATGAAGTGCCTGCAAACCACGCCGAAAAATCCGCACTGAAGGGAACATTTCCGAGCATGTCGACTGTGAATGCACCCACCGCCAGAGGCACAAGGCCGAAGCGAAGGACAATCAGCGCCAGGATGCCGAAGACGAGGAGAATGACGGGGACATCCACGGCGAGATGGTTGCTCTGCAACCCGCGCATCGCGAGAAAGACGCCGACAAACAAAACCGCGGCAATCCAATCCACACGTTCCACCTTCAACCGCACTTGCCGGAAGACGAACTCGAGCAGCATTTTGAGTCCCAGCAGGAGAAAAAAGAACTGCAGCGTCCCGAAAATCGAGGAAGGAATCTGCATCAGCCACTGTCCCAGCGCCTGTCGTCCTCCCAAGAAGTAGTCCAAACCGATGAGTTGGGGGGCAGCGCCAAGGCGCGCGAGGGGGATGTTGCTCAGCTGAAAGATCACCAGCCAGAGCGTGCCGAAGGCGACACCGAACAGGATGTCGCGTCCAACCAACGGATCGCGCAGATCACCGGAGATGAGGCGAGTCCAGGAAATAATGGCCTGCGGCCATTTGCGACGAATCCACGGCTCGATCGCAAGGTATAGCACCCACATGCCGCCGGCCCACAATAGGGCGGCAGCAATTGTAAGTATGAAATACCCGAAGGTTTGGAAGCTGGCGATAAAGTGGGAGCGGCACAACCAGAGTCCGATCTCCAGCACAAACATGACGACCGCCAGGCGGAACGCGCCCTCGCGATCGCCGCGGCCATGGCGATAATTGCGGCGGGCGAGAAGCGCCCCCGCGGCCAGGACGACCGTCAGCAGAAACACACTGATGATCTGGCTTGCCCTGTTCTTCCTTTCGTGGGCGGACTTAGCAACGACCATCCGCCACGGCTTGTTCCAGTCGCCGATCAGAGCAAAAAAAACCGGCTTGCCGTGCCATGCGGCGGCTTCCACGCGCAGCGCACGAGTCGAGCCCCGCCAGACTCCCGTCCATGCAACGCGCGTGTCGGCCATGCCCAGCGCAGTCCATTCGGGTGGCGCCGACTGGAGCTTGGACGCGTCCAGTTCGGCAGCGGAAAATAAGGAACTCCAATCCGGCGGCGTCGTCGGCGCCACGCTGCTATCTTTCTGCGGAGGAATCACCTGCAAGTAAGTTAGTCTGCCTGCGGCGTCGAGTTTCAGGTTGATCATGCCCGACAGCGTGGTTGCGGGATCGTCTTCGGTAACAATGCCTGGAGTCAGAAAACTGTCGTGGTAGCTGTCAGCACCAATGTCGTCCGGACTCTGCCGGTACCAGAACTGAAGGATGGTCGGACGTCCTCCGAGTGTTTCGTCCCAGTTTGGCTTGCTCTCCTTCTCCACCGAGTCGCGGAAATTGGTGTCGTAGTCGAACCCAAAGGCGCTGTCCGCGGGCTTGTCAGGGTACCCAAGTTGCGTCACAATCTGGCGAGCCTTGTGAGCCAGCACCTCGGGAGTTTGTTCCAGATGCATCCTCTCGACGCTGCCATATCGAATAGTCAGATAGATTCCACCCGCCAATCCCAGCAGCACGAACACGAGGCAGGCGACCGCGAGGCCCGGACGCAGACCTTTGGTCTCGCCGGAAGCTGCGACCAATTGCGGCGATGGCGTTTCTCCGGCAGCCAGCGCCGCGGCCAGCGGATCGCCACCCGGCAACGCCGCAGCCACGGCCAGCGCCGTGGGCGGGCGCGATGCGGGATCGGCCTCGAGGCAGCGCAGAATTACTTTTTCGACGATCGGATCGAGATCCTTGACCACCGACGATGGACGGCTGGGCGTATGGTCAGCGCGCGTCCGCACCAGCGCCGGAGTTTCAGCGAAGGCTCGCTTGCCGGTAAACACCTCATAGAGCACCAGCCCCAGCGCATAAATGTCGCTGCGCATGGTTACTTCTTTTCCCACGAGCTGTTCGGGAGACATGTAGGCGGGAGTGCCGCTGCGCACCTCCTGGCCCCGGATCGTGTCGGCTACACCAGCCAAACCGAAATCGGTGATCACGACTTGGCCGCGTCCATCGAGCATGATGTTGGCGGGCTTCAAGTCGCGATGCAGAACTCCCTTGGTGTGCGCCGCCGCCAGTCCTGCGCAGAGATGACGCGCGATGTCGAGAGCTTTGTCAGGAGGAAGGCGGCCGATGCGGCGCAGCAGGGAACCCAGGTCTTCGCC
>DASSRO010000026.1:0-16854 GCA_035701745.1 Candidatus Sulfotelmatobacter sp. | reverse complement strand
AAGCAGCGCCAAACAAGCGTGTCCCGGAGAGCCTCACAATCGGCAGCGTTACCATCTCGCCTGCGACCGTGCTCGCGCCCATGGCCGGAGTGACCGACACAGTGTTCCGCCGCTTCATCCGCAACCTTGGCGGATGCGGGCTCATCATGACCGAGTTCACCTCGGCCGACGGCGTGCTGCGCAAGAAAGACCAGAAGGCCAAGCGATATCTCCATTTTTACGAGGACGAGCACCCGATTTCGGCGCAGCTTTTTGGCAGCGATCCGCAAGTGATGGCCGAGGCCGCCCGCATGGTCGAAGGCTTGGGCTTCGACCTGGTCGACCTGAACTTGGGATGCCCCGCCAAAAAAGTCGTTAAGTGCAATGGAGGGTCGGGCTTGCTACGCGATCTGCCGGCGATCGGCAGAATTTTCGAGGCGGTGCGGGCGGCGGTGAAAATTCCCTTCACGGTGAAATTCCGCGCGGGATGGAATGACGAGGAAATTGTTTGCGTGGAGCTGGCGCGCATGGCGGAATCCTGCGGCCTGGCGGCAGTGGCACTGCATGCTCGCACCCGCGAGATGGGCTACAGCGGTAATGCGCGCTGGGAGTGGATCGCGGCCATAAAAGATGCGGTAAAAATTCCGGTCATCGGCAATGGCGACATCCGCAGCCCTGAGGACGCGTGCGCTATGGTTACACAAACCGGCTGCGACGCGGTCATGATCGGCCGCAGTGCGCCCTCGAATCCCTGGATCTTCCGCCAGATCGAACAATATTGCGGACACGTAGCGGCGGAGCAAGGCTCGAGTGTTTTTGAACTCGGCAGCCAGTCAGATAGACAAGAAACGGGCCTTCAGCCCGACGGACAGCCGAGGGCGGCTGTCCCCACATGGGCCTTGCCCGAGAAGAAGCCCCCTGCGAAGTTCTACGACGAGCCCAGCGAAGCCGACCGCTACCAGATGATCCGCACTTACTTTCAGATGCTGATCGAAGAGGAACTCCCCGACGCCGTCGGCAAGATGAAGCAGTTCGCCAGCTGGTTCACTCACGGAGTTCCCGGCGGTGCCGGCCTGCGCAAGGCCATCTACGAATCGAAGAGCGCCCCGGAAATTCTCAGTCGCGTCGAAGCATTCTTCGATGCCCGATTATCTGGCGTGGGCGCCCTCGCCCACGAGGGTGCCACGGTCTCCGTACGAAACAACTGAGCAGAGCAATTCTTAGCTCTCTGAGTTCTGGCGCACCTCTAGACTGAGAGTGAATTTCCTCCTTCGACTTGCGAGACCGTTTTCACCACCATCTTGCCCGTCTCATCGTTCTCCACATACGCCCACGGCGTTTTTGGATCGTGCGTGAAGACTGTCAGCCATTTTTCCGGGATTGCGTGCGCGTAATATTTCTTCTTGCTCTCGATTGTCTGCAGAGGGTAAAGGTCGAAGGCCATGCCCCAGGTCAGGTCGATGTGCGCCGTGGTGGGAATTAGATCGGAGATATAGCAGGCGGTTGCGCCCTCAGGGGCTAAAGGCCCAGCTTTCCTCGCGTCTGAAGGCATGGCTGAAGCCATCGCCTTCCCGAATCTGGCTTGATCGGGCGGAACCGCTGAAGCCGCGCCCTTTCCAGCGTCTCCACGAATGATCACCGCTTGCATGTGCGCCGTGTGTCCGGGGAAAGTCTGCACCGAGATGCCTGGGATGATTTCTTCGCCGCCCTTGAGCAGCGTCATCTGCCCGCTTGCGACTAGCGGATCGTAGTTATCCGGGATGTAGCTGATGGCATCGCGTTCGCTGGGACGGCGTGCGTACTGCCATTCGCCTTCGGGCGCGTAGTACTTGGCGCGCGGGAAGGTTGGAACGATCTTGCCGTTTTTGTCGCGAACAGTGTTCCATCCGCAGTGGTCAAAATGCAGATGCGAATTGATAACGATGTCGACATCTTCGGGCGCGACGCCAGCCGCGGCAAGATTGTCGAGCAGCTTCGCGGGCTGGCCATAGAACTTGATCATGCGCTCGGAGAGCTTGTTGCCCATGCCGGTTTCGATCAGCACGGTCTGCTTGCCGGCTCGTGCCGTTTGGGTTCGAATGAGCAGCGAGTTGAGGCCGGCGGTGACGTAGTTTCTGTCGTCTGCCGCGACCTTGCGCGACCACATCACCTTGGGCACCACGCCGAAAAAAGCGCCGCCGTCGAGGGGATAAGTGCCATCAGAAAAAACGCTAAGTTCAAAGTCGCCGAGGGTCAGCCGGTGCATAGGTTCAGTGTGCCACAGACCGACGCGGCGAGTACGGCGCGGGCCGCCGCAAATAATATGAACCGCTCGGCTTCGCCTTCGCGGGCGGACGAATGCGTCCGCCCCTACGTGGGGCTTGGAACTTTTCGGGCGCTGCAGCATCCAATGTTTATCAGTTGATTAATACGGGAGAACTCATGATTCAAATTCTTCGCAGCCAGGAACGCGGCGGGGGAAACCACGGCTGGCTGAAAACACACCACACTTTCAGCTTTAACGATTACTGGAATCCCAAGTGGATGGGGTTCCGGTCGCTGCGCGTTATCAACGAAGACTGGGTTGCGCCCAACGCGGGTTTTCCTACGCACCCGCATCGAGATATGGAAATCATTACCTACGTTCTCGAGGGCAAGCTCGAACACAAAGACAGCCTGGGGACCGGATCTGTGATTTTGCCCGGCGATGGACAGCGCATGACCGCGGGCAGCGGCATTCGCCACAGCGAATTCAATCCGTCGACAACTGACGAGGTGCATTTGCTGCAGATATGGATTTTGCCGGAGAAGACGGCTTTGCCGCCGAGCTATGAGCAGAAGTCATTTCCTGAAAATGAAAAGCGCGGGCGGTTGCGCCTGATCGCTTCGCCTGACGCCACTGAGGGATCGGTGAAGATTAATCAGGACGCGAAGCTGTACGTCACGTTGCTGAAGCCCGGCGAAGAAGTCGCTCACGAATTCGGCGCGGGGCGTCACGGCTGGCTGCAAGTCGCACGGGGCGGGGTGGAACTCAATGGCAAGAAGCTGGGACAAGGCGATGGCGCGGCCATCAGCAACGAAAAGACGGTGAGCATCAAAGGCACCGAAGACGCGGAAGTGCTGTTGTTCGACCTGGCGTAAACATTCACCACAGAGGGCACGGAGAAACACAGAGGAGCATGCAGCGGCCGGCGGTTGTGACTGCCATCTCGGCGCTCTTCGTTCTGGCCGCGATTTTTCTCTGGGCGGTTGGCATGGTGAAACTGTTCGCGCCAAACGCCGTGTCCTTGATGAGCGCGTCCCCATTCATGTACGGACTCGAACTCGCCGGACCTTACATGGTGCTGTTGGTTGGGACTGGCTGGGCGGTGGTCGGTTGGGGGCTGTTTCGTCTGCACAACTGGGCGCGCCGGGCCGCAATGGCGGTGATGGTGGTCAGCGTCGCATCACTCGTACCGAAAATTTCACAGGCGGAAATAGGCGCGCCATTGTTGTGGTACGGGCTGCAGATTGCGCTCTACGCCGCTGCTGCCTGGTATTTGGCACAGGCTCCGGCGGTGATCGAGAGCTTCAGCTTGAAATGAAGGCTTGGCCGAGCTTCGCGCACTGCTGACAGCCGAGGCGGCTGCCGCTACGTGAGCGTCGCTCGACCCGCACAGAGTTTCAGCGTTTCGCTTTTGCCGGCTCTTTTTCGCCTACGCGTTTGCTTACCTGGAAGCGCATCTTGCCGGCTTTCTTGTCGGAGTCGACGATGACGTGATCGCCGTGCAGGATTTCACCGTCGAGAATCTTAAGTGCCAGCGGGTCTTGTATCAATTTCTGGATGGCGCGCTTCAGCGGCCGCGCGCCAAAGTTCGGATCGTAGCCCTGCGTGAACAGCAGGTCCTTGGCCGCGTCCGTGAGCTCGAGCGAAATCTTGCGATCGGCCAGAAGCCGGCGAACGTCTTCCAGGCGCAGTTCGATGATGCGCACCAGTTGCTCTTTGCCAAGCGGGCGGAAGACGATGATGTCGTCAACCCGGTTCAGGAACTCCGGCTTGAAATGCGTATGCAGCAGTTCCTGGACCTGCTCGCTGGCTTTCTCGAACTCTTCGGGCGTGCGAATATTTTCGGCCTGCAGGTAGCTCGAGCCGATGTTCGAGGTCATGATGATGATCGTATTTTTGAAATCGACGATGCGGCCTTTGCCGTCGGTCAAGCGGCCGTCATCCATCATCTGCAGCAGAACGTTGAACACGTCGGGATGCGCCTTTTCAATCTCGTCGAAAAGAATCACCGCGTATGGACGACGACGCACTTGCTCGGTGAGCTGTCCACCTTCTTCGTAACCCACATAGCCCGGAGGAGCGCCGATCAGGCGCGCGACCGAATGCTTTTCCATGTACTCGGACATGTCGATGCGGAGCAGGGCGTGCTCATCGTCGAATAGAAATTCGGCAAGGGCGCGAGCCAGTTCGGTCTTTCCGACTCCGGTTGGACCGAGGAAGATGAACGAACCGATGGGGCGCTTGGGATCGCTAAGTCCAGCGCGCGAACGGCGAATGGCGTTGGATACGCGCTCCAAGGCTGCATCTTGTCCAACGACGCGCTGGCGCAGGCGCTCCTCCATTGTGACCAACTTCTTTACTTCGCCTTCGAGCATTTTTGAAACCGGAATTCCGGTCCACTTGGAGACGATGCGCGCAACGTCTTCTTCGTCGACCTCTTCTTTCAGCATGCGCGTGCCGCCTTGCGTCTCCATCTGCTTGCTGAGTTTGGCCAGCTCCTCTTCGGCCTGGCGAATCAGGCTATAGCGGATTTCGGCGACGCGTTGCAGATTGCCTTTGCGCTCTTCGGCTTGCTCTTCGACTTTCAGTTTTTCGATTTGCTCTTTGAGCGCGCGAACTTTGGCGATGAGATCTTTTTCTTTTTTCCAGCTGGCCTTGAGCGTGTTGGATTTCTCGCGAAGTTCGGCGAGTTCCTTCTCGATGACCGAGAGGCGGTCGCGCGAGTTCGCATCGTCTTCTTTCTTCAAAGCCTGCTTTTCAATTTCCAGCTGCATGGCTTTGCGCTCGAGCTGGTCGATGTCGGTCGGGAGCGAATCGATCTGGATGCGGAGCGAGGCGGCGGCTTCGTCGATCAAGTCGATGGCCTTGTCCGGCAGAAAGCGATCGGTGATGTAGCGGTGCGAGAGCGTGGCCGCGGCGACAATGGCTGAGTCCTTGATGCGCACGCCGTGATGCACCTCGTATTTTTCTTTCAGGCCGCGAAGGATCGAGATGGTGTCTTCGACATTGGGTTCGCCGACGAAGACAATCTGGAATCGGCGTTCGAGCGCCGCATCTTTTTCGATGTACTTGCGGTACTCGTTGAGCGTGGTGGCGCCGATGGCGCGCAGTTCGCCGCGAGCCAGCGCGGGCTTGAGCATGTTGGAGGCGTCGATGGCCCCTTCGGCGGCGCCGGCGCCGACCAGCGTGTGCAACTCGTCAATGAAGAGAATGACCTGGCCCTGCGAGTCTTCAATTTCCTTGAGAACGGCTTTGAGGCGGTCTTCGAACTCGCCGCGATACTTTGCACCGGCCAACATCGCGCCGAGGTCGAGCGCGACTACGCGCTTGTTCTTCAACACTTCAGGCACGTCGCCGGAGATGATTCTTTGCGCGAGGCCTTCGACAATAGCGGTCTTGCCGACACCGGGCTCGCCAATGAGCACGGGATTATTTTTCGTGCGGCGGGAAAGAACCTGGACAACGCGGCGGATTTCCTCATCGCGACCGATGACGGGATCGAGCTTGCCGCGGCGGGCCTGCTCGGTCAGGTCGCGAGCGTAACGCTCCAGCGCCTGATACTTGGCCTCGGGATTCTGGTCGGTAACTTTTTGCGAGCCGCGAACCACGGTGAGGGCTTTCAGGATCGCATCATAGGTGGCGCCGTGGCGGGCCAGGATCTGTTGCGCGGCATCGCGCTTGAGATGCGTGACCGCGAGCAGCAGGTGCTCGGTGGAAACGTATTCGTCCTTGAAATTCGACGCTTCTTTGAACGCCTGATCGAGCAGCTTGTTCGCCTCGTTGGAGAGCGTGGCTTGCGCCGCGCTTCCGGAAACCTTGGGAAGTTTTTCCAGCTCGGCATAAACCTCCGCGAGCACGGCTTGCGGACCAATGCCGATCTTTTCGAGCACGGGCGGTACGATGCCTTCCTTATCTTCGAGCAAAGCGGCGAGCAAGTGCAGCGGCAACAGTTCCGGGTTGCCGTGCTCGGAGGCGAGCTCGTTCGCGCGCTGGACGGCTTCCTGCGCTTTAACGGTAAATTTGTCCCAACGGATGGGCATGGGGAACCTCGAGTTCAGTAATTGTGAAATTTAATAATTGAGTGATTTGATTCTCCGAGTGTTGCTTTCGGGTTCAAATTAGTCGAGTACGAAATTTCGTGAGCAAAAAAGTTTAAGGAGGCGGCCAGGTTCTGCCGCCTCCCGTGGACCTCAGGGACTAAAGCCCGCGTGTTGCTTGCCTCTTACGCGGCGCTGAAGCGCCGCTCTTCCACGATAAGCGCTTGCACAGAACCGCTCGGCTTCGCCTTCGCGGGGCGGACGAATGCGTCCGCCCCTACGTGAGCTGATTACGCCGCTTTGCTGGGGCCTTTGCTTTCCAGGGTCTTCTCGCCCTTCTCGGTGCTAACGTTGACTTTGATCTGCTTGGGCTTGGCTTCGGCCTTTTTGGGCAGATTGATCTTCAGCACGCCCTTGTCGTAGGTCGCCGCAACGTTCTCGGTGTCTACGGTCTGGGGCAGAGTGAAGGTGCGGGTGAAGCTGCCATACTGGCGCTCCACGCGGCGGTAGTTTTCTTCTTTCTCTTCCTTCTCGATCTTGCGCTCGCCGTGCACGGTGAGGGTGTTGTTCTCCACGCGAACATCAATGTCTTTCTCGTCGATTCCGGGCACTTCAATCTTCAAGGTGACTTTGTGCTCGTCTTCGTAGACGTCAACGGCAGGGGCAAAGCTCGAGGTGGTGAGAGAGTCATCCTGGGCACCGCTGTAGGAATCGCGGAATACTCGGTTGATGCGGTCCTGCAGGGTGGCAAACTCACGAAATGGCTCCCAACGGGTTAAAACGGTCATGGCTAAATCCTCCTTCGGAAATTTGGGTTCATCAGTTTCGGGACCGGCCTCCAAAGTTGATCTTTGGGCGGTCACGAGTATTAGACGCTGCATTATCGTAAAAGAAGCATAAAAGTTGAGCGTGTTGTTGTCAACTAATAAATAACGTTTAATTTCATCAGCTTACAGCGGCCACGATGCACTTCAAATAGGCTGTTTCCGCGACATTTAGCAGGACCGGGTGGTCTTTGGACTGGCCTCGCACTTCGAGAAGACGCAGCGTGCGGTGGGCATCGAGGGCGGCATCCGCCAGCATTTCGAGGAAGGCGGCTTGGCTGACGTGGTAGGAGCAAGAGCAGGTCACCAGAAGGCCGCCGGGGCGAAGCATCTTCAGGGCCCGGAGGTTGAGTTCCTTGTAACCGCGGAGGGCGGCGTCGAGATCGCGCTTGCTCTTAGCGAAGGCGGGCGGGTCAAGGACGATGGTGTCGTAGCGGCGGTCCGAAGCCGAGTAGTCTTTGAGCAGGTCAAAGGCGTTGGCTTCGATCCACTCGATTTCCTTGCCTTTGAGAAGCTCCGAGTTGAGCGCGGCATTCTGGTCGGCAACTTCGAGGGCGGGACGCGAGCTATCGACTCCGGTAACCTGCGAACAGTGCCGGGCAAGGTGGAGGGCGAAGCCTCCCTGATAGCAGAAGACGTCAAGGGCGTCGCCTTTGGCATAGCGGGCGGCGACGGCGTAATTCTCGCGCTGGTCGAGGAAGGCTCCGGTTTTCTGGCCTTCGAGGGCGTCGTAGAGGAACTGCACGCCGTTCATGGTGAACCTGGTGGCAGCCTTTTCGCCTTGCAGCAGGCCGGAGGAGCGTGGAGGCAGAGATTCCAATTCGCGAACGCGCGGATCGACGCGCTCTATGATGGAGGCGGGGTGGAGGTGGGTCGTCAGCTCCGCCAGGATCGTCTCGCGAACCGAGGCCGCGTCCATTGCCTGAGTGAGGATTTGCAGGGAAAGAATTTCGTTGTAGCGGTCGACGATCAGGCCTGGCAGGAAATCGGCTTCACTGAAGATGACGCGGTAGGCGTCGGTGTCGCGGACGAGAGACTCGCGATAGGCAATGGCATTGGCGATTCGCTGGCGAAGCAGGCCGGGGAAATCGGCGATGACGTCATGCGACAGCATGCGGATGGCAATTTGCGAGGAACTGGAATAGAGCGCGGTGCCGAGGAGTTTGCCGCGGTGGTCGGAGACGCGGGCCAGAGAGCCGGGTAGGATGCCGTCGCTGGAGACTACGTCAGAACGGTAGACCCAGACGTGTCCGGCTTTCAGGCGGGAGGCGCCGCGGGGGGAGATTTTTACAGTCGGTACGGAGTCTTTCGGCATGGTGTCATCTTAAATGGATGAGGGTTCGGTGCTGTGCCAAGGGCAGGCATAACCAGAACAAAACCGTCGAGCTTCGCTCGACGACCGGGCCAATGGGCCCGGTCCCACACGGGCAAGGTCAAAACCCTGACAGCCGAGGCGGCTGACGCTACGCAGGAACCTTAGCTGGCGGCTTGCTCCGTGGGAGTGGCGGGGACTTGCGGCTTGGCGTGCGAGCCGGCGGAGGCTTCGTGGCGGGCCAGGTCCAGATCGAAGCGAAGCGAGTCCAGCGCGACCATGGGGAGTTCGGTGCCGAAGGCGTCGAGTTCGTCTTCGGTCCATCCACCGTTGAGCCGGGTGGCGCCGGTGATGTCCTCGGGGAAGGCTTGGCGGTAGTCGCCTTCGCGGATCAGGATGTCGCCGATCAGGCGTCCGGTGTGAACGTCGTAGACTCGGCGGCTGGCCCGGCCTCGCGCATTCGTCAGGCAAAGAAAGACTTCGCCGATTCCGTTGAATTCGGGGCGATAGTACCAAGCCTGGGAAGCGTCGATTTTGGGGTGATGGCGTTTGGCACGTGTGGTGGAAGGCTTTACGTCGGCCATCTCCTCGGCCGGATTGAAATAGAGGATGCGCTGGCAGGAGTCGCAAACAATGGTCTGCTGGCCGGAGCGAACTTCGTTGTAAGTCTGGGGACGAAGCATCACGCGGCACGCCATACATTTCTGATCGCGAACTTCGGCGATGCCGCTGCCGCGAAACTTGGAAACGCGCTCGAAGTGGCGGAGAAGGTCCGGGTCGATGCCGGTGCGAATCTGATCGCGCTTGGCGCGCCATTCGGCGAGAAGCTTTTCGTCCTTGGCGGTAAGCTGGCGGGCCTCTTCTTTTTCCTTTTCGATTTCGGCGGTCTCGGCTTTGAGCTCGGCTTGTGCGACTTTGACTTCCTTGTCGCGAGTGTCGGCATTGACCATCAGTTCGAGAATTTTGTCTTCGTTGGCGGCGATTTCCTTCTCGGCGAACTGGATCTCGTGCAGCAGGGCTTTGTATTGATCGTTGGTTTTGACGTCGAGAGATTGGTCGCGGTACTTGGAGATTTTGCCCCGGAGATCGTTAATCGTACTGTCGTACTTGCGGCGCGCCGCTTCATCGGCTTTCACCGCGGACTGGGCTTTCTCGAGCTGGGCCTTCGTTCCTGCCAGTTTTTGCTCGATTACGGCGACGCGTTTGGGGAATTCGGCGACTTCATCCTGCAGGCGGCGGATTTCCTTGTCGGTCTCCTGCAGCTTCAGCAGATTTTCTATATCGGGAAGCATTGCGTATCCTTGATTCTAGCATGTAGAGAAGCGTGATTTCAGGGGGAGCAGAAGCGCTGAGAGATGTCAGTTCAGACCTTGAAGCAGGTAAAGCTCCGAGAGATCGCGCAGAGTGTTGAAGACGAAGGCCTGTCCGTCAGGCGTGGCCAAGACGCGAGTGACGCCAAAGCCGCCGGTGGGGTCGTGCATTTCGAGGGTACGGACGAGTTGCCGGGCACCAGAGTCGAGATTAAGACGGTAGACGGTGGCGGTCATGCCGTTGGGACTGACGATCAATGCGGCTTTTCCGTTGTCGATGACCTGGATGGGCCGATCGTTCGGCTGCAGACCTTTTATTTCGCGGGGAGGCGAACCACTATCCACCGGAATGAGGTCAGGAAGCGGCTTATCGCTGCGCACGAGCAGGAATTTTCCGTCAGGCGTCACCATCCCGCGCGTGCCTTCCGCCGTGAGAGGTTGCAGCTTCGCCGAGGCGGGATCGAATGCGTAGAAACGGCCTTTGTGTCCGGGCTCGTTGGCAAGCAGGACGACGCGCCGGCTATCGGCGGCAAATCCCAAGGGAGCAACGTTCTCGATGCCGGGAGGCTTAAGTTCCACGGCTTCGCCTGCGCCAGTGGGAATAAGCGCGAAGCGAGGAGGGATCACCGGGATCGTATCGAGCACCCATTTCTGGTCCGGCGAGAGGCCGCCACCGTATCCTTCGCCGAGCCGGATAGCGGCAGATCCGTCCGTTTTGCGCAGGAAGATTGTACCGTGCGATCCTCCGCCTTTTCCGCCTTCGTGAAATAGCACGAGCTTTCCGTCCTGGGAAAGGGCTACGAGCACCGCCCGGTCGAGCCAGGTAAGTTCTCTCTCCTGGGTCTTGGAATCGGTGAAGAAGATCTTGCGTTCCCGGTCATCAATCGCGATGACGGCCGTGCCATCGGCAGAAACATCGTGCAAGGTCAAATCGCCCGGCGCTGCGGCGAGCAGGCGGAACGCTCCCGACGTGTTTACGGCCATGAGGCGGCGGGCGATGGTGGTGACAGTGGGATCGGCGGTGAACCAGACTTCATCGTCTTTGGGGGACCAGGCGAGGCCATACAAACTGGAGAAATCGCCGTAAGACCTCGAGGCGCCGCTCCCGTCGGAATTGATGATCATAACCGCGCCTCGATCATCGCCTCGTACAGGATGCTGGCAAAAAGCGATTCGCTTGCCGTCGCGCGAGAGTCGCGGATGGCTGATCCAGACCGGCACCGCAGCCTTATACACAACCTTGCCCGCCGGATACTCGATGCGGTTTTCGTTTTCGACGGTCCGCACAACGAGGAGTTTCGAACCGTCGGAAGACCAATCGGCCCACTCTACGTTTTCCAGCATCTCGCGCGGGGCGGTTCCGCCGGTGAGCGGTGTCCGGCCGAGAGTGCCTTCGGTTCCGAAAAATCCCGGAAGGGGAGTGGGCTTTAACGAAACCGCGAGTTCTCCCTGGGAAGAGATTCCGAAAAGGTCGACCTGGCTCAGGCCAACCGGGCGCGACTCGATGCTATCCTGCCGCGTTGAGAAAAGTTCGGGAGGACTGCCTCCCCACGCCGCACTGTAAATGACGGTGCGATTGTCAGGCGCAAAACGTGCGCTGAGCACAGTGCCCTTGCGGAAGGTCAGCTGGTGGTAGGTGATCTCGGAAGAAGGCTTGGCGCGGTGGCCGAGGAGGTAACCGAGTCCAGCGCCCAGCGCCACGATCAGCAGAGTGATCGGCAACTGAAACCGGCGCAGTCTCTGCATCGCGCTGGGCTGGGCAACGATCTTCGCGGTAGATCCCGAGAAATGAGAAAGGGCCTCAAGATCGAAAGCGAGATCGCGAGCCGACTGAAACCGCTGCTCGGGGCTTTTTTCCAGGCAGTGGCGGGTGATCCGTTCCAGCGCGGGCGAGATGTTGCGATTCAGTTCGGTCAGATCTGGAGGATCTTCCTTGAGAATTGCGGTCATGGTTTCCGCCGCAGTTTCGCGACCGAAGGCGCGCCTGCCGCTGAGCATCTCGAAGAAGATCGAGCCGAAGGCGAAGATGTCGGAACGGTGATCGACGCCCATGCCGCGCACCTGTTCCGGCGACATGTAGCCGGCAGTGCCGAGAACTTGTCCGGCCTCGGTAAGAGCGACATCGGCTGAGGTCAGAGTTTGCGAGGCATTGGGCTCCGAGCCGCCGCGCGCAATCTTGGCGAGGCCGAAGTCGAGAATCTTTACCCGGCCATCTTTGGTGAGGAAAATATTTTCGGGTTTCAGGTCGCGATGAACGATTCCCTTTTCATGTGCCGCGGCCAGGCCCTCCGCAATCTGGGTCGCGAGCTCGACCGCACGCCGGGACGATAGGGCGCCACCGTGGAGGCGCGCACGCAGCGTGTCGCCTTCCAACAGCTCGCAAACCATGTAGGGAGCGCCATCGTGGGTTCCGATGTCGTGCACCGCGAGGATGTTGGGATGGTTGAGCGCGGCGACGGAGCGAGCCTCCTGCTCGAAGCGGCGCAGGCGCTCGGCATCCGCCGAGAAAGACGCGGGAAGAACTTTGAGGGCGACGATGCGATCAAGCCGGGAATCGCGGGCCCGATAGACTTCCCCCATGCCGCCGGCGCCGAGCGGAGCAAGAATTTCGTAAGGACCGAGTTTCGTGCCGGAGGTCAGTGACATGGGCGCGTCGATTATAGACGCATGCACTTCAGGAAAACCATTCACCACCAAGGACACGAAGGTTCAGGAAGGGAAGACTGAAGTAAGTTGTGTTTCCTCGGTGAAACTCCGTGTCCTTCGTGGTGAATGCTTTTTCTCTCCCCACCACGGCGGTGTACACTCGATGATTCGCGTTGTGGTCTGCTGTCAATTGTTACCTGCGAGGCTATTTCTTGAAACGACAGATTGTTCTCTTCTCCGGCATTGCCGTGTTCGCACTTATTTTCGGCGTCGTGGTTTCAACGGCGCAAAGTACGCCTACCAAGCCCCTCACCGTCGAAACTATTTATCAGCCAGGCGGACTCGGTGGACGCGGGCCAGAGACGGTGGAATGGAGTCCGGACGGCACCAAGCTCACCTTTGTGCAGCGCAATGAAAAGGGCGAGAAGGGCGAGCTGTGGTACGTGGACGCCGCTACCGGCGACAAAAGAGTGCTGGTCAGCGCAGCCAAGCTGGCATCGCTCGACCCGGATTTGAATAAGGTCGTGAAGAACGAGCGGGAGAAAGAACGGCGCACCCGCTATCACGTTGCAGCGTATTTATGGGCGCCGGATTCGCGGCATTTAATCTTCGATTCGCAAGGCCAGCTTTGGCTCTACGACCTGGAAAGCGCGACGGCCGTGCAGTTCACCTCCGCTCCCGATCCCAGCGGCGATCCGAAGTTTTCGCCCGATGGCGGGCACGTGGCTTATCTACGCAAGCACAACTTGTACGTTCGTCCGGTCAACGGGAAAGACGAGAAGCAGTTGACCAAAGATACCGGCGAAGATTTGTTCAACGGCGATATCGATTGGGTCTATGCGGAAGAGTTGGGAGTGCGCAGCAATTATTTCTGGTCGCCCGACAGCAAGGAAATTGTGTTTTTGCACATGGACGAAAGCAAGGTGCCGACGTATCCGATCACAGATTGGCTGCCGACCCATCCCAACGTGGAAAACGAGAAGTATCCCAAGGTCGGCGATCCCAATCCTGTCGTGAAGCTGGGAGTGGTGGAGGCGGATAAGAGCAAGGTGCGGTGGATTTCGCTGCCCAGTGAACAGGATTCGTACATCCCACGATTCGGCTGGGTGGGCGCGGGAGTGATTTGGGCGGAGGTGTTGAACCGGACCGAGGACAAGATGGATTTGTATTTCGTCGACGCGAAGTCGGGGAAGTCGCGCATCGTGCTGACGGAAACCACGCCTGGAGCCTGGATCGACTTCGAGCACGTGGAAGTGCGCTTCCTGAAATCGAGTGCGGAGTTTTTGTGGCCGAGCTGGCGCGACGGGAACATGCACCTTTATCTCTACAGCTTTGACAAGCAGAATCCGATGGCGGCGGAAGCCAAGCTGGAGAGGCAACTCACCAAGGGCGACTTCGAAGTGATGGGGGTCGAGGGCGTGGACGAGGCTGCGGGCACGGTGTTTTTCGCAGCCAACAAAGATGATCCGCGGCAGATGCAAATTTTTTCGGTGCAGTTAGACGGCACGGGATTCAAAGCGCTGACCACGGAAGAGGGCATTCACTCCGCGAAATTCAGCGACGACGGGAAACACTACAGCCATACATTTTTTGGTCCGCAGACTTCGATGACGACCACGTTGTGTGCGGTGGGAGCAGATTGCCATCCGGTGTGGAAGGCGCGCGACACAATTGCCGAATACGGGTTGCGCGCGCCGAAGTTCTTGGAATTCAAGGCCGACGATGGGACTACCTTATACGGGCGGTTACTGCTGCCCCCGGACGCGGCCGCGGGCGCCAAGATTCCGCTGATCGTGAACATCTATGGAGGTCCGGCGGCGCAGATGGTGAGGAAGGGATCGCCTGACGCGTTCGACGAAATTCTTTCCCGCAAGGGCTTCGCGGTTTTCGCGGTGGACAATCGCGGGACACCCGGACGCGATCGCAAGTTCCAGACTGCAATCCGGCACGAGTTTGGCGCAGTCGAATTGAAGGACCAGCTGACCGCGCTCGATCAGTTGCTGGCGCAGTATCCGCAGCTCGATAGGGATCGCGTGGCGATTTGGGGATGGTCGAATGGCGGCTCGATGACGCTGTATGCCATGACGCATTCGGATCGCTTTCGCGCGGGTGTGGCCGTCGCTCCCGTCACCGATCAGTTGAACTATGACTCGATTTACACCGAACGCTACATGGGCCTGCTCAAGGATGATAAAGACGGATACGTGCAGTCGGACGTGACCCAGGACGCCGACAAGTTGCACGGGGCGCTGCTATTGGTGCACGGCACCAGCGACGACAACGTGCATTTTCAGAATAGTATTCAGATGGTCAATGCGCTCATCAATGCGGGCAAGCAGTTTCGGCTGATGATCTATCCCGACAAGACCCACAGCATCGCAGGGAAAGATGCGCGGGTGCATCTTTTCACCATGATTCTCGATCAGTTTGAGCGGGAACTGAAATAGGGCAGTAGTCAGTGGCCAGTGATCAGAGATGGCGGCTGCGGAGAATTCGCAGCCGTTCTTATTTGTGACGGCCGGAACCTTTGCGGGAAGTTTCCTTCGTATTTTTTGAGGAGCTTTCCTTCGACGAGCTCTCCTTGGGCGCACTTTCCTTGGATGAGCCTTCTTTCGCGCCCTCCGACTTGGGCTTGTCGTCTTTCTTGTCCTTCGAATCTCCGCTGCTGCCGGGTGATGAGGACTTCTTGGCGTAATCGGTGACGTACCAGCCGGAGCCCTTGAACTGCACAGCGGGCGCGGAGATCATTTGCTCGACCTGGCCTCCGCACTTGGGGCAGGTCTTGACCATCTTGTCAGAAAACTTCTGGATTTTTTCGAAGCGGTGACCGCACTTCTTGCATTCGTATTCGTAAAGAGGCATGAGTGTGAGACGGTTGTGAGGAACAACTCAGTTTCATATTGATTTTAGGGGCGGGGCGCGGTGACGTCAATTCCGGGACCTTCATCGACTTGTATAAAACAAAAGCGCCAACCACGGAGGGCACTGAGGTTCACGAAGGGAAGACTAAAGTTTAGCGGCTTCGGCGGTGGTAGACTCCGGCCATGACGGATACGGATCTGGAATTCGACGATTCGGAACCTGAAAGTGGGGCGAGATCCGATCGAGGGGAGAAAGCCGCGGGACCGGCGCTCTATTTAGTCGGCACGCCGATTGGAAATCTGGAGGACATCACGCTGCGGGCGCTGCGCGTGCTGAAGGAAGTGGACGTGATTGCCTGCGAAGACACGCGGCAAACGCAGAAGCTGCTGAATCACTATGCGATCGCGTCGCGCACAACCAGCTATCACGAACACAACGAGATGACGCGCTCAGCCGAACTGGTCAAAGAGATGCAGGAGGGCGCGAGCGTGGCGCTGGTGACCGACGCTGGCATGCCGGGAATTTCCGATCCGGGATACCGTTTGATCTCGCTGGCGATTCGGCATCGCGTGCCGGTGGTGCCGGTTCCGGGGGCGTCGGCGTTTCTGGCGGCGCTGGTGGCGAGCGGCATGCCGACCGATTCGTTCCGCTTCAGCGGATTTCTGCCGGCCAAACGCGGAGAGCGGCGGGCGGCGTTGGAGGCGATCAAGACTTCCCCGCGCACGCAGGTTTTTTATGAGGCGCCGCACCGGGCAGTCGAGACGCTGGCCGATATCTGCGAAGTCTTGGGAGAGGCCCGCCACGTGGTAGTGGCGCGCGAAGTCACCAAGCTGCACGAGGAGTTTCTGCGTGGGCGCGCCGGCGAGGTGCTGGAAGACCTGCGCTCACGCGCGGCGGTCAAGGGCGAGATCACGCTGCTGATCGGCAAAGCGGAGCCCGAAGATGCTCGTGTGGAGGCGGGCGACCCCGCCCGCCGCCTGTCGGTGCGGCAGAGGGTCGAGCAGATCATGGCGGAAGAGAAAGTCGACGAGAAGTCCGCGCTGAAGAAAGTCGCGAAGGAGCGGGGAGTCTCGAAGAGCGAAGCCTATCGGGAATTGCAGCGGAGCAAGTAAAGAAGAGTCGAGCTGCGCTCGACGGACAGCCGAGGCGGCTGTCCCCACACGTGCATTGCAAGTACTGCTACTTCCCTGCCAGTTCTTTCTTCACGATTTCGCTCACCATCTTTCCATCGACGCGCATGCCTGCGGCGTTGAATTTCGCCATGGCGGTCTTCATGACGGTGCCCATGTCTTTCATGGTGGGCGCGCCCATTTCGGCGATGGCGGCCTTGACTCCGGCGACTACTTCCGCCTCGCCGGCGGCCTTCGGCAGATAGGATTCGATCACCGTGATCTCCGCGGCTTCTTTGTCGGCCATTTCCTGGCGTCCGCCGCGGGTGAACTGCTCCACGGAGTCCTTGCGCTGCTTGATGAGCATGGCCAGCACGGCCTGCGATTCTTTGTCGTCGAGCGGCGCCATCTTTTCCACCTGGCGAAGGTGCAAGGCGCTCTTGACCATGCGCAGCGTGGAGAGGCGCGCTTCTTCTTTTGCCTTCATCGCGGTGACGATGTCCTTCTGAATCTGTTCTGTGAGGCTCATG